>CAMXOH010000018.1 GCA_947245485.1 uncultured Clostridia bacterium | reverse complement strand
AGCCTTTTGAAAGGCGGAATATCTTTCTGCGCTTCTTTAAAGCGTTAACTGTTCTTTTAATACGCATTTATTTTGTCCTCCATTAATTCTTATAAGGAATCATTGCTTTTACGTTGGATTCCTGCGTAGACGAAACAAGCGTATTCTGACGCAAATTTCTCTTTCTCTTTCTGTTTTTTGTTTCAGCCTTATGGTTCTTGCCGCCGTGAGGTCTTTTTACCTTACCGGTCGAAGTGAGCCAGAAACGCTTTTTTGTGCCGCTGTGTGACTTCTGCTTAGGCATATTATTGTCCTCCAATGAAATAATTTCTGTTTTTAAGTTAAACTTTTGCGGGAGAAAGCATCATCGTTATACTTCTGCCCTCTGCCGTAGGTTTTTTATCCTGAACCGCTTTGCCGCCCAAACCTTCGAAAAAGTCCTGCATAACTTTTACGCCCTGATAGGAACGGGAATTTTCACGCCCTTTCATTCTTATGGAAACTTTGACTTTGTTGCCTGCTTCAAGAAATTTAAGGCATTGTTTTGTCTTTACGCTTACGTCGCCCACGTCGATTGTCATTGAAAGTCTTATTTCTTTAATTTCAATAACGGTTTGATTTTTGCGGTTTTCCTTATCGCGTTTCGCCTGTTCGTACTTGAATTTGGAGTAATCCATAATTTTGCATACGGGCGGATTCGCGTTGGGAGAAATTTTAACCAAATCGAGTTCGGCATCGTCCGCAAGACGCTGTGCGTCGCGGCTTGACATAACGCCAAGCATTTCGCCTTCACTGCCAATCACCCTTACTTCTCTATCGCGGATAGCTTCGTTGACGGAATATAAGTCCTTTATAATCATATACCTCTCAATTATTTCCCGAAAAAAATTCTCGGGATGTGTACAACCCGAGAATAATGCAAGACGAAACTTCGCCCGAAAAATCATTATCTTGCCGCACGGATATTTCCGTAGGCGAAAGGGGTTGCCTTTGCTTAACGATAATATTCTAAACTTTTTTCATATCATTGTCAAATGATTTTCACGCTTAATTTCAGAAAATAATCTTTTTTGCGTTTTCCATAGTGACTTTTTCAAGGAACTCAGAAACGGAAAGCGTTGATTTTTCTTCTACTCCGCGCATATTAACGTTTACGGTGCCGCTCTCCGCTTCCTTATCGCCCACTACAAGCACGTACGGAATTTTATCGAGCTTGGCTTCACGGATTTTATATCCGACTTTTTCGTTCCGTCCGTCCACTTCGCAACGTATTCCCGCACAGGAAAGTTTATCGCAAACTTCGTTGGCATAAGCAAGCGTTCTGTCGGTTATGGGAAGAATTTTAACCTGCGTAGGACACATCCAAAGCGGGAACGCGCCCGCGTATTTTTCTATAAGAAGCGCAAGCGTTCTTTCATAGCAACCTATCGAACTGCGGTGTATAACGTAAGGATGACGCTTTACGCCGTCCGCGTCCACATACTGCATATCGAAACTTTCGCCCGCCGCGAAGTCGATTTGAATTGTAATGAGAGTATCCTCTTTTCCGTAAACGTTTTTCGCCTGAATATCGAGCTTGGGTCCGTAGAACGCCGCCTCGTCGTCAGCTTCGACGTAATCGAGCTTCAAATCGTCGAGAATAACTTTCATCATAGCTTCGGTTTTATTCCAAGCCTCGTCGTTGTCGATATACTTATCGGACTTCGACGCGCCGCGTTTCGAGAAACGGAAAGTCACGTCATCTCTCATACCCAAAGCATCGAGAATATAATAAGACAAATCAAGACACCGCTTGAATTCATCCTCAACTTGTTCCTTCGTACAAACTATGTGTCCGTCCGAAAGCGTAAACTGCCTTACCCTTATCAGTCCGTGCATTTCGCCCGAAGCCTCTTTTCTGAATTCGGTTGCCGTCTCGGAATATCTGCAAGGAAGGTCTCTGTAAGACTTTAATCCGTTTTTGAAAATCTGATACTGGAACGGACAAGTCATCGGACGGAGAGCCATTATCTCTTCGCCCTTGGGCGATTCTCCGTTTTTATCGACTTCGCCTAAAACAAACATTTTATCGCGGTAATGCGCCCAATGTCCCGAAATTTTGTATAAGTCGGATTTAGCCATATTGGGCGTCTTTGTTATCATAAAACCGCGTTTAGTTTCCTCGTCCTCTACAAAACGCGTAAGTATCTGCAAAATCTTTGCACCCTTAGGCATAATAATAGGCAAACCCTGTCCTACAACGTCCGATGTCATAAATATGCCGAGTTCGCGTCCGAGCCTGTTATGGTCTCGTTTTTTTGCTTCTTCGGCTTTTATTAAATATTCTTCGAGCTGAGCTTTCTTTTCAAACGCCGTGCCGTAAATTCTCGTAAGCATCTTGTTCTTTTCGTTGCCGCGCCAATACGCGCCCGTAAGCGAAGTAAGTTTAAACGCTTTGATTTTACCCGTCGAAGGCAAATGCGGTCCGCGGCAAAGGTCGGTGAAAGTTCCCTGCTTATAAAACGAAATAACAGCGTCTTCGGGAAGTCCGTTTATAAGTTCGACTTTGTACTTCTCCTTGTACTTTCTCATAAGTTTCAACGCTTCCGCGCGGGGAAGCTCGAATCTTTCCACAGGAATGTCGGACTTGATTATTTTAAGCATTTCCACTTCGATTTTTTCGAAATCGTCCTGAGAAATGGGCGTTTTGAAATCTATGTCGTAATAGAAGCCGTTCTCTATTACGGGTCCTATCGCAAGATTGCACGTAGGGAAAATGTTTTTAACCGCCTGCGCAAGAACGTGCGCGCAAGTGTGGCGGTAAACTTCGAGTCCCTCTTCGTCTTTTAACGTAACGATTTCAAGACTGTCGCCGCCGCTGAGTTTTTCCGACAAATCGCAAAGAACTCCGTTGACTTTCGCGGCAACCGCGCTGCGCGCCAAGCCTTCGTTTATTTTATGCGCCGCGTCTGAGCACGTTGCCCCCTCGTTCAATTCAATAGAGCCGTTTTTAAGTTTGATTTCCATATTATCTCCTTGAAACTTTAATTAGTATAAAAAAGCGTCCTTAAACGGTATACGTTTAAGGACGCAAAAATTGCGCGGTTCCACCTTAATTGCTTTCAATAAAAAGCCTCTTTCAAACACTTGAACTTTTACGAAAGTGGTTTCCCGTTCTCCTACGGAATACGCGGCTCACAGCTATGCCGCGCTCTCTGAAAATCTTTCGGCGGTACTTGTCTCTCAATTCAAGTAACCTTATTTTAGTACACTGTTTCTCATTTGTCAACAACTTTAAAAAGAGTTTTGCGTTAAAATATTTGCCAATTTGCAATATAAAGGATATAATATCTAAAACGGACAAGGAAACTTATATGGCTTACACAAATTTCAGAGAAACAGAAAAAAAATGGATTAAATACTGGGACGAAAATAAAACGTTCCGTACCGACTTACACGATTTTTCAAAACCTAAATATTACGTTCTCGATATGTTCCCCTATCCTTCCGGAGCGGGACTGCACGTAGGGCATCCCGAAGGTTATACCGCAACCGATATTCTTGCAAGAATGAAGAGAATGCAGGGATTTAACGTTCTGCACCCCATCGGCTTCGACAGCTTCGGACTTCCCGCGGAGCAGTACGCAATTAATACGGGGCATAATCCAGAAGGTTTTACGCAGGACAATATTAGAACGTTTACCGCGCAACTTAAAATGCTGGGACTGACTTACGACTGGGAACAGACTATTTCAACCTGCGAACCCTCATATTATAAATGGACGCAATGGTTCTTTAAACAGCTTTACAAAGCAGGACTCGCGCGATACGTGGAGACTCCCGTAAATTGGTGCGAAGAACTCGGCACCGTACTTGCGAACGATGAGATTATCGACGGCAAATCAGAACGCGGCGGATACCCCGTTGTTCGCAAAAATATGAAACAGTGGGTTATAGACATAAACAAATACGCAGAAAAGCTCTTAGAAGGTTTAGACGGACTCGACTGGCCCGAGGCTTCGAAGACGGCACAGCGCAACTGGATAGGAAAATCGGAAGGCGCGAACGTTGATTTTAAAATCGACGGAACGGATAAAACTTTTACCGTATTCACCACGCGTTGCGACACCCTTTTCGGCGTAACTTACTGTGTGCTTGCGCCCGAACACAAACTCGTGGACGAAATTACGACGGACGACAGGCGCGAAGCGGTTAAAAAATATAAAAAATTATGCGCAAGCAAATCCGACTTGGAGCGCACTGATTTAAACAAGGACAAAACGGGCGAATTTACGGGCGCATATGCAGTTAATCCCATCAACGGAAATAAAATACCCGTCTATATATCCGATTACGTTTTAACCTCTTACGGAACGGGCGCGATTATGGCTGTTCCCGCGCACGATACGCGCGACTACGAATTCGCAAAAAAATTCAATATTCCTATAATTCCCGTTCTCGAAGGCGGAGATATAGAAAAGGAAGCCTATACGCAGGACGGTTTACACATTAATTCCGGATTCTTAAACGGATTTAATAAACAAGACGCAATAGAAAAAATGGCGGAATGGCTGAAAGAACACGGTTGCGGAAAGAAAACCGTCACTTATAAACTGCGCGAATGGATTTTTGCAAGACAGCGCTATTGGGGCGAACCCCTTCCCGTAATTCACCTCAAAAACGGCGAAACCGTGCTCATTTCAGACGACGAATTGCCTCTTACCCTCCCCGAAATGGACGACTACAAGGCGCATAATGGCGCGGCGCCGCTTGAAAACGCAAAAGATTGGGTAAACGTTTCTTTAAACGGAGTCAAAGGCAAGCGCGAGACAACGACTATGCCCGGTTCCGCAGGTTCCGCGTGGTACTTTTTAAGATACTGCGACCCGCATAACAATGAAAAATTCGCCGACTACGAGTTATTGAAACACTGGATGCCCGTCGATTTCTATATAGGCGGCAAAGAACACCTCGTAGGGCATCTGCTTTACTCCCGTTTTTGGAATAATTTCCTCTATGACGAAGGTTTGGTTCCTTGCAAAGAACCTTTTAAAAAGCTGTTCCATCAAGGTATGATTTTGGGCGAGGACGGAAACAAAATGTCTAAGAGCCTCGGCAACGTAGTAAATCCCGACGATATTATAAACGAATACGGCGCGGACGTTTTGCGCATGTACGAAATGTTTATGGGTCCCGTTTCAGATACGAAACCGTGGAACACTGCAAATATTGAGGGCGTTAAAAAGTTTGTGGACAGAGTGCACCGCCTCTACTTCGAATTAAACGCTATTACCCCCGCGCAAAATTCAAACCTTGAAAAGCTCTATCACCAGACGGTTAAAAAAGTAGGCGAAGATTACGAGTCTATGAAAGTCAATACCGCGATTTCGCAGATGATGATTTTCGTCAACGCTGTATATAAAGAAATAAGCGAAGGCAGAAATTTCCCTCTGGAATACGCCGAAGGACTTATAAAACTGCTTAACCCGGTAATTCCTTTTATTACGGAAGAAATATGGACTTGCGTCCTCGGACACGGCGGAACAATCGCTTACGAAAAGTGGCCCGAATACATTCAAGCAAAATGCGGCGAAGATACATTCGAATACGCCGTTCAGATTAACAGTAAAATTAAAGCAAAGCTCACGGTACCCGCCGATATGACGGCAAAGGAAATCGAACCGCTTGTAAAGGCGCACGAAAACATAGCTCCCCTTATCGAAGGTAAACAGATAAAGAAATTTATTTTCGTGCCTAAGAGATTGATTAATATTATCGTCTAATAAAAATTATCCCCGCAGACAGCTCGTCTGCGGGGATATTATTTTTTTTAATTAAAGCGACTGCAAAAGCGAAACCACGTCGCCTACCGTCTTAACTTCCGAAACCTTGTCTTCGGGAATGGTCTTACCCGTGTTGTCTTCGAGATTCATTAACAGTTCGACTACGTCAAGCGAGTCCGCGCCCAAATCCTTAACTATATCGCTCTCCATCTTTATTTTTTCCTGCGGTATATCCAACTGTTCCGAAAGTATTTTAACTATTTCTTCAAACATTTATATTCCCTCCGTTTGTATTGATAAGTGAAGTTTACATTATCTGCCAATAAATGTCAAGTTAATTAGCCTGTTTTTTTACTTGCTTTAAGGACAAGCCTATGCGCTGTTTACCCTTGTCAAGACTGATAATAACTGCTTTAACCGCCTGCCCGACTTTTAACACGTCGGACGGGTGACGGATATATTTATCCGTAATTTCGGAAATATGAACCAATCCGTCCTGATGTACGCCTATATCCACAAACGCGCCGAAGTCGATTACGTTGCGGACTACACCGTCCACTTCCATTCCGACAGCCAAATCCTCTATACCCATAATATCTTTGCGGAGCTGTCTTGCGGGCAGGCTGTCGCGGATATCTCTGCCGGGTTTAACAAGTTCGGAAATAATATCGTTCATAGTCGCCCTGTCGAGTCCGCAATATTCTGCGGCTTTGTCTTCGCCGAATTCTTTAACCTTTGAGGGAAGCTCGTTAAGTTTGCGCGCACGCACGTCGTCGTCGCTGTAACCGAAAAGCGCAAGAAGTTTTTCAGCTTTCTCGTACGACTCCGGATGAACGGCGGTGTTATCCATAATATTTTTTCCGTCCGTAATACGAAGGAAACCCGCGCACTGTTCGTATGCCTTTGCGCCGAGTTTGGAAACTTTTAAAAGCTGGGAACGGGATTTGAATTTACCGTTTTCCTCGCGGTAAGCAACTATATTTTTAGCAATGCCCGCGTTGAGTCCCGCAACGTATTTAAGAAGCGACACGCTTGCCGTATTGAGGTCCACGCCTACGCTGTTTACGCAATCTTCGAGTACGCCGCCGAGCACGCCGTCAAGACGCTTTTTATCCATATCGTGCTGATACTGTCCGACGCCGATTGACTTGGGGTCGATTTTGATGAGTTCCGACAGCGGGTCCTGCAATCTTCTTGCAATGGAAATCGCCGAACGCAGAGTCAAATCGTAATCGGGAAATTCCTCCACGGCGAGAGGACTTGCCGAATATACGCTGGCGCCCGCTTCGTTAACAACCGCATAACTAACGTTGCGCTCGACTTCTTTCAAAAGTTCCGCAACGAAAATTTCCGTCTCTTTGCTCGCCGTGCCGTTACCAATCGAAATAATATCGACATTATGCTTTTGAACTAAGTATTTTACAATTTTCTTGCTTCCCTCTATATCGTTTTTAGGCGGAACGGGGTAAATAACCGAAGTATCGAGAACTTTACCCGTTTCGTCTACGACGGCAACCTTACAACCCGTACGGTAGCCGGGGTCGAGTCCGAGGGTAACTTTGCCTTTAACGGGAGGCTGTAAAAGGAGCGGACGCAGGTTGACTTCGAACATTTTTATCGCCTGTTCGCCCGCGCGGTCGGTAAGCAACGCCCTTACTTCGCGCTGAACGGAAGGCTCGATAAGTCTGTCGTATCCGTCGCTCGCCGCTTCTTCTATAAGCGTTGCGCATTCCGCCTGCTTTCTGTGTCTTAAATATTTGGAAACGCATACGCGCTTTGCAATATCGGGGTCAAAATAGATTTTTGCCTTTAAGCAGTCCTCTTTTTCGCCTCTGTTTATAGCGAGTATTCTGTGATTTTTGATTTCGGGAATAAGCTCGGCATAGTCGGCGTACATAGCGTAAGTGCCCCTGTCGTCGTCCTTGACAAGTTTGACTTGCATTTCGCCGTGCTTCTCCAACAGTCCGCGGAGCTTTTTACGCAATTCCGCGTTATCGGAAACAACTTCCGCAATAATATCTTTCGCGCCCGCAATGGCTTCGCCCGCGTTCTTTACGCCCTTTTCTTCGTCGATATATTTTTCCGCTTCCGCATAAGGTTCGCCCGCCTGTTCCAAAATGAAATCCGCAAGAGGTTTCAAACCCTTTTCGGCAGCAACGGAAGCGCGTGTCTTTTTCTTTTGCTTGAACGGGCGGTAAACGTCCTCGATTTCCGTCATTGTCTGCGCCGCGTCGATTGCCGCCTGAATTTCTTCGGTCATCTTTTCCTGTTCGGTAATCGCCTTGGCAACTTCTTCCTTGCGCTTTTCGAGATTTTTCAGATACTCGTATCTGTCGTTTAAATTACGAAGCACCTGGTCGTCGATTGCGCCCGTCATTTCCTTACGGTAACGCGCTATAAACGGAATAGTGTTGCCTTCGTCCAAAAGGTTTAAAACGTTTTGGACGTGTTCGGGTTTGAGTCCGAATTCTTGTGTAAGCTGTGCTGAAATGTCCATTTTTATCTTTTAATTCCCTTTAAAAAATTTTTTCTTTCGTCCGAAAGTCTGTAACTTTCACACGCCTTTTGAATTGCTTTATTGTGAGTTTTTTTATCGAGAGAATTTTCAAGCAGAAAATTCTTTGCCGAATCGTAACGTTTTACAAGCGTTTCGGCAATCAGCCATGCAGCCGCCATATGTACGTAATAAAGGCTTGTATCGCTTTCCGAAACCACTTCATAAATTAATTTCTCATAACGTTCTTCAACGTAAAAATGCAGGAGCGTAACTAACGCGTAACGCTGTATGTACTCGCTCTCGTCTGCCGCAAACTTCATTATGTATGGCAAAAATTCTTCCCTGTGCTTACCTATGCAATTTGCCTTAAAGCAGTCGCAAGTCGCCCAGTTATCGATTAGCGGCACGCACTGTTCGATATGTTTTATAAATTCACTGTAACCGAGTAGCGAAACTGCCGTAAGTTTAACAAACGTAACTTCGTAATATTCGTCGGGAAAAGTAAGAAGTTCGTCCACGCAACGCGAATATTTTTTCGCAATTTTCCGCATTATCGGTATACGTACGCCGAGCAGATTAACTTTTTCGTTTTTAAGTAGTTTTTTATGAAATTCTCTGTAACCTTCGTCAGCGTTTTCTTTAAGTTCTTCCAAAAGCTCTTGATAGGGCATCGCGCCACTCCTTTTCGTCAAACCGCGTATTTGCCGGACTTGTAGAGGGTAATTTTACGTAAGGTATATCTATATCGGAATATTCCGTACAAAAAACCGAAAAGGCTTTACTGCCGTTGAGTATTATATACCCGATTTCGGAATTTTGCAAGAGGGTTTTTAAATTAGCTACTTTATAATTTTTTATAGTCGAATCCTGCGAACCCGTAATTTCGCATTCGGTAACTATATCCCACAGCGCGACTTTATATTTCAAAAGAAATTGAATTTTCTCTTCCCTGTGCGCAGGAATTTCAATACCGAAGAACGAGCTTATTACACGCCAAAAACGGTTTTGTTTATTTCCGTAATAAAAATCCGTTTCTCGGCTCTTAACCGACGGAAAACTGCCAAGAATCAGAACTTTGCTTTCTTTGTTCCAAACGGGTTCAAACCCTTTTATAAGTTCGCTCATAATTCAAGAGGCTTGTCCACATTTCCGACTATCGAAGTTGCGAGCGACTTTTCGTCGAAATTAACTTCCGCCGCCGCCATTACGTCGTCAAGCGTTACCCCCGCAATCCTTTTTACGCGCTCTTCAAAGTCGTACACTTTGCCGCTGTAAATCAATTCCTTTCCGTATAACAGCATTTGGGAGCTTGTACTTTCCTGCGCGAATACCGACGACGAAGTAAGCTGCTCCTTACCGCGGTTAAACTCTTCTTTCGAAATCGATTTTTTCTTAATATCTTCGATACAGTCGAAAATCGCGCGCGCGCTCTTTAAATAATTTCCGGCGTTTACGCCCGCATAGACGACAAGCGAACCTATTTCGGCATAAGCCGACGCATATGAATATACCGTATAGGCAAGTCCGAGTTCTTCCCTGACTTTCTGAAAAAGCCTCGACGACATACTTCCGCCGAGAACACAGTTCATTATCTGAGTTGCGTCGAACAAAGGGTCATACCTCTTGACAGACGGAAAAGCAATGCCGAGATGAATTTGTTCTATTTCCTTTTTTCTGAAAAGCGACTTTGCGGCAAGTTCAACTTTTACGGGCGTATGCTCTGCGGGCGACGGCGTCAAATGCGCGAAATATTTTTCGGCAAGCTCTTCCGCCAATTCGGGTTCTATGTTGCCCGCCATAGAAATTACTATATTTTCAGGCGCATAATGTTTTTTAATATACGCGTTAACGTCCGAACGCGTAAAGCCGCTTACGTTTTTTCTGCTTCCCAGAATATTTCTTCCGTAACCCCTTTCGCCGTAGAACGCGCGAGAGAGAATATCGAGGCACAAATCGTCGGGAGTGTCGTCGTTCATATTAATTTCTTCGATTATAACGCCCTTCTCCCTTGACATTTCGTCTTCGGGAAAAGTACTGTTAAGAAACAAATCGGAAAGAATTTCAAAAGCCTCGCCTGCGTGTCCCGTCGTTGACTTAGCGTAATAACAAGTTATATCCTTTGAAGTAAAAGCGTTTACCTGCGCGCCAATCGCGTCCATTTCGTCAGAAATCTGATACGCCGTGCGTTTTTTCGTACCTTTGAACATCATATGTTGCACTCTTGTGCCGCGCCTGTATGGACTATAATACCCATAGAAACGGACATAAGTCCGGGCATACGTTTTACGATTAATCTTATTCCGTTGTCAAGTTTTTTGCAGTGTACCATTATTCTCCTAAATTTTGTGAAACCGTAACGGCGGTTAAGCCGCCGTCTCTTATGTAAGATAAAATTTTCGGCAATGCCACGACTGTGCAGTCGGTAGGGTGCATAAGCACAAATTCGCCGTTCGCAAGATTTTTCGTCGCGCGCGAATAAATGAGGTTAACGTCCTTGTCGCGCCAATCGATTGTGTCCCTGCTCCACATTATAACTCTTAAATCCATTGAAAGGCAAGCGTTTAAAGTAGCTTCGCAAAAAGCTCCCGACGGCGGAGCAAAAAGAGTTATTTCCGAATTGCATATCATATTGAGAAGTTTTACGCTCGGACGGATTTCTTCGAGATTTTCGTCCAAAGACATTCTCGAATGGTCCTTGTGGAAATATCCGTGGCTTGCCAATTCGTGTCCGCGGTTGAAAATTTCGCGCACGCAGTCAACGTTATCGTCCGCCCAGCTTCCGCCTATAAAGAAGGTTGACTTTGCACCGTATTCGTCAAGAATATCGAGAATTTCGAGTACGTTCTCCGTATGTTCGTAAACGTTGAACATTAAACTTACGCCCGAACCGTTTTCCGCCTTATAATAAAGGTTGGTATTTTCGTTTGATACCGTCACGGCGTTTCCGCCTAAAAAACCGACTAATGACACTGCCGCGAGCACCGCGACGAGGACAACGTTTGTAACAACCGTAATTAATTTACCCTTCAATAGTTTACCCCTAAATATTAAATACTATTTATATAATATTACGTTCGGGGGAAATTAATTCTGTTACTTTAAGCGGATAATCGTAACTCCCGTTTCGCCTTCGCCATACTTGCCCAAACGGAAACTCTCCACGTTTTTATGATGCGCCAATCTGTTAGATATAGCCGCTTTTAGTTTACCCGTTCCGACGCCGTGGATTACTTTTATTTCTTCCAGATTATCCATAACCGCCCTGTCTATGAAATTGTCCACTTCGTACAGCGCTTCTTCCACCGTCATGCCCAAGACGTTTATTTCGAGCAAAGGCTGACTCACGGGTATGTTTTTAACGAGCTTGACTTTTTCGGGTTTCTTGTACGTTTCGCCCGTAACCTGCAATTCCGAAAGTTTGCAGTGCAACTTCATATTTCCGCACTGTACTTCCGCTTCTTTCTTTTTTGGCGAATAACCGATTACGGTGCCTCTGCTTTGCAGGCGGTTGACAAACACGCAAACTCCCGCTTTTACGTTCTCTTCCGTAGCTTTGACATACTCGGTTACTTTCTTTTTATTCTCTTCTTCGTCGTAGTAAATATTTTCGAGCTTATTTTTTAAAGTACGCGCCTGAATCAAATGCGATTGAGTAATTTCTTCGGCTTTAAAAATTTCCTCTATCTGCCCGAGAATTTCTTCGGCGCGCTCCGTCCTTTCCGCAATTATCCTGCGGCTTTCCGTTCTTGCCGAACGCGATATTTTTTCTTTTTCCTTATTCAGTTCGTCGATTTTCGCATTAACTTCTTTTAATTTGTTTTTTAATTGGTTTTCGAGCGCGCCTGCTTTCAGAAGTTTTTCTTCCGCCTCTACGCGGCTCTCTTCCGCACGCCTGACAACGTTTTCAAAAGAACGCGCCCCTTCCGAAAGAAAACCGTACGCATCGTTTAAAATTTTCTCTTGAAGTCCCAACCTTCGGGAAATGGCAAGCGCGTTGCTTGCTCCGGGCAGTCCTATTTTTATGCGGTAAAGCGGTCTTAAAGTACCCGAATCGAATTCCATACTCGCGTTTTCTATTCTGTCAAGCACATAAGCAAATTCTTTAAGCGGCGTAAAATGCGTAGTCACTATGCCTTTACACCCCTTTTCAAGCAAATGTTTTACAACTGCTTTTGCGATTGCCTGCCCCTCGTCGGGGTTTGTTCCTCCGCCGAGTTCGTCTATAAGCACAAGACTGTTCGGCGTAACGTTATCGCAAATACTTATGATATTGATTAAATGCGAGGAAAAGGTAGATAAACTTTCTTCAATGCTCTGACTGTCGCCTACGTCGCAGAAAACGTTTTCGAATACGGCAATACTGCTACCTTCCGCCGCGGGAATAAATAACCCGCACGCCGCCATAAGGCAGAACAATCCGCACATTTTAAGCGTTACGGTTTTTCCGCCCGTATTTGCGCCGCTTAAAAGCAGGAAATCATAGACGGAACCGACTTCAACCGAAACAGGAACAATTTTTTCTTTATCGATTAAGGGATGTCTGCCCTTTACTATGTTTATATAACCCCTGTTATTTAGCTTAGGAAAAGAACATTTGTGCTGATAACCGTATTCCGCGCGGGCGTAGTCGGCGTCCATTTCGCAGAGAATTTCAATATCTTCCGAAAGCTGTGCTTTCATTGCGCCGAGCCGCGACGAGAGAGAGCGGAGAATTGCTTCCACTTCTTCGCGTTCGTCTATGGTGAGTGCAATAAGCTCGTTATTCAGTTCGAGTACGTATTCGGGTTCTATAAAGAACGTTGCGCCTGTCTGAGAACGGTCGTGTACAAGTCCGCGCACCTGATTTTTATATTCGGCTTTTACTGGTATTACAAAACGTTCGTTGCGAATAGTGACTATCCCGTCCTGCAAATACTGCGCGTCTTTCGTGAGATGTTCGGCAAGTTTGGAACGTATCCTATCGTTAAGGCTCTTTATACGGCTTCTGATTGAATAAAGCCTGTCGCTCGCGTAGTCGCTCACCGCCTCGTGAGAAATTATTTTTTCGGCTATATCGTCTTCCAAATTTTTATCGAAATAAATTCTGTCTGCGCGGGCGCGCATCAGAACAATGCTTTCGTCCGAAACCGAATTTATGCTTTCATATGCCGTACGCGCCGAACGAAGCAAGGAATTAGCTTCAAGCAACTCTGCGCACGACAGCACCGAGCCTTTCTCCGCGCGTTCTAAAAGTGGTTTTAAAGCTCCGAAATATTCGATTTTTCCTACTCCGTACTTATATAAAAGCGCGTCGCACTCTTTCGTATACGCCAAAAGTCTGCGAACCTCGTTCAAGTCCGCAGAGGGTTTCGCGTCGAGCAACAGTTTTTTTCCGCCGTCCAAAACAGCGTAACCGCTTGCCGCCGCCAAAATTTTATCTAGTTCGAGTCTTTCAAGATTTTTATTATCCATATCAGAATATTCCGGTAACCGTATGCCCGCGCGTACGGGTTTTATTATTGCTTTTCAGCGTTGCGTCGGTAAGCGAACCTGCCGCGCAACCTTTGGATTCGAGTTCGGCGCAGTTGTACACCTCAAACCTACACTCGCCCGTTTTATATCTGCGAAGGGGAAATTCGCGCCTGTCGCCGTCCGTCATCGTATATAAATTAAGTTTGGAACAAGAAGAACATTTTTTCTCAAACGGGCAATAGATTAAATCCATAATTTTAATATTGCCCGAAGTAAGATAGAAAGTATTAGCCGCAGAGAGCGCGTCTGCTTCCGAAACCGTCAACTCCTTTGAAAGACAGATATAATCGGCTTTGCAGCGTTCAAGAGAACAACTGTTGGTTATGTTAAAACCCGTGCCCGCAAAGAATTTTTTATTCAAATTTCCCGCAAGTTCAATACCGAAGTACGAATCGCAATAAATTCCGTCAAACTGTGAGCATAGCTTTTTAATACTTTCAATCTCTTCTCCCGACAAATAAGGCGGAACAAATAAAAATTTTTCGCCATTAAAATCCGCCGTCAAACTCTCCGTAACCGCATTCATATCGTTCAATTTTAAAATGCCTATATCCGCCTGCAAACCCCTCAAATCGGTTGAAATGACAGCGCTTTTGGAATTTTTAACGGTTTTTATATCCGAACGGCTATATTGAAAATCAATTTGCTCATTTTGCGGTTTGGAAATTAAATCATAGTACTCGGAGTAAACTCTTCTGCGGAACGCGTTCAATGCGGAAGTAGGCATAAACACGCCGTCCGTTAGAACTTTGCAAGAAGGACTGAAAGGGAATGCGTCAACCTTATCGAAACACTTCCGTACGTCCTCTTGCGTAACCGCCCTTGTATTTGCTTTTTGGAGAATTTCATCGCCGAAAACTTCTACCCCTCCGAGCGTTGCGACCGCAGGTTTTCCCGAATTGAGGACGATTTTAATATCTATTGGAATAAAACGTTTTTTGGTAAGTAACCTTTCATTCAACGCCGTATCGGTCGTCACAAAAACTTTATCGCCGTTTTTAAGCCGCTCTCGAGTATTTATTATAAAGCCGCCCTTAGCTTCGCCGCCGTAAAGTCCTCCGCCGGCTTCTTTGCCGCCGCGAAGAATTTTGAAGCCGTCGCCGCGGCTGAATTTCAATTTGCTTACGCAAATATATTTCGAATTTTCTACCTTTATAATTCCCGCAAACTCGCCGATATGCCCTTGAACAGCCGAAGAAATAAAACTTTTGTCCTGTCCGAAAGCAAGTCCCTTGGTATAATTTCCCCTGTTATACGCGCGCTTTAAATCGCTTAAACCGCAGCTCTTTCCGTCCAATAAGCTCCTGTAATAACTCACCGCCGCAGAAACATATTCGGGACGGCGCATTCTTCCCTCTATTTTAAAAGACGCCGCGCCCGCGTCGATGAGTTTTTCTATATCTTTCCCGACGCACAAGTCGGAAAGCGAAAGTCTGTACGCTTTTTCTTCAAAGCCTTCCCTGTCGATAGAATACAATTTTCTGCAAGGCTGTTTGCATTTTCCGCGGTTGCCGCTGTTACCGCCCGCAAAAGACGACATATAGCACTGTCCCGAAAAACAGGTACACAGCGCGCCCTGCACAAACACTTCCGTTTCTATTATTTTCGAAATTTCGGCAATATCCGCAAGTTTCGTCTCCCTTGCAAGTATTACCCTGTCAAACCCGAATTTTTTAGCGAGCGCCGCACCTAGCGCATTGCAAGTGCCCGCCTGCGTAGACAGATGAATTTTAATTTGCGGGCAAACTCTTTTAAGTTCTCCGCCCAAAAACAAATCCTGAACAATAAGCGCGTCCGCCCCGTTATTCCACGCCCAGACGGCGCTGTTTAAAAAACTTTCGAGTTCGCATTCCTTTACAACGGTATTGAGAGCCGCGTAAACTTTAACGCCGAATGCGCGGGCAGTTTTGCAAATTTCTATGAAATTTTCACAGTCGAAATTCTCCGCAGAACTTCTTGCGGAGAATTTGTCAAGACCGAGATAAATAGCGTCTGCACCCGCATTTATAGCGGCAAGAGCGCAACTTTTACTGCCCGCAGGGGCAAGTATTTCAGACATAGTACTCTTTAAACCTGTTTAAAACCGAATTTTTCTATGATTTTTGCGACTGCGCCCTCGTTATTGGTTACAGTTACATAGTCGGCAGACTGTTTCAAAAGTTCCGCGGCATTACCCACGGCAACCCCGATTGAAGCGGCTTTAACCATTGATAAGTCGTTGAGATTATCTCCGATAGCCACTGTCGAACTCATAGGTATAGCGTAATGCGCCGCCATAAATTCGAGAGCGGCTCCCTTCGTATCGCCGAAAGGCGATACCTCAACAAGCTCCCTCGCACTGCACGTAACGTCAAATCTGCCGCCGAATTTTTCAGTGAGCTTTATATAAAGTTCGTCCCTGTCCGAAGGCGCAACGAGACAGGCTATTTTCTGACAGTCCATTTTTCTTTCATAAACGAATGAAGAAAGTTTTTGCGAAACGTTCTCAGCCTTAACGTCAACTATCTCTTCATATCTTTTCAAATATGGATTGTCGGACGGAATATCGGTAAAGAGCAAATCGCCAGAGTAAACGTTCATACCGAATCCGAGCTCTTCGATATATGCGCATATTTCGGAAATATCATTATAACCTATAAAGCCGTTCTTTATGATTTTTCCGCTCTCTATTTCGGCGATTACCGTACCTTGATAAGCGACTACCAAACCTTTGAGTCCGAGTTCACGTACGCGCGGTAAAATAGAGCGAAGCATTCTGCCTGTGCAAACGGCAAAAACTCCTCCGCTGGCGACGTATTCGTTTATAGCCGAACGAACCTCTTCGGGTATTTTTTGTTCCGAGGTAATCAGCGTACCGTCAAAATCGGAAACTATTAATCTTTTATTAATTTCTCTTTTCATAAGTTTTCTTCAAAATATTTTTTTATGTTTGCGGCAAGGAATTTTCCTATACCTTCGGTTTTTGCAAGCTCTTCTTCGCTCGCATACATTATTTTATCCAACGTACCGAACTTTTCCATCAAAGCAATTCTCTTCACTTTTCCAACGCCCTCGATTTCGTTCAATACGCTTTCAAGATTCCGCTTTGAGTGGAGGTTTCTGAAATAGGTAATGGCGAATCTGTGCGCTTCGTCACGTATGCGCTGTAACATTTTAAGCGCAAAATCGCGGTGTGAGATTTTTATGCTCTGCTCGGAATTAAGCGTAAAGACTTCTTCTTCGCGTTTAGCCAATGAAATAAGCTCAATATCGTTAATTCCCGCATCTTCGAAAATACTTTTAACTGCCGACAACTGCCCTTTTCCGCCGTCGATTATTATTAAATCGGGTTTAGGGAAGCGTTTTTCTTCGTCCGTTCCGAGTTTGGAAAGCCTGCGGTTTAAAACTTCCTGCAAGGACGCAAAATCGTTTGCTCCCTCTACCGTCCTGATTTTAAATCTGCGGTAACTGCTTCTGTCCGCTTCGCCGTCCACGAAAACTACCATTGAACCTACTTTATCCACGCCGCTCACGTTGGAAATATCGTAGCACTCCATACGGCGCGGATATTTATCGAGCGACAAAAGCTCTTTCAATCGCATACAAGCGTTTACCGTCATATCGTCGCGGTGCTTGATTTTATCTACTGATTTTTCAAGATATTCGGCGGCATTTTTCTGCGCCATTTCCAAGAGCCTGTATTTAATGCCCTGTTTAGCAAGCGTAACTTCCACAGTCCTATCGAATTTTTCTTTAAAATAATTCTGCAATAACTGTTTTTCGCAAAAATCTTCAACGATTATTTCAGGCGGCACTTCGTGACTTGAATAATACTGCACTATAAAAGCCGTAAGTGCTTCGCCGTCGCTTATGTGCGCCTCGTCAAGCGCAAAACTGCTTCCGCCCTGCATTATTCCCTTGCGCGTCACAAGTACGTTTACCGCCGAATACAGGTTATTTGTGGCGTAAGCGATTATATCGGCGTCTATAAACTTGCTCAGCGAAGTAATTCGCTTGGCTTCGAGTTTTGACAGCATTTCGAGCTTATTCTTGTATTCGAGCGCAAGTTCGAAATTTTCGCTTTCCGCAGAACGGAACATTTTATCGGTTAAAAGCTGTTCCGCCTGTTTATAGTTGCCCTCTAAAAAGGAAAGAGCGTTTTTGACTTGTTTTGAGTACTCTTCTTTCGATACAAGCTTTGCGCACGGCGCGGTACATCTTTTAATATGATAGTTCAGACATTCACGCTTTGGTTTTTGCGTGATTTGTATATGGCAAAGTCTTATACTGTAAGTCAACTGCAATATATCGAGCACGTCTTTACAGCTTATTCCGCCCATAAAAGGACCGTAGTATTTTGAGCCGTCCTTTCTGATTTTACGCGTTACGGAGAAATTGGGATATTCTTCCTTTACGTTGACTTTTATATACGGATAAGTTTTATCATCCTTTAAAAGAATATTGTACTTAGGCTTGTACTTTTTTATTAAGTTGTTTTCAAGCGCCAAGGCGTCAATTTCCGAATTGGTGATAATATAGTTGAAATCAGATATATTTTCAACCATTTTCATTACCTTTTCAGGCTTGGGCGAGTTATGGAAATATTGCCTGACTCTGTTCTTTAAAACGCGCGCTTTTCCGACGTAAATTACGTTGCCGTACTTATTGAGCATTATATAAACGCCCGGATTTTCCGGCAGAAGTTTCAGTTTTTCCTTAATTACGTCCATAGAGTAATTATAGCATAAATCACAAATTTTTGCAATGAAAAGAAAGGTTATTCTTAAATGTGAAAAGTTCTATAAATCATTTATAAAAACTTTGATTTTCTATTGCTATAAAGAAATAATTATAGTAGAATAAAATATATCTTTGAAATGGAGAATAATATGAAAAGATTAGCCGTTTTATTAATCTGCGCCGTTATGCTTTTTACCGTTTCGGCATGCGCGCAAAACGATAAAACGTTTACCGTAAGTTATGCTGATAACGGACAAATTTACGAAATCGAAGTTAAACGAAACAATCTATACAGTATTGAAGAAATACCATTTAAACAAGGCTACGAATTTTTAGGCTTATTCGATAAAGAGGAAGGCGGAAACATATACATAGACAAAAACGGTACAAGTATAAATAAATTCAAACTAAATAAAGATTTGACGCTTTATCCCCGCTTTGCGCCTAAAACTTATACTTTCATACTCGATTACTGCGGAGGAACAACCGCAAGCTGTACAGACAGCATTGCAGTGGAATACGGCAGTGAATTAACTGATATTCCACTTGACGCTACTCTCGAAAACTACGTATTCAACGGCTGGTTCACGGAAATCGACGGCAACGGAGAACGAATATCTGACGCAAACGGTATTCTATCAGAAAAAAAGACTGTCGACGAGCACAACTATACCCTTACCGACGACGGGAAAATTTATCTGTTTGCGCACTATACTTTGAATTCTTATAAAGTAACGTTCTGCTTCGACGACGAAGAGCAAACAAAAATCGAGAAATATGCAGATTATGATAGCTTAATCGAAGATATTGCGCCCGTTAAAAACGTTTTCGGTTTTTACGTTTTAAATTGGTCTACCGAAAAAGGCGACGGGCAAATGAATAACGCAGTTTATAAAGTAACAGGCGAAATGACGCTTTACGCATGTAAATACGGTTGCGGAATTATTTTCGAAAGCGGAAACGGGCAGAAGTTTCCCACTCTTATTGCCGAAATAGGCGGAGAAATAAGTCTCCCCGTTCCCGAACGCGAAGGATACTGTTTCGACGGTTGGCATACCGAATCAGGCGAAAAATTCTCTTACACGGTTATGCCGCCCGAAAGTCTGACTTTGAAAGCAAAATGGCTACCTAATCCCGTTATTACTTTAAACGAAAACCATGGCGCGTCTGTCGACGATATTTCGGCAAAGGCAGGTTCCGCTATCACTCTTCCCGAAACCTCGCGTAGCGGATACACTTTTGCGGGTTGGTACACCGAAACAGGGGAAAAATTCACCGACAGCGTTATGCCCGAAAAGGATATTACGTTGACGGCGCGTTGGTATAAAAACCAATCAGTCGCTTTCAGTATTACCGACGGAGAAAAATCCGTGAACAGTTCGCATACGGGTATAATTTTTACGGTTGATTGTTCGCAGTTCTTTGACGAAAACACATCAACCGAAATCAGCGTCAAAGTAAGTTATAACGTTAAAATCGTAAACTATTGGTTTCCCGCCGAAAAACCTACTTACTTCGTATTTGCATTCCACAGTAAAAACGAAGTAAACTCGGCTTATGAAATAGGCAACGCAATTTGCAGATGGTCGGGAGAATACGGATATTGTTCCGCAAGTTTTGACTCGGTTTTAAAGGGCAATAAAATTTATATCGCCGCAGATTCGAATACCTGGGCTTGGGGATATAAAATTTCCAATTTCAAAATAACGCTTGATTTCATAGACAATAAATTGATTTGAAACCAAAACGGCAGGATTTGTAAATACAAATCCTGCCGCTTACGTATTTTACAGTTTCTAACAGCCGAGAAATTCAACGCCTTTTAACATTACGTCGTTAACCGTATCGTTGACAAGACTGTAAAATATTATTTTACCGTGTCTGTCGCTTTTTACTATACCGAGATTTTTTAAAAGCCTTAACTGGTGCGAAACAGTCGTCTGATTTATTTCAAGAACGCGGGATAAATCGGTTACGCACATTTCTGATATAGCAAGCGCGGAAAGCATACGCACGCGCGTAGGGTCGGCAAAAATCGAAAAAAAGCAAACTATGCTATCCAAAACGTCGCCCTCGGGTACGTATTCTCTAACCAAATCTTTTGTGCGTCTGTCCAATAACATTGTATCTACCATTCGGTTCACCTCGCATAATAATTTACGTAATTATTATAACGCCCCGTATGCTGATATGTCAAAACGTTATCCTGACGCATATTGTCATAAATACTGTAATATTGTCACTTAACCTCGATTGCGGTTACGGTATATCCCGCTTCGCTCACAACGTTCTTTATCTGCTCGTCGGAAACCTCTTCGCGGCTGCGTATAACCGCGATTTTCTTTTTCAGTTTAACTGTTGCCGAAACTACTCCGCCGACGGCTGAGAGCGCGTTTTCGACGCGTTTAGCGCAATGTTCGCAACACATTCCTTCTATCGAAACAATTTTTTTCATATTTTCCTCTTCCTTTAATAATTTTTTATTTTTATAAATTAAAAGTCTTAAAGCGTTGCACACCACGAATAGCGAACTTAAACTCATGCACAGCGCCGCAAGCATAGGATTGAAAACGAAACCCAACGCCGAGAACACGCCCGCCGCAACGGGAATCATTACCACGTTATAGAAAAACGCCCAGAATAAGTTTTCTTTAATATTTCTCACGGTCGCTTTGCTCAAATCAAATACGGTATCGAGCGTACGCAAATCTTCGCTAACGAGCACTACTCCCGCAGAGTCGATTGCAACGTCCGTTCCGCTACCCATAGCGATGCCCGTATCGGCTTGTTTGAGCGCGGGCGAATCGTTTATTCCGTCGCCAACCATCGCCACAACCCCGCCAACGCTTTGAATGTTTTTAACAGCGTTAAGTTTGTCTTCCGGTAAAACTTCGGCTACAAATTCCTCTATGCCGACGCGGGAAGCTACGGCTTGCGCTGTTTTCTGTTCGTCGCCCGTAAGCATAGCAATGCGCATATTGCGCGATTTAAGCATTTTAATCGCCTGCGCGCTTCCTTCCTTAACCGTATCCGCTACGGCGAGCAAAGCTATAACCCGATTAGATTCGGCAAGATACAAAACAGTTTTACCTTGCGAAGACAATGCAGCGGCTTTTTCTTTAACCTCTTCCGTAATTTTTATGCCCGAAATCAGTTTCAGATTGCCGAGATAATACTTCTCGTTCTCGTATTCTGCAACCGCGCCTTTGCCAACCGTATAATTTAAATTATTTACTTCCACGCCGCTACCGACAAAATCGGTAACGCACTTTGCAAGCGGGTGATTGGAATTAATCTCAATACCGTACGCTATTTTAAGCGCGAGTTCTTTATCGAAATTGAAAACTTCGACGTCGGTTACGCGCGGTTTACCCTCGGTAATAGTAGCCGTTTTATCGAGTAAAACACAGTTGATTTCACATACTTTTTGCAGACTTTCGGCATCTTTATATAGAATGCCGAGCGATGCGCCCTTTCCCGTCGCCGTCATAATCGCAACAGGAGTCGCAAGTCCGAGCGCGCACGGACAGGAAACCACAAGTACGCTAATGGCGTACGTAACGCAATGTTCCGCATTGAAGCCTTTATCAATTATTATCCAAACAATGAAAGTTATTAAAGCGAGTACCGTTACAATGGGAACGAATATGCCCGCAACCTTATCCGCGAACTTCTGTATAGGCGCTTTGCTTGCGCCCGCTTCGCGCACCATATGAATGATTTTAGATAGCGTGGTCTCTTCGCCTATGCGCTCGGCGCGCAGTTTAATAAGTCCGCTTTTGACAAGTCCCGCGGAAGTTACCTTATCGCCGGCTTTTACCTCTATCGGCAGACTTTCACCCGTCAGAGCGCTTTTATCGACGAATGAAGAGCCTTCGGTAATCACACCGTCTACTGGAATATATTCACCTTGCTTAACAATAAGAATATCTCCGACTTTGACTTCCTTTACGGAAACCGTTTTACGTACTCCATCCTCTTCTACCGTAACGACGTCGGGCGCGAGTTTCAGCAATTTTTCTATTTCTCCGCCCGTCTTTTTCTTCGACTTTTCTTCAAGCCATTTTCCGACTGTAACGAGCGCGAGAATAGTCGCCGCAGACTCGAAATGTAGTTCCATACATAAATCTTCCCTGCCGGCAAATATCAGTCCCGTAAGCACAGCCGAATAAATAAACGACACGCCCGAACCGAGCGAAACAAGCGTATCCATATTAGGTACCCGCTTAAACACCGCCACCGCGCCGTTTTTGAAAAATTCGTAATTAACGCCTATAACAAGCGCGGCAAGAATAAGCTGGTACAGCGCAAACCACTGCCCGTTGCCTTTTGCGGGTTCCAGAAAGGGCGGGAGCGGCGCGCCGAACATATGCCCCATAGAAACGTACATTAGAGGAACAAGCAAGCATACGGAAATTATAAATCTTATAAACAGGTTTTGAACTCTGTCCTTCTTTTTTGACTGTTCTTCTTCTCCCTCGTTGCAAATGCCGTAGCCGAGAGATTTTACGGCGCTGAAAATTTCTTCTTCCGAAATAATATTTTCATCGAACTCTGCTTTCATACTCTTGCCCATAAGGCTTACTTCGCAACTCGTTACGCCGTCTAGTTTACCGACGGAACGCTCTATACCAGATGAACAGGCAGAACAGGTCATTCCCGTTACGTTATATCTCTTTACCAAATTTATTCTCCGTTTGATTTTTGACTTCTTTATAAAAGTTCAACCGTTACAATTATAAAGCCTAATTCCTATTATGTCAATAGGAATTAGGCTTTAATTTTACTTTGGTTAATTAACGCAGTTTTTCAAAGAAATTATTTTTGTTTAATTCGTCGGCTATATTCTTACCCGAACCGAGCGCAAGCAAAACTTTTACCGTCGCCATCTCAAAACTTATATCATATGCGGCAGTACACATTTCGGCAAGTCCGAGCGCGCTTCCGTAAGTACGCGCCTTACTGTCTATGGTTGCTATTATTACCTCTATGCCGAGTTTTTTACAGTAACCGAGGAAATTTTTAAAGTTCGCCTCTTTACCCTCGGTGCATACGGTTCCGCTGTGATAGAGCTGAACCATAACCGCTTTGGGTTTTACTTCGTTAAACCTGTAATAATCGAAATTAAGAAGCGAATGCGCCTGAATGGTAACTAAATCCGTACAAAGGCGCTGTGCTTCGCAAGGTTTTCTCGGACGGCGCAACTGCGACGGCGTAGGATTGTGAACATTTTCATTGTAAACAAAACGCCAACCGCGGATTTCACCGTAAGGAACTTTTAAAATACTTTCGTATTCTCCGCTTATCTGCGACGCCGCAATCAATCGGCTTGCAAGGTGAATTTTGCAGTTTTCGGCATGGTTTTCGAAACTCACGAAAACTCCGCCGTAATCGACGCTTTCGATAAAAGTTACGGCGCCCGCAAAATTTTCAACGCCCCTGCTCCTGTCGTCGTCAAGCGGGTAAAGCGCGGAAACGAGCACAAGCGGTATTTCTATATCGCAGAAAATCTGACTGAACAAGTTCGCCGTAAAGCAAAGCGTATCAGTGCCGTGCGTTAAAATAATTCCGTCGTAATCGTCTTTATTCACTCCGCGTATACAGTCCGCCATCGTCCTTAAATCGGAAGGCTGCATATTTTCGCTTAAAATATTAAGCGGACGAAGTTCGTCG
>CAMXOH010000017.1 GCA_947245485.1 uncultured Clostridia bacterium | reverse complement strand
GCATTTGCGGTAGCGGGGCGCTTGTTGCGGTTGACAGCTCTTCAACGCGCGAATAGAGCTGCCGGTACCGTGCCTTTTTAGGACTTGTGCAAACTACGTGTTGCACACGTAGTTATGATTTTAAACCGTATAGCAATTATCATTTATTCAAGGCTTTATCTATTTCACTGCGGAGAGTCGCTTCGTCAAGGCTGTTCGTACGCGTGAACGTAATTACGCCGTCGCCGTCTATAATTATCGTTCTGGGGAACGCGTTCTTGCCGCCGAGCATTTCTATACAGTTTATTTCCAGCTCGTCATGAGTGAAGATAAGGCTTGATTCAGCGCCGTTGAGTTCGTGATTTATAGTACCCTGAACGGTTGCGGGGGTTGAGTTGAACTGCGAGTTTACCGAGTGAATTACCACGGTTGTAACAGCGCTGCCGTAATCTTTCTGTACCTTGTCGAAATGGGGAAGTTCCGCTTTGCAGGGGTCGCAAGTCGTGTACCAGAAGTTCAACACCACTACTTTCCCTTTATAGTCTGAAAGGGTGAATTTTTCGAGTTTTTCGCCGTTTTCGTTATACGCAGCGGGCGTATCGTAAATTCTCGAAAGCGTGAAATCGGGACAGGTGTCGCCGACGTCGTAAGTCGTATTGAACGAAATTTTATCGACGAAATTATAGTATACAAGCGCGGTTGCGAGAACTGCAAGCGCTACCGCCCAAGCCGCGAATTGAAGCCAGAACGCGCGTTTTTTAACGCGTTTTTCGTAAATTTCGTGCGCGGTAGGTTTTACCTCTTCAACACCCGCCTCAGCCGCGTTCTCCTCTTCCTTGCCGCTTACAGATACGTTTTCCGTAACAGCTGCGTTAAGCGTTGACTCGCTTACGTTTTCTTTATCAGCAACGGTTGTTTGCGCCGTTACCGCGGAAGCTCCGCCGACTGCCGCCAAACTTGCGAGAGGTTTAAGCTCATCCGTTTCGGGTTCTTCGCTTATTCCGTGAAGGAATATTTTAGAGCCTTTCCACGTAATCGCCTTTGTGGGACACGCGGGGATACAGTCTCCGCAGTTAATACATTCGTGGTCGCCTACGTGCTTAATATCCATTTTACAGGTCTGCAAGCACAGTCCGCAGTCCACGCATTTATCTCTGTCTAGTTTAACGCCTATAAGCGCAATTCTGTTAAAGAAACCGTATATTGCGCCGAGCGGGCAAATGAAACGGCAGAAGAAACGGTAAAAGAAAATACAGAGTATTACGAATATTACGAGAAGCGCGAATTTCCAGGTAAACAGATAACCGAGCGAATCGTAAAAGTCGGTATTGCCCGAATGCCACAAAAGCAGTACTCCGCCTTCGGAAGTTCCCGCGGGACATATGTATTTACAGAACGCGGGTATGCCGTTGTAAATAAGCGGAATCGCTATAACCAATACTACAAGGAATACGTATTTCAAATACGAAAGAAGTCTTGTAAACCTGCTCTTTTTGACTTTCGGCGTCTTTACTTTGTACAGAAGTTCCTGTCCGAGTCCTACGGGGCAGAAAAATCCGCAAATCGTTCTCGCAAACAAAAGTCCGAACAGCGCGAGAATGCCGAGGATATAGAACGGCGCGCGCTTGTCCGTCTGCGCAAGCGAATCCTGCAATGCGCCGAGAGGGCACGCGCCGACTGCGCCCGGGCAGGAATAGCAGTTAAGTCCGGGCACACAGGCGTTTTTTGTTGCGCCCGTATAAATTCTGCCGTGAACGAAACCTTTTATGTTCGCGTTTGTCAGAAGCGCCGCGTAAAGCTGTATAAGGCGGCGTTTCGAGGGAGCGTGGTTTTTAAACCATCTGCCGACTTTGAGGAAGAAATTTTTTACCTTAGCCAAGACCGATACACTCCATACAGATATTTATAGCCTTTTCGAGTATACGCGACATATTCTCGTTCAATGCGCCCGCTATTATGAACGCTACGGCGATACAGCCCGCCGCTATTCTTATACCCAAAATGAAATATTTATGGCGAATTACAGGCATTACCTTATTGTAAAGTTTGCCGTGCCCGCGTTCTATAACCTTATTGCCCGCCGCAAGTTTTCTTGCCGCAGGAAGTTGCTTTTTCGCGGAGATACCTTCGTAAATACAGATACCGCACGCCGCAACGAACACAGCCGCCGCCCATGTGAATACGTTCAAAGCCATATTCAGCACCTCGTGCGTTACGTTCGTATTGGGGAAATTAGACGGCGTTGCAAGATAAACTACCGAATAGATTATTCCTGCAAGTCCTAACGCCGCACAGCAAAGCCATAATATTTTAAGTATTTTTTCTTCACGCTTTACAAGTTCGAAACTGTCTTGCAGTTGCTCGCCCACGCTGTCGGGAATGCGCTTTTTAAGGCGCGCCAACGCGTAACGGGGTTCGTTATAACCCGTTCTTTTCTGTTTTACGGGGAATACTTCCCATATAACGAAACCGGCTATAATCATCAGCACCCAAATCCAGAATGCCGGCGATATTCTTGCAATGCGCGAAAAGACTTCGGGACGGGTGAAAATTACCTGCTCGCCCGCTTTTACGCCCGAAACATATAAATCGAGCACCTGCCATATAAACAGTGCGCCAGTAATAACCGTCATTGCCGCCAGAATCCAGCTGAAACTGACACGGACGGTTTTGCACGTCTTTTCAGTCATATGCGCCTCCGTTTATATTATAACAAGAACGGCAATTCCCGTCAAGTAATTATAATTCACAATAATTACCTGCGGCCTTATTGTAACCCGCGCAAGACGGGCAATTTTTCTTTTATAAACTTGACAAAAGCCGCGTTTTGGGATAATATGAAAATATGGAACAACGCATTTACGAAGGATATATAAAAATACTCAACGAAGAACTTCTGCCCGCTATGGGTTGCACCGAACCGATTTCCGTCGCATACGCTTCCGCGCTTGCGAGAGAGACTCTCGGGACGGTGCCCGAACGCGTTGAAATAAGCGTGAGCGGGAATATTCTCAAAAACGTAAAAAGCGTTATCGTGCCCAACACGGGCGGACTCAAAGGCGTCACCGCCGCTGCCGCCGCGGGCATAATCGCGGGCAACGCCTGCAAAAAATTACAGGTTCTCGAAGGAATTACAGACGGGGAACGGCAAGCCGTAAGCGATTATCTTAAAAACGGCAATTTTAAAGTAACGCACGCGCAGAACGGTTGCGTGTTCGATATAGGCGTAAAGGTTTACGCGGACGGACACTACGCTTTCGTCAGAATCGAGGGGCATCATACAAACGTAGTTACCGTGGAAAAGGACGGAAAGCAGATTGTATGCGGCAAAATTTGCGGCGAAGACAACAAACTTACGGACAGAAGCATACTCAACGTTAAAGACATTTTCGAATTTGCCGAAACCGTACCCCTTTCCGATATAGAAGAAATCATTTCACGCCAAATAGAGTTCAACTCCGCGATTGCCGAGGAAGGACTTAAAAACGATTACGGCGCGAAAATCGGTAAAATTTTGCTTTCTTCCTTCGGCGAAAACATACATATAAGAGCAAAGGCAACCGCCGCCGCAGGTTCCGACGCGCGAATGAACGGTTGCTCCCTGCCCGTCGTCATAGTTTCAGGTAGCGGAAACCAAGGGATGACAGCTTCTCTGCCCGTAGCGGTATACGCAAAGCATTTGGGCGTTTCGCGCGAAAAGACTCTGCGCGCCGTTGCGCTTTCCGATTTAATCACCGTGCATTTAAAGACGGGCATAGGCAGGCTTTCCGCCTATTGCGGCGCAGTCAGCGCGGGCGCGGGCGCAGGCGCGGGAGTCTGCTATTTATACGGCGGCAACTGCGAAGAAATTTCAAACACCATTGTCAACGCGCTTGCAATCGAATCGGGATTAATTTGCGACGGAGCTAAGTCGAGTTGCGCCGCAAAAATCGCCTCTGCCGTTGACGCGGGACTTACGGGTATGGAAATGAGCCGTAGCGGCAGTACTTTCAACGGCGGCGACGGAATACTCGAAACGGGCGTAGAAAAGACAATAGACAACGTCGGAGACCTTGCGCGCGTAGGAATGAAGGAAACCGACGAGGAAATTATAAGGCTTATGATTAAAAATATAGGCTGAACGGCTTTAAGTGCGCGTAAGCGCAGTTATTTTCCGCCCCTATGCATTAAGCCGCATATGAATTTGCAATAATTTGTAATCTTAAACCCCCGCAACGCTTTACGTTGCGGGGGTTATTTGATTATTATTATTTAAGCCAAAGATAAGCAAGCGCGATTACGACGCCCATTGAAAGAAGAAAGATTGCAAAATACGGCAAAATCGCAAGGTAAGCGCCCTTTACCATTTGCCAATATTCCTTGCGGGAAACTTTGTGCTTTACGTTCTTTGTTCCGTTTTTAGGTTTCGGCGAATACCATCTGAACCCTTCGACGTTCATATCCGCAAAAGTAGTTTCCGTATCAAACCCGTCGTCCTTATTCTTTCGGGACATCCTTTACCTCTGCTTTTTTACTTTTGAGCGCGCTCTTTTGCGGAGCTTTTGAAACCTCCGTCTCAACGGGTTTAACCGCGGGAACGGAACTTTCTTCGAGAACGGATGAAACCGCTTCGCCTGCGGAAGTCTGTATTTCGGCGTCGAACTCCTCCGCCGTCTTAACGGCTTCGGGTTCATCTTTTGACTTTCTGTTCTTTATTTTATCGGCAATGCCTTCCCAGAAACGGATTTTGGCGCGTCCTTCCTTTGCTTCTTCGGCGAGCCTTCTCTCCTCTTCGTACTGAGCTTCGAGTTCCTTTACGTCCTCTTCGGTATTGTAGAGATGGCAAGCACAGAAGTGTCCCTTTTCCACTTCTTTGTATTTGGGAGCTATTCTTCCGCAAATTTCCATACAGCTTTCGCAACGCGTATGGAATTTACAGCCGCTCGGAGGATTTACGGGCGAAGGAATATCGCCTTTTAATATAATCCTGTTCATCTTTGTGTGCGGGTTGGGCACGGGAACAGCCGAAAACAGCGCGCGTGTGTAAGGGTGAAGCGTATTGCTGAATATCGCGTCCTTATCGCCGTATTCTACCATTGTTCCGAGATACATTACGCCTACCGCGTCCGAAATGTGTTTGACTACGGACAAATCGTGCGATATGAAAATATACGTAAGTCCGAGCGATTTTCTAAGCTCGATAAGCATATTTATAATCTGCGCCTGAATCGAAACGTCAAGCGCGGAAACGGGTTCGTCGCAGACTACGAGTTCTGGTTTGAGCGCAAGCGCGCGGGCAATACAGATACGCTGTCTTTGTCCGCCCGAAAATTCGTGCGGATATCTTTCGAAATAGTGGGGTTGAAGTCCGCACATATTCATTACTTCGAGAACGTATTCCTGAAAGCCGCTCTTTGTTACGAGTTTGTGCTGACGCGCCGCTTCGCCTATTATTTCGCCCACGGTAAGTCTCGGAGAAAGACTTGCGTAAGGGTCCTGAAATATCATCTGCATATCGGGGCGGAGTTTATCGAACTCTCTGTTTTTGAGCTCCGAAATTTTCTTGCCTTTAAGCCACACATCGCCTTTCGTTACGTCGTAAAGACGGAGAAGCGTTCTTCCCATAGTCGTCTTTCCGCAACCGCTTTCGCCGACGATGCCGAGCGTTTTTCCCTTTTCGAGTTTAAACGAAACGCCGTCTACCGCCTTTAAAAACTTTGTGGGTTTACCGAAAAAATTGCTGTCCGCTACGAAATATTTACAGAGGTTTTCAACTTCGAGAAAGGTTCTTTCCTGAGTATTTTCAGCCATTTTTCACCTCCGCCTGTCCTTCGTAAAGATAGCACGAAACACTGTGGGTGTCCGATACTTTTATAAGTTCGGGATACTCGCCCGAACATTTTTCCATACACTTACCGCACCTGTCGCGGAAGTAACAGTAGTTGGGCATATTTATGGGGTTTGGAACAAATCCCGGTATGCAGTAAAGCGAATCCACTTCCTGGTCAACCGTAGGTTTGCTCTTCTGTAAGCCTATTGTATAGGGGTGCAAGGGACGGTCGTAAATATCTTCCGCCGTACCCATTTCGATTACTTTGCCCGCGTACATAACGACTACGTAGTCCGCCATTTCCGCGACTACGCCCAAATCGTGGGTAATAAGCATTATCGAACCGTTGATTTTGCCCTTTATATCCCTGAGCAAATCGAGTATCTGCGCCTGAATAGTAACGTCGAGCGCAGTCGTAGGTTCGTCCGCAACGATGAGTTTGGGGTTGCAAAGAAGCGCGATGGCAATCATAACCCTTTGGCGCATACCGCCCGAAAGCTCGTGCGGGTACTTTTTATATACGCCCTCCGGGTCGGCAATGCCGACGAGTTGCAGCATCTCTATGCTTCTTTCTTTTACTTTCTGTTTGGAAATTCCCTGTATGTGCAGTTTGCCAACTTCGTCAAGCTGGTTTCCTATTGTGAAAACGGGGTTCAGCGAAGTCATCGGCTCCTGAAAAATCATTGCGATTTCTCTGCCGCGGATAGAACGCATAGCTTCCGTCGGCATTTTCGCAATATCTACAACCTGCCTTTCCATCTCGTACATATTTCCGCCGAGTTCGTTTTTGCGGATTATAGGTTTTCCCTTTTCGTCGAGTTTAATTCTTTCCTGTCCGTCTTCCCCCGTTTCTTTTTCATAAACGGGAATTTTCTTGCCCTTTTCGTCAAGTTTGAACATATCCGCGCGAAACCTTATCGAACCGCTGACGATTTGTCCGCTCGGCGCCTGAACGAGTTGCATAAGAGAAAGAGAAGTTACGCTCTTGCCGCAACCGCTTTCGCCGACGACGCCGACGGTGGAACCCGCGGGAACGGAGAATGTTACGCCGTTAACCGCTTTGACTGTACCCGAGTCCGAGAAGAAGAACGTATGCAAATCCTCGAATTCGACGATATTGTTATCGTCTTTCATTTGAGTTACATACTCTTCGGGTTTAACCTTGCGTTTTTTGCGCTTTTCGAACTGCGCGATTGCCTTTGAATTTTCCTTGGATATTCTGCGGGATTCCGAACGCGATATATAATGTTTTTTAATTTCTTTCTTATTGTCAGCCATTACGTTACCTCTTCATCTTAGGGTCGAACGCGTCGCGCAGACCGTCGCCAACGAAGTTGAATGCGAGAATTGCAAGCGTTATGCAAACTCCGGCGCCCAACCAAAGGTTGGGATAGTAGTTACGCCATCTTGACTGACCTGCAAGCTGAATCATATTGCCCCAAGTTGCCGTGCCGAGCGGCGCGCCTATGCCGAGATAGCCGAGCGTTGCCTCGGTAAGAATAATACTGCCGAGTCCGAGCGTCATCGAAACTATGAGCTGAGGTATGATGTTGGGCAATAAATGTTTGAAAATCTTTTTTCCGGTAGAAAGTCCCGAACATTTAGCGGCAAGCATAAACTCCTGCTCGCGCAAGGACAAAATTTGTCCCCTGACAAGTCTTGCAATACCCGGCCAGCCGATTAGACACAGCACAACCATCATATAATACAGTCTCGAAATGTCCATTATTCCCAACGAGTCGAATACCGCCGAGAGTATCAACATAATGGGAAGCGTGGGAATACAGCTTAAAACGTCCACTATACGCATTATCAAGTTGTCAACCCATTTTCCGAAATATCCCGCTAAGCCGCCTAAAAGAACGCCGAGAATCGTTTCGAGTATAACCACTACGAAACCGATTGTAAGCGAAACCCTTCCGCCGTACATAAGACGGGTTAAGACGTCGTTGCCGTCGTTATCGGTACCCATCCAGTGCCTCCAACTTATATCGCCGAGGTAGTTGTAGGGTAAAAGTCCTTCGTCTATTATAACGTTATACGCTTCGTATACCTTTCCGTCCGAACCCGTATATGAAAACGCTATATAAGTACCCTGAACGGTCACGTTGTCGTAATCCTTTACCGTGCCGCCGTCGCCGCCCCACTTTGAAAAGAGAGGTCCCAAAAACGAAAACGCAAACAGAAAGATTAAAATCGCAAGTCCTATTACCGACAGTTTAGAACGGAAAAACCGTTTTACGACTGTCATTCCGGGCGACAGAACCTTTGCTCTTTCCGTGAGATTTTCGCCGTGAAGATTATCGTTGAAATTGTCTTTTTTCTCTTCGAGCTGTTCTTCCATAAAATCTCTCCATTATTTACCGAGTTTAACTCTCGGGTCGGCTACCGCGTACATAATATCCGCAAGAAGCGTACCGATTACCGTAAGTATCGCAATGAACATATTGTAACCCATTGCAAGTGGAATATCGCCGACTTTAAGCGCCTGATAAGCCGCGTTGCCTATGCCGGGGATATCGAACACCGTTTCGGTAATCATCGCGCCGCCGAAAAGCGTGGGCAATGTAAACGAAAGAGTTGTTATAAGCGGAATAAGCGTGTTTCTGAAAACGTGTTTGTAAATTACGGTACCTTCCGAAAGTCCTTTTGCGCGCGCCGTTCTTATATAGTCTGCGTTGAGCACTTCAAGAGTGTTCGTTCTCTGGTATCTCATAAGCGAACCTATACTTAAAACAACCATTACGAATATAGGAAGCACAAGGTGCCAAAGCATATCGCCGAACATTACAAACCAGTTGCCTGTAAGTCCGCTGGTATTAAGTCCGCCCATGGGGTCGAACCAACCCAAATCGACTGCCAACCACTTAATAAGCAGGTTGCCGAGGAAGAACGACGGGAACGCAATACCTACCATACAGAGGAAAGTCATAGCGTAGTCGAACTTGCCGTACTGATTTACAGCGCACTTTATGCCGATGGGAACGGCTATTAAAACTTCGAGAATGAGCGCGACGAACGATATACCGAACGATATGCCCATTCTGTCGCCTATTACTCTGCTTACGGGTTCGCCTTCGTACTGGAAGGATATACCCATATCTCCTTTTATGAAGTTAGTAAACCAACCCCAATAACCCTTTAATATTCCCTTGAAACTGTTGTCGTCAAGTCCGTACAGCGCAAGTATACGCTTAAAGTCCTCTTCCTTTAATTCGCCGTTTGCAAGCTGTCCCGAAAACTTGTCTTCGAGAAAGTTGACGGGCATAAGCCTTATCAGGAAATAAAGAATAAGCGAAACGCCGAACAGTATCAATAGCGCAAGGAGTATTCTTTTGATTACGTATTTTACCATATTGTATCCTGTTTGAAGAATTTTTCACTTTACGCCTTACGCCGCGCCCCGCAAAATTGCGGGGCGCGCGCAAAGCCGTTTAAAACAAACAATTACTTAACGTAATTTATTTCCCAGATTTTATCGAAAAGTCCCATCTGATAGGAAGGGTTCTGTACAAGCGTAGCGCCGTCGATAATAGTCTTATTGTATACGCAGAGGTCGTGTCTCTGATATGTGGGAAGTTCTACCGCAAGTTCCATTACGAGGTCGTAGCACTGAGTGTAAATTCCCGCGCGCGTCGCCTTGTCGTCCATTTCTCTTGCTTCTTCGATTTTTTCGCTTAAATCGGAAATTATGTTATATTCCGTACTCCAAGTCGCAGTGTCGTTGAGAATGTTTTTATAGTTCCAGTTATTAACGCTCGTCGCGCCGCTGTCCATATGGTAAACCTGATACATATCGGGGTCTATTGCCGAGGACCAAGCCGCCGCCCATACCGCGAGGTTGCCCGAGTTGAGCTTACGGAGCGCCTGAATATCGTTGTTAACCGTAATGTCGAAGCCTAACTGGTTAAGTCTCGCCGCCGTTGCGGTGAACATACGGTATGCGGGGTGTTCGTTCGTTTCGCCTGCAAGCGTGAACGTGAGTTTAAGTTTTTTACCTATTTGCGCATTCGCCTGTCCGCTTACGTTTCTTCTCTTGACGAATATACCGTCGCTTCCCTTTTCGTAACCTGCGCCGGTAACGAGTGCGATTATTTCGTCGTCGTCCGAAGTGTAAGCTACGTTTTCATGCTCCGCAGGAGGATTAGAACCGTAACCCAACGTATAGGACCACGAAGTCTTGGAAACGGGTCTTGTGATGATTTCGGAATAACCCGAACCGTAGAAAGCCATGGTAAGATTTACGTCCATAGCTCTCATAAGAGCGCGTCTTACGTTTATTTCGGGAACGAATTTGGGGTTGACGCCGATATAGCCGTAACCGCCCGTGGGATAGCTCTTCGCTTCGAGGAACTTGCTGTTGGTACTTACTTCGCCCGAGTTCGTGGAAGTAGCGTTGGGCGTACCGAAGTCGATTGATTGAGTTACGAGCGCGTCCATAATTCTGTCGTCGCTTAAAACTTTATAATCGATATACTTGATTTTAGCGTTGCTTATACCCGCGCCGACAGTTTCGAAAAATTCATTGCGTTTGAAGTGAACGATGTTATTTTTGAAGAATTCGGTTTTATCGGAAGTATCCTGCTCGTTATAGGTAGCCGCCTTGTAAGCGCCCGCGCCGACGGGCAAGCCGTTTTTACCGCTTCCCTTTATGACGTTATCGAAGAAATCTTTATTTCCCATTTCAACGCCGAAGCTGTCGGTAGTGTTTGCAAGCGCAACGTAGTCTTTACCGTTATACGAACCCGAATAGTAGTGCAAAGGCGCAACGGGAATTGCGAATGAGAATTCCGCTTTGGGGTCTATGCCGTTAATGACAATTCTGAGAACGTCGTACTCGGAATCGAGAGCCTTTCCTTTGAAGGAACTTGCCTTTTGAGCCGTTATGCCCTCTATGGTTTGAACCGCGAGCTTACCTGCGTTTGCGGGGTCGTTTTTAATATCTTCATAGTATTTGGAACGAAGCTGTCCGATGAAGTCTTCGAGAACGCTCGAACCGGTTGCCCAGTACAACAGAATGTTCTGAATTTCGCCGCGGGTTTCCGCATAGTTTCTGTAAACTATGTTGATACTTGCATCGCGTTGAAGCGCAAGCGTAGCCGTTTCCTCGTCCACGCCGTTATCGCTCATATACTTGGAAAGATTTTCGGAAACATAGTTATTAATTTCGTCGATAATGTGCTGAGCTTCTACCTCGTTTACGGCAGAACCCGTCTGATTGGGGTCAAGCGTGGTGTAGTAGAGTTCGCCGTCGTCCTTGACGCCGTTTCCGTTAGTATCTTCGAAGAGCTGGCTCGTCGAACCGTTTGCGTTGATTTTCGTCTGAACGGTTATAATTCCCTCGTTAAAGAGGTAAGCCTGCCAAGCCGCCGTGAAGCGGTAGCTGAGTTTATAGCTCTCCTGCCAGCTCGTTTCCAAAGCCGTCCAGTCGGAACTGATTTCTTCCTTGAACAGCTTTCTTACGGTAGCAAGGTCGTTTTCGTCGTACGAATTTGTTTCGCCCGAAGACCAGTCTACGAGAGACTTAATACGGGACTGTGCGGGCCCTCTGAACATAGCGTCTACGTCCGCAAGGTCTCCGTCCTGCGCCAGAGGGTCCTGCGTGCGGTATGCGTTGAGTCCCTTTATATCCGTCGAATACATAGTCGAAGAACCCGTATAAGCGGGGTCGAGATATACGTAGATATTGAAAAGCACATCCTTAATCGTCAAATCCTTGCCGTCGCTGAACTTAATGCCTTTTTTAATGAGGAACTCATAAGTAGTATGGTCTGTCTCTTCGAGGGTTGCGTCTGCGGGAAGCGCCTGCGTGCCTTCTTCGTCCGCATACTTGGTTTTGGACCAGTCGAGCGCTACGGTAGCTTCGTTTTCGCCGCAGACAAGTTCTCCGTTTTCATTCGAAGTAAGCAACGAAATCTGCGTATGCGAAAGCATACTTCCGTCGTTCTGCGAGGTATAGAAGAACGGATTGAAGTTGCCGTCCAAAGCCGCAGTCGACAAGCTGAGGTGACGCTCTTCGGGGTCGAGCTTTTTGTTTTTACAGCCGACGGAAGCAAGCAACGTACATGCAAGACCCGCGCAAACTATTCCTTTTACAATTTTTTTCATTTATTTATGCCTCCTGATTTTACCTGATTTATTCAACGACGGGGACATTGTTAATGGTGAGTTTTGCACCCGTAACGTTTATAGACTGCAATCCGCCGCCGCAGAGCCAATCCGAAGTGTCGTACCCGTTTTCCGTCTTTTGGATATTGCTGATTGTACCGCTCGAAGGAATGGTGAGCGTAAGCGACGCGCCGTTGATATTTACGTTATCGAATTTCGCGCCCGCTTCAACCGAGTGGTTTACGAGGTAGACGGTTAAGTCTCTTCTCGCCGTTACCGTAACGTTAAGATTTTCGATAGTGAGATTTGAAATATTCGCATTCGAACCGAATACGCCGAATACCGAACTGATTTGTCCGTTATCTACGTTCGCTCTGAAATTAAGGTTTTTAAGCGTTACGCCGTTACCCGCTATTGTGCAATTTGTTTTGAACGCGTCGCCCGAGTTGTAAGTTTTAAGCGACAACGCCCTCGAAGAGCAGTCGATTACGTTACTGCCGTCTTCCGTGTACAGATAGTAACTTGCGCCTTCGACGGGGGTGTTGAGCATATTCGCCGCCTGCGTATACGTTCTGACAACCGTCCACACTCCCTCGATATATTTCGCATATATTTTGGGATTTACCGAGCTTCCGTCCGTGGGGCGGGTGAGCGTGCCTTTCATAATTTCCGTACAGTTTTCGTCTTTATAATATTGCAAGAACGTGTAGTCGCTGCTGGCTATCGAAGGAATCGCGCTGCTGATATTTACCGTACCGCTCGCGTTGAAAATTTTACCCTCGATTACGTCTCCCGTCTTATACTTTGTTCCGTCCGTTCCCGTAATCGTCTTGGTACCGTCGGTATCACCGTCTATGACGAGCACAACGTCCACTCTGACGTCGGGCACCCAGACTGCGCAAAGATATAAATGTTCGCCCGGCTTTAATGTTACCGATACCGAAGTATCAACCGCGTTTTCCGACGGAACGAGATAACCTTTTTCGTCATAGAGCGGTTTGCCCGCATCGTCCGTCTTTGCGTAAACCCAACCGTTGAAAACGTATCCTGCGCGTGCGACGGAAATATTGCTCGCCTTTGAAAAATCGTAAATTACTTCGTTTTCCGCGGGGTAATACAAGTGAAGCAACAAGAGGTTGCTGTTATCGTTGAACACCCCGCCCGAAGCCGAGTAAGTCACGCATTTATCCTGCGCGCCCTTGTCTTTAAGGAACCTTTCCGCCGTCATTTCGCCTATGGAACAACCCGCTATAAGCGTAATTGCCATACACGCCGCTAATACTATAATGATTTTAATTCTGGTAGCGAATTTCATTTATTCCTCTTAATGCGAATTATTTTGTCTTTTCCTTCTGATTACGACTGCGCCCGCAAAAGTTATTGCGAGAATGCCGAGCGCCATAAGTCCGCTTCCGCCCGCGCCGCCGAACGAAGTGGAACCGCAACCGCCCGCGCAACCCGACTTTTTATCGTCGTTTCCGTTGCCGTTATCGCCTGCCGTAACGGTAATTGCGACTTCCAATCGTTTTTCATATCCTAATAATACCACATAACGGTTAGATTCGTCAAGCGCGCCGGCGTACTCGGGCGAAAGAGATATTTTAGTCATATCCGCAAGTTCGCTCGAATAATCGTCGTAAACTACCGTAAGTTTGAGTCCGCTCATATCGAACGATTCGCCCGCCTTGTACTGCGTCTTGTGCGTACTGTCAGAATTTATAAGCAATCTGTCAGCCTTAACTTTTATACCGAAACGCTGTTTTACCGATTTGAGTTCGGTTTCAACCGAGGAGAGCAAGTTGTAATAGTATCCGCTCTCCTTGCCCTCGTCGAGAAGTTCAAGCTGTTTTTCGCCTTTAATCTGGTTATAAAGTCTGTGCGCTTCCTTAATTCCGTCCGAGAAAGACTGGACGAGCGCGGTATTTTCAGCGTTTACTTCGAGCGAGTTCCAACCCTTTACCGTATTGACGACGTCGCCGTACTCCGCGATATAATCGTCGAGAATATTTTTCATTCCGAGCGTCGTATCGTCGATTACCTCGCCGCCCTTTTCAGCCGAGCCGAAATAATTCGAGTAAACGTAACCGTCGTAACCCGTAGCGTTTTCGGGGTAGACTATTTTAAGTTCGCTCTTCTGACGGTATGCGGGGTCTAAAAGATGCGAGTAGAGAATAAATTCGTCTTCGAAGTTTGTGTAATACATCGAATAGAAATAATTTTGGATACGGAACACTCCAGTTGCTATCATAGTTTCCGAAAGCGCGGAGTTGTCGTAAACTTCCGTAAGAAGCGCGGGCGCGGTTACGGCTTCGAACACGTAGGTTTTTATTCCGCTTGCATAGAACGCATACGCGCCAATTGCCTTTAACGAGCGGGGAAGATTTACCGTTGAGATTTTTTCGTTCGTTTCCGCGAACGCATATGCGCCGATTGTCACGGTGCCGTCTTTGACGGTAAACGTTTCGCTTGCTCTCGCCGCGGGATAAACCACGAGTTCATAACCCGTTTTGCCCGTAGCGGTATTGTATACGTTGCGGTAGAGAACGCCGTCTTCCGTAAAGAACAGTGCGCTATCCGCGCTTACGTTTACGTTTCTTAGATTGGGCGAAGACGTGAACGCCGCCGAGCCGACAGACTTTAACGAAGCGGGGAGCTGAACTACCGCTTCCATTCCGCCGTAGAACGCGAACGAACCTATATTTTCAACATTTCCAAGAATTATCGAAGAAGTCTTAACGTTGTAGAACGCGTAAGAACCGACGTTTACAGCCGCGTTGAGCGCGAGCGAAGTAAGTCCGCTTTCCGTAAACGCGTAGTCGCCTATTTCCGTAAGATTTTCAAGTCCCGTAACCGTTTTGAGCGAACCGCATCTTGCAAATGCGTAAGCGCCTACCTTGGTCACGTGTTTGAGGTCAACCGATACAAGTTTATTGCAGTAGTTGAACACACCCTCGCCGAGCGTTTCAACCGCGTCGGGAAGAGTAACGGAAACGAGGGACGACGAGTAAATTCCGTGTTCGTCGCCGCCGGGGAAGAACGTGAAATTACCCACTGTCGTTGCGTTTGAATCGAACACCGCCGTTCTGAGGTTAATGCAACCGTAGAACGTGTAATCGCCGAGAGATTTGAGCGCGGGAAGATTGACTTCCGTAAGCGACGAACAGTTTACGAAAACATATCCTCCCATAGTTTCTACGCTCGAAGGAATTACAACGGAGGTAAGTTTTTGGCAGAGAGCAAAAGCTCTGTCGCCTATTTCTTTAAGTTCTCCGTCGAAGATTACTTCGTTAAGAGAAATACAGCCTTCGAACGCGCTTAAACCGATTTTTACGGTTTCACGGGGTATCGTCACCGAAGCGAGCAACGAGCAACCGAAGAACGCGTAATCGGGAATTTCTTTTATTCCGTCGGGAAGAATTATCGAAGTTGCCTGCAAGTGCGCGAACGCGCCCTCCGCAATTTTCGTTACGGTTTCGGGTACGGTAATCGAAGTTACGCCGGAAAGTACGCTGTCCGTGAACGCGTGCTCCCCTATTTCCGTAACTCCCGCTTTAAATGCGAAATCCGCCGTTATAATCTTGGGAGCAAGCACGAGCTTATCGCCCGAATACAGCGCGCCGTATTCGTCCGTGACAAGCGTGCCCGTGTCGCCTAATTTTATGGGAGTATTGTAGAATACCCTGTCTCCGAAGCGTATATCGCCTGCGGGAAGCTGAATATTCGTAAGTTTTTTACAGTTCGCAAACGCCATATCGCCGAGCGCGGATAAACCGTGTTTGCCGAACGTTACTTTTTCAAGATTTTCGCAACCGTCGAACGCCTGCGCGCCGATATTGAACGTAAGTTCTCTCGACGAGCCGCCGCCGAAATCGACTTCGCTGAGCGAAACGCAACCTGCGAACGCGCCCGCCGCGATTACGGGAGTATTGATAACCACTTTACCCGAAAGCGCAGTACAGCCTTCGAACATCGATTCGCCGAGCGAGGTGTAGTAGTCCGTCGTAACGGAAGTCAAAGCCGTACAATCGAGGAACACGCCCGTGCCTGCCGAGTGAAGATTCGATATATCCACGCTTTCAAGCGCAGTACAGCCTGCAAACGCATACTCGTTCATCGTACCAATCGCCTGCATCTTCTTCACTTCTTGAAGCGAAGTGCAGTTTGCAAACGCTCTTCTGCCGAGAGTTAAGACTTTTGCATTAGTTAAATCCACAAATTCGAGCGAAGTACAGCCTTCGAATGCGTCTTCGAGAACAACGCTTAGTTTTGCGTTGGGGATTTGCTGTGCTTCCTTGGAAACAAGATAGATGCCTTTAAGATTCGTACAACCCTGAAAAGCTCTCTTTCTTATTTCTCTTACCGTTTCGGGAATTATGACATATTCGATGGAAGTATCTTGTTCGAACGCTTCCTCGCCTATATACATTATATTTTCATCGTCGGGTATCACTACTGTTCCGCCCGGTCCCTTGTAGTCGACGAGCACGAAGTTCGATACTCTGAAAGGGTCGAGAACGTTGAAAGTGACTGTCGCCGTAGAGGAAAGCGACGTTCCCGCTTTTGCGCTGATGTTTGCGGGTCCCTTGCCGTACGTAGTCACGTTGCCGTTCTGGTCAACCGACGCGACTTCGGGGTCATCCGACTCCCACTTGAAATTGAGCTTTTCTACGGGATAATACCACGGGTCGGGAACGATTTCGAGTTGGTAAGTCTTACCCGCGTATACGTTGACGGTACCGACTGCGTTATGCAATCCGTCCTGCGCCGTTTCGATAAGTCCGAACGAAAGCGAATTGAGGGTTACGTTTTTGATGTTTTTATCGACGACGTTTACCGTTATTCTCTTCGTCACCGTGCCGTTGCTTACGGTTACGGTAGAACGTCCCGCAGATACGCCGAATATTTCGCCGTTCTTAATTTTTACTCTGCCGTTGCTTACGCCCCATTTGAAGTCGGATAGGCTTGCCGTACCGCTGTATTTTAAATTGAGTTTATAGTTTTCGTTGATACCGAGCGTCATTTCGCTGCCTTCCGCTATTTCGAAAGTCGAAGGAAGCGAGGGCGACTGCGAGGAAGAAAGCGTCAATCTGTAAACGCTGTGGTTTAAAGCGTAGTCGTCAACCTGAATATAAAGGCTGTCTTTATACTTTTCATAGAACTCGGTAATTTCAATCGATACGGTTGTAACGCCGTTTTTCACCGCATTGTATACGGGCGTTACGTACTTGGTTGCCATTACAAGTTCTTCGGGATGATTTTCGTTGATATAGCAGAGAATGATGGACTGCGCGTAGTGATTATCGTATACGTCAACGTCGAGATATACTCTCTGTTTGTCTTTGTTGCTTTCTTTATAATCGTAATATCTTACTCTTGCATCGGTAAGGACGGGCGCTTCGTAGTCTGCGTAGAAAATCATAGAGAACGTATTGTCTTCGCTGACTGCGTCTTCATTGCCCACGTCGTCCGCATCGAAATAGAAATTGAATTCGAGCCTGTATTTACCGTTGGAAACGAGTCCGAGTTCCGACGGCGAAAGATTGATTTCCACGTTCGAAGGAATGGGCGAACCGCCGTTGGATATAGATTTTCTTACCCTGTACACGTAGTCGCTTTTAAGTTCTTCGCCCGTTTCGTCGTTATAGAGCGTGTAGCTTACTACTTCGGCGTTTCTCAAAAGTCCCGCATAGAGAGCTTTGACGCTGTAAGTTGTAAGATAGTTTGAAGGTTCGGATTCACCGTTATAAATGTTGAAGCAGGATACCGCGGCGTATTCTTCTTCCACGTAAATCTGGTCTGCGTTTTCGTCTTGGAGATAAGCGAATCCGCCCATAGGCACGCGGTAATCGCCGTTAAAATATTCCGCGAACGCCTGAGTCGCCCATACCTGCTCGTGGGGGCGTTCCTCTTCGAGAAGGGAAGTATCCTGTTCGAAATCGGAAATTTCATAGCAGTTGTAATCGAGCATGGGAGCCGAACGCCAGTCGCCGTAGAAACCGAGGTATGGAAGCGATAAATCGCACTGTCCTTCCGTTTGCGATTTAAGGCTTATAAAACCTTCTACGAACATTCCGTTTGTAAAGCAGGAATCGATATAATTCTTTTCCGCCTGCGACATTGTGAGCGTTACCGAAATTTTAACGTTGGACGCGCCCTTGGAAACGGTGATTATATCTCCCTCGTTATATTCGCTTGCGCCGACAACCCATTTCGCGGGTATATCGCCAAAAATATGCGCCTTTTCCGCTACCGAGAGATTGTCCGAAGACAGCGTTTCGGTCATAAATATCGAATTAAGGCTGAAAGTCAAATCCTGTTCGCCGAAGTTGTTTACATAAAACGACACCGTGTATTCGCCCTTCTTCTCTTTATCTTCGCCGAGTTCGTACTTGGGTCTGCCGTCCTCGCAGTAAGTTACTCCGTTCACTCTCCTCTCTTCGGTGTAGAGATACGCTTTCGTGCCGAACGAGTTATTGAGCGATGCAAGTCCCGCGCCCTGTTTTCTGGGGGAATAGGGAAGTATATCCTGGTCGTATACAATTACAGCCGTACTCATAAAGATTTGGTTTACGAGGGTTGTAAGCTGAACGGAATTGAGGTCCTTGAAATTCTCCTGTCCTTTGAGATGGCTTCTCAAAAGCGCGACGAAGCCCGCAAGGTTGGGCGAAGCCATCGAGGTTCCGCTCTGTTCGTCGTATCCGCCGGGGACGCTCGAAGTGATTTCGCCGCCGTGAGCGGTTATGTCGGGTTTAATCTTCAAATCGGGTGTGACGCCCCATGACGAATAGTCGTTCATGAAAGGTCCCGCCTGATATTTTTCGTCGAGGGTAATATAACCTACTCTGTTGTTTGCCGCGCGCAAAAGGAGCGTGCCCGCATCCATCGTCACCGATACGGTAGGTATGGGTTCTTCAAGGTCGCCGAGCGATACCCTTATGCTGCCCGCAACGTTGTTGACGAGAATAGCGGCGTCCGCGTTCATATCCATTGCCAACTGAATTTTATCTTTGAACGTTGACTTACCTCGGTTAATAACCGCTATGACGGGTCCTTTGGATTTATCGTTTAATTCTTTTTGAATCTGCGTCGTATAGTCGGAATTTTCGCCTCTGCCGGGAATTACCACGTATTTAACTTTCGTAGTATTTATTCCGCCGCTGACGAGTTCGCCCATCTGTTTTAAGAAATCGTACTGAACCGAGTTTTCATTGCTCGAATCGAGATAATAAATGGGGTTGATTTTGGTTGCGGAGCCGTCCTTGGTTTCAACGGTCATATAGCGTGCAAGCTGTCCGTTGATACTTGCGACGGAAATTGCGCCGTCGTACGTGGAGGGCGAACCTACCGTACTCGAATCGGGATTGGAAGCAAGGTTCGTACCGAACGCGCTGCCGTAACCCGAACTGTAATCGTTGCTTGCCGCGCAGATAAGGCTTATACCCTCTTTCTTGACTTTGCCGTAGACTTCGTTCATCCACTTGCCTTCGGTATCGTTGAGTCCCTTGGTCTCGTCGTCGATGGTAATAGACGAGAAGCCGCCGGAAGTACCCAAGCTCATATTGATGACGTCGACGCCTAAGTTAACGCAATCGTCAAGCGCGGCGAGAATGTTTTCGGTAGTAGCGCCGCCCAATTCCTCGCTGTCGAAATCGTCGGTAAATACTTTACATATTACAAGCTGTGCGTTGGGCGCGACGCCGCGGAAAGACAGAACGTTGCCTTCGGCGTCTTTCGCTATATTACCGTCCTTATCGGTGTAAGAGTCCGCCTGTCCCGCGACTATACCCGCTACGTGAGTGCCGTGGTTGGAGTACGAGGGATAAACGTCCGCGTCGCCGTCCGCGTAGTCGTAAGCGTAGGGAACTTTCGCGTTTACGTAAACGTCGTCTACCGTAAGTGTCTTGCCGCCGTTGGGATAGAGTATTTCGGAATCGAAATTCTTTGACGCGAGAAGCGAAGCAACTTCGCTCTTAGTGAGTCCGAGCGTATCTTCTTCCGGCATTGTCTGGAACGCCGCGTGCGAGTAGTCGAGTCCCGTGTCGAGAATAGCTACCGTCATTCCGCTGCCGTCGACGCCGTACTGTTCGATTATTCCTTCGGATTTATATATACCCGTTGCGTAAACGTCGTTGGGATTTTCCGCAACGTCCGTCGAGCCGTTGGATTTGACGGCTTCAGGATAAGCGTAGGTGGACGAAAGAACAACGTTTTCAACGCCGTCCATTTTTGCGAGCTTTTTAAAATCGGAAGAGTTTACTTTGAGCGCAACCGCATTGGCTACGGTAGTATATCCGTTAATATATTTATAGCCGATACCTGCCGATGAAAGGCGGGCAAGGAAATTCTCGTGCGAGCGTTTAATGCTTTTGAGCTTGCGCGAACCCTTGAACGACGCGATATATTCGGGTATAGCTTCCGCGCTGTCCGTTAAGTCAATAACAGATTCGCCCGAAAGTTCGACTATTACCGTATACACCGTATTTGCATCGTATGAAGTACCGGATGAGGTAAGTCCCGCTTTGTCAAGCACCGACTTGTTTAAATTTTTGAGCTGAACGGACGAAAAATCCATTTTCCCCGTTACGTCTTCGAGCGTAGCAGTGTCCAACGAGGGCGCATTTCTGCCCGTATCCGCAAAAGCAAGCGACTGGCTTGCCGCAAGCGAAGCGCTCATTACCGCAGTAAGACATACGCATGCAAGCCTTCTTAATTTTGTCATTATAAACCTCCGTATTAAAAACGCTTCAAGAAGGGTAAACGAGTACCCTTCTTAAATATTATATTTGAAATTGTAAGCGTTAAGCGGCTTTCTTTTCCGCTTCCTTTTCGGTAACGGTTATCGAACCGTCGCCGCTGTTGTAAACCGCCGTATATACAGCCGTATCCTCCGAACCCTCTTCCGGCGAAAGCGTCATAGTAAACGTACCGTCCGCTGGATTGAATTTCTCAACCGTATAAACGTAATTCTTTTCGCCCGATATGGTTACTTTGCCCTTGCCGTCGAACGCATAAACCTTTCCGTCCGCCGCCGTCGCCGAAACGCCTTCGAACCAGTCGGGCGTTAAAGTGATGTTGTAATCGCCCACTATCTGGGAATATATTGCGGTATAAGTCTTATTTCCGTCGGTTAACGTAAGGGTATATTCGTAAATAATACTGTCGTAGCTTTCGATAACGTACGTAAATTCCTTACCGTTGGAAGTTGTTACCGTGCCGTATCCGTTGAACGTATAAGCGACTCCCGACGAATCCAATCTTGTTTTGAGATAGAAGTAGTCGGTTGCGATTATTTTATAGCTGTGTCCGTTGAGCGTATAAGAATCTTCCGTACCCGCCGCAACTTCGGCAAATACATAGTAGACGATTGTTTCTCCTTCGAACGTGCTGAATTCGATTTCGTTAAGACGGTTGACAACGTACGAGTAAGCCGCAGTAACTGCGCCGTTCTTTCTTACCGTCGCCGTACCCGAAGCATATATGCTGTCGGACAATCCGTCCAAAGTTACGCTCGAATCGCCAGCGCCCGCATATACGCCGCCCAACGAGTCGAGAACGGAATTTTCGACGCAGACGTCGTAATTGCCGAAAGTATCGGGTCTGTCGCTAACCGCAAGTTCTATGCGATTAGCGCGGAGCGCGACTATATAGAGAGTTTCGCCGTTGTATTTGAACGAAAGATAGTCGTTTTCCTTGTTATAAACGTACGTTACGGATGTTCCGAGATAAGTTCCGCTCGCCGTATTGTCGCCGTTGATTACGCCTATTTCGACTGCGCCGACGTTTTCGCCGCCCTTGAACCACGAACCTGTAAATACGTTTTCGATTACGAGAGTCGTCGTCGCGTAATTGAGCGTAAGTTTGTATTCTCCGTTAACGAGAGCAAGACTGCCGCATTCTATATCTCCGTCTTTGATTATCATAAACGAACCGTCGTTGAAGTAAGAATAAATCTTTTCTTCGCCCTTGATTGTGAGCACGCCGCCCGAAGCAAGGTTGCCGCCGCCGTTGAAAGTATATACTTTTCCGTCGCCGCCGACGAAATTCAATCCGTACAGCGCGTCTGCTTTTGCAAGTTTGAATGCGCCTTCTTCGGAAGTGGTTACGTCTACTTCGCCCGTTTCTAAATTATAGTTGATTTTATAAACAACGTTATTATAGGTAAATTCGCCGCTGAGTCCGCTTCCGTTAACCGTATAGGTTCCCGCTCTTTTACCGTTGATTTTTACGGTGCCTTCCATTTTGGTATAGTCCGCGGTACCTTTGATATTGTATTTGCCGAGTCCGTTAAATTCAACCGTGCCGATTTCGCTGAGCCATACGCCCTTGAAATCGTCGTACAGGCAGAAGAGCGCGTTCTCGGTAACTTCTCCCTTCGTTACAAGATATACCGCTCCCGTAAGGGTATTCTCGCGCGCCGAGTACAGGAGATTGCCGAATACGGTAATTCCGTCCATAAGCGTGATTAAAGGTCCCTGTTCGGTATTCGTTACTTCGTAGCTGAGTTCATATGAATTTGAACCCGTACCGTAATAAGCCGTAGCCGAGCCGTAGCCGTCCGCTCCTATTCCGTGGAATACGATGGTAACGGCAGACTTCAAGCTGAAAAATTTCCATTCTCCGACTACGCTGTTCTCTTTATAATAAGGAGTATCCTCTATGGTTATCCATTTATTTACGGTATCGTAGCCGACGATTTTTCCGTTATCGAGAACCAACGTATCGTTTCTCTTCTCGTAAGTTCCTCTTGCGTCGGGTTTAATGCTGATTTTATCGCCGTTCGAATCGTAATAGAAATAGGTATATTCCCAATTTCCTTTGCCGTCGAAATAGTACTGTTCGTGCGCCTTAGCCGATTTTTCCCAAACGCCCGCAAACTCGTCGTAAGCCGTGTACGTTACGTTGCCGTTTACAAACGTATTGCCCGAAACAGTGCAGGTTACGTTGCCCGTGGGCAGGGATATTCTGAGAGTATTGCCCGAAAGGGTATACGTGAACGGCGCATTGCCCGCAAGTCCCGTTCCGTCTTTACGGAAAATGTAATCCGCGCTATTGTCCGAAGCATAATAACCGCCGTAATTAAATTCCGATATTTCCTTTACGGTTACAAGAGGCGAACCTTCCGTATAATTAACGCCGTCCGTGAACAGTAGCGTCGATTCGTCTTCGCCCACGTAAGCTAAGCCGTAGATGAAGAAAGTCGCGGTACTGCCGTTGTTTTCCACTGTTTCGGTGAACGCGGGATTGCGTTCGAGCAGTATGCTCTCGCCGTTGTAGACGTAGAGCGTTTCATAGCTGAGCGCGCCGTATCTGTATTCGAGCGAACCGTCGCTGCCGAGCAGGAAGTACGCTTCGTCGCCGTTATCCATGCGGATAAAGTATTTTCCCGCGACTTCGGAATAATCGGCAAAGTTCACGTAGATTTCCATATTTCCCGTAGGGATAAACGCAAAGGGAACTTTCCGCGTCTCTTCCGCGTCGAAGAAATATCCGTACGAACGCATGCCGTTGCCGTTGTCTATATACTCGGGCAAACCTTTTTCGTACCAGTCGCTCATTATATCGTAAGAATTTATATTTATTTCTTTTACGACGTTGCCGCCGTTTTTAATTGTTAACTTATAGTTAAGGGAAGCCGCGCCGTCTTTCGCAACGGGATATTCGCCTTCGAAATTCCAGTCGCCGTCGTTCCAGCCGAGCGTCTCTTTATAAAAAGTTTCGTTGAGCTGAACGTCTTCCGAGTCGTGAACGTTCAATAAGAGCAACGCTCTCGTCTGAACGTAAGTTTGAGCCGCCGCCTCGTATCCGCCTACGATTTTATCCGTTTTCTCATATGCCGAACCGTAAGAGGACATCGCGCCCAATTCGTCAACCGCAGAGAACGTATTTGCAATGATTGTATCGTAGCTTGCGTATCCCGCGATACCGCCCGCATACGCGTATGCGTTAGCCGCGCCGCCCGAAGCTCCGAGTTCGTTTCTTGCATAGACGTCCGCGCCGGAAGCATAGCTGTTCGTAACAGACGTGTAAGGTCCCATATATCCTACAACGCCGCCGGTATACATTGCGCCCGACACACTGCCGCTTGAATAGCTGTTGAGTATATAGGCGTTAGACTTTTCATCCGACGCGGTAATTATACCCGCAATGCCGCCCGCCGAGTAAATGTGTCCCGTAGTGCATTCTATTTCAACGTCGGAATGAGTGCCGACTATGCCCGTATGATAGGATATGCCAGCCTGTTCGTTATAAGCGGACTGTAAATAACCCGCTACGCCGCCTACCTGACTGAAATATACGGTATTGCCGTTTGCAACTATGGTTCCGCTCACGTTACAGTTCGTAATGTTAACGCCCGTGCCGTAACCTAAAAGTCCGCCCGCATAGAATCCGCTTGTGAGATATTTCGAGCCGTTGACTTCGATTTCGAAATTATCAAGCGTTAAGTCGTAAATGTTAACCGGCGAAGAATTTCTCGCAACCACGTAACCGAATAAACCCAAATATCTCAAAGGCACTTCGGTAAAGCCCGACTGCTCGATAATCGAGTCCTTTATTATATAATTGGAAATAGT
>CAMXOH010000016.1 GCA_947245485.1 uncultured Clostridia bacterium | reverse complement strand
CAACGCTTCCGCTTCTTTTTTGCCTCCCGCATAGCGGGAGGTTGTCTTTTAGCAAGACAAAACTCCTTTGCGAACTTGCAAAGGAGTTTTTATTTAATAGTTCAGAACAAGAACAATACGAGCAACGCCGAAACCGCGACGGCAAGGCGCGCGGAACGTTTAATAGAATTAATCATAACGCTTTACTGAAATTCAAACGCTCGTCCGTATTTAAACCTTTGAAAGAAGAAAGCTCGTTTAAAAGCACGTCGCTTTCGGTAAGTTTGATGATTTCATCCTTACGGATTAAAAAAACTTCTCCCTCGTGACGGTTTCTTATAATGTTCTTTTGTCTTTCAATATACGCCGTGAACGTCATTTTTCGCCCTCCTTTAATCTTCAAACACGATTATACACTTTATACTTGACACAAACTGTCATATATGATAAAATTTTTTTAATATTTTAAAAAAAACTTTTGAACGGTTTATTGTATTAACCGACAAGAATAAATATGACGGTTGAATCTATAAAAAACTGTTTATTTTTATGTTGCGGGATAATTATTGACTGTTTAAGGAGATTTTATGAAGTATCAGATAATGTTCGACATAATGATGATTTTGCTTTCTAAAAAGAAACTTACGGCACAGCAAATAGCAAGCAGATACGGCATTTCGACGAGAAGCGTTTACAGGTATATCGAAGAGTTGAACGTTTGCGGCGTGCCTGCGGACGTAGCGCGCGGCAGGTACGGCGGAATTAAGATTGCGGACACTTATCGTCTGCCGTCGGGGTACTTCACCCGCGACGAATATGCGGCGGCTATAAACGCGCTCAGCGCGATGAATTCGCAGGTAAGCGATAAGAATATAGTTTCCGCGCTGGAAAAACTCCAACGCCAGCAAAAAAGTGAAAAGCGCGAGCTTTCCGTCTGCGGAAATATTATCGTAGACGGCGGAACGTGGGGCGACAGCAAGAAATTTTCGGAAAAGATGCGCGTATGCGAAACCGCGGTAAACGAAGGCAAAAGCCTTTTCGTGGACTACATATCGCGCGAAGGCGAACACAGCAAGCGAGTCATTGACCCGCATATCCTGATATTCAAGCAAAACGTATGGTACGTATACGCCTTCTGCCACACCAAGCAGGATTTCAGAACTTTTAAAATAGGCAGAATGAAGAACGCGTCTTTTACGGGCGAAAGTTTTGAAAAGAGAACTTTCACGCGGGAAGAGTTGGATATAGATTTCTACTATACGGGCGAAAATCTTATAGAAGTTACTTTTGAAATAGACAAAGACTCACTCGCCGAAGCCGAGGACTGGCTTGGCATTGACAATATAACGCCCGATAAAAATGCTTTCACCGCCTCGCTTACGCTGCCCGACGACGGCGGTTTGGTGAATAAAATTCTGAGCTACGGCGGAAAAGTCAAAGTGCTTGAACCGCAGTCTTTAAAAGACAAAGTAAAAGCCGCCGCAAAGCGCATTGCGGACGGCTGTTAAAAAACATATTATAAGAGCGCGGACTTTCGTCCGCGCTCTTCTTTTTATTAATCTTTATCTATGGTTAAGCTGTAAGAAAAACTTTTTCCGTTTTCGTCGGCAAAGTTTATAAAAGGCTTATCTTTGAGTTCGCGGGGGTATTCGGGGTTGTCGCTTATTCCCCACCAGGGTTCTATGCAGATATAGTCACCCGCGTCTTCGTTGCTCCAAAACGCATAAACAGGACAGTCGGATTTAACCGTATATTTATATCCGTCCGCAACGTGAGCCGTAACAGCGCTCTCCACTCCGGCGAGCTGAAAAGTCTTACACTGCTTGAAGAACTGTTTATCCGCTATAAAACGTTTCATTCCGTTTATAGTCACACCCTTGCTTCCGTCGAGAGGATAGTGTACGGGATTTTCATCGCTCTCGAATTCGATGAGCGCCGAACCGTCCTTTGCTTTAAGTCCGGGATGTCCGCCGACGTAGAAAGGTATCTTACCGTTCTTCGCGCGCACGGTGTACGTAATTTTAATAGTATTCTTTTTAAGCGCGTATGAAATGATAAAATCGAAGTCGTAAGGGTAAGTTTGCCTTGTGACGGCGTTGGAATTCAATTCAAGCGTCAGTCTGTCCACACCCATATCGGCAAGCGCAAATTCCGAATACCTCGCCACGCCGTGGGATTTGGGCGTATATGTATTGCCTTCCGCGGTATATTCGCCCGCATGCCCTATTACGGGAAAGATTACGACGTCCTGACTGTTCCACGGCTCGCCGCCCTGCCAAAGACGCTCTTCGCCGAGGTAATTAATCGACGTCATACTGCCGCCGTCGGAATTAACCGACAGGGTAATATATTTGTTTTTAATAACGTAAATCATATTTAAACTCCTTGCTCTCTCCGCGCGGATAATCCGTGCGGCAAAAAGAGAATTATAAGAACTAAAAATATTTTATTATGAAATTTACCAGCCGAGATTTTCGCCGCCGAGAATATGGATATGCAGATGGAAAACGGTCTGCCCCGCGTCATCGCCCTGATTTATTATAAGACGGTATCCGTCTTTACAGCCGTTCGCCTCCGCTATTTGCGGAATTTTCGAGAGCATATATTTTACGTTTTCCGCCTTTTCTTCGTCCATCTCCGAAAGAAGTTTGAAATGGGTTTTGGGAACCGCTAAAAGATGTACCGCCGCTTTGGGTTCGATATCCTTGAAAACGAGCATTTTTTCGTCCTCGTAAACCTTTGCGGATGGAATCTCGCCCTTTATGATTTTACAGAATATACAGTCGCTCATACCGTTCTCCTATACTTTTAGTTATTGCTTTTGGGATTATCCCTGACTTTAATAAGTTTAATTCTGAACGCAACGAGAATTACCGTGCTTAAAGCCGCAATGGCGCAACCCGCGGCGCAGAGTCCTATCAATAAGTTATATCCGCTGAATTCTTCCGCCGCGGTTACAGCGGTCACCGTACCGTCCTTATGGTATACGTAATCGATAAGCAAACTTTCGTTGACGTTAAACGCCCATACTTCTCCGCCGAGATGATAATCCACATAGTGGAAGCGCATAGCCTGCCCGCCCACGAACAGTTCAACCGATATATCGTCGGGCGAACCCGTGTCGCTTAAATAATAGCTGTAATAGTACTCGCCGTCGTAACCCGCAAAATCAACTTTCTGAACGACGTAGGCGAGAACCATTTCCCCGTCCTCGTTTTCCATATGCCTTTCTTCCACATTGCGTCCGTTCGGGTCATAGGGACGGTTTCGGTTTGCATAGAGGTTGAACCCGCCTTCCATATATTCGATAAATTCGTTTCTGTCGGCGTATTCCACGCTCTGATATTCCATACCAATCGGAAGAGCGCATAACAGCAATATTATAACAGAAAGCAGAGCGCAAGTCAAGGCAAACGTGAGGTTTGCCGCATTTGTGAACCGCAAACGCTCGCCCATTTGCTTTGCTTCCGAAATTATATGTTCGTTCTCGTACTTCAAATCCACTTCCGCCGAAAGAGTTTTAATCCTCGCTTTGTGGACTATTGTTATATTTAGCGCGGCGGCAACGGCAACGCACGCCGCTATGTCGAGAAACTGCCATATGCCTTCGAGCGGTAAATCCCAACTTATGTGCATTCCTATACTCAAAAACATTATGGCGGAACGAACGGAACGGTAACGCCTCGATACGAACGAATAAGACCAACCTATTGCGCCCGTCCACAGCACGTGGGTGCAGAACGAAGAAATTCCCCTGTTAACGAAAATGGCGATTGTCGCCTGAATATCGCTGTGGTAATAGAAAACGTATTTATCCGAATAGTAGAATATATAACCCATATCCTCTATTACCGAAAATCCCGCGCCTACCGAAGCCGCAAGTAGAAAACACGCGTAAGGATTTTTCTGTTTGACTATGATTATCGTAATTATAGCGAACGCCGCTTTGGCGATTTCTTCGAGAGTACCCGCAAGTATTGCGGAAAGCCAACCGTTATTTACCTTTATGAGCGAATAACCTATCTGAGTGAGCACGCCCGAAGCCGTACCGCCAACTACAAGAACTATAAGTATGAGAAACAGGCTTATATCGCGCTTTGGATAGAGTTCGTATAAGAGTATAATAAACGGTACCGTGAAAGTAATTCCGCCGAGGAACGTTACGGACGGAACGTACAGCGCGTTGTTGGTAAGGCGCAGAACAAGCGTGTTTATGGTAAACAGCATAAACAGCGCAAAGAAAGCGCGTACGTAAAGCCACGGGAACGCGCCTGTAATGCCGCCCTTACTTTGCGTAAGACCGCGCGAGAAAATCTCCCTGTACTCAGCCATAGAGTGAGCGCGGAAGGTTTCCTTGAAAAAGTATGTGATTTTTGCGCGCGCGAACGCGCCTTTGGATTTATCCATTAACTTCGGCTATAACTCCGTCTTTATATAAGTATTTAAGTTTAACGTTGTATTTTTTGCCTTGGCTGAGTTTGCCCGCGGCGTAAACTCTTATGTAATTTTCCGTATATCCGCTCGTATAAACTCCGTCGTATTCCTCCGCTATAATTGTCCTTATGCTGCCGAGAAAACGCTCGCAATACTCTTTTGAAGCGCGCTCCGCACGGGCGAGCAGGCGGTGCAACCGTTCCGACTTGACGTCGGGCGGCACGTCTTTCATTTTATATGCAACCGTGCCTTCCCGCGGAGAAAAGGCAAACGCGTGGACGCGGGCAAATCCCGCTTCGTCTATTATTGACAAACTCTGTAAAAAATCCTGCTCCGTTTCGGTTGCAAACCCCGCGATAATATCGGCGGTAATCGCCGCGTCGGGAAAATATTTATATATTTTCGCGCATTTTTCTATATATTCTTCGCGCGTGTAGTGCCTGTTCATCGCCTTTAAAACCGCCGTACTGCCGCTTTGCAGAGAAAGATGAAACTGCGGGGCGAAATCCTTTAACTCTTTGAGCGCGGACAAAAGTCCGTCCGTAATCACGCCGCATTCGAGAGAACCAAGCCTTATGCGCACGTTAATATCTTTCAACGCGCGGACAAGATTTTCGAGTCCGTAAGAATACGACGATATATTTATTCCGTTTAAAACTATTTCGGGACAGGAATTTGACGAAACTTCTTTTAAAATATCTTCAACCGTGCGCGAAACTTCCCTGCCTCTTAAATAAGGAATAATGCAGTATGAACAGAAATTGTTACAGCCGTCCTGAATTTTGATAAACGCGCGCGTTCTCGTCTGTTTTGGAAACGGAAGCTCGGAAATTGCGCAACCGCCGTATATTTCCGAAAACGCCTTAATTATTTGCTCTTTATGTCTCGCGCCCGAAACGAACGTCGCGCCGCGCTCTTCAAAACACTTTTTATCCTTTTCCGAAGCGCAACCGCAGACGAAAATTTTTGCCTGCGGATTAAACTTTTTAACCCTTGCAATGAGCTGACGGCTCTTTTTTTCCGCTTCGCGCGTGACTGCGCAAGTGTTGAGAACGTATGCGTCCGCATAGGAAAGTTTGTCGTCCGTTTCCCAACCCATATTTTCGAGCGCCGCCATTATAGAAGCCGACTCCGATTCGTTCACCTTACAGCCGAGAGTAAAAACAACTGCTTTCATTTAAGTTCACCGAGCGCGTATGCCGCAAGCGTCATAAGCGAAATTGCGGCTGTTTCCGCGCGCAATATGCGTTTTCCGAGCGTTAATTTGCAAAATCCGTACTCTGCGGCAAGCGCGGCTTCGGCTTCCGAAAAGCCGCCCTCGCTTCCGACGGTGAGCGCGGTTGCTCCGCTTATATCAGAGAGTACAATCTCCGAAGAATGCGCAAATTCGCACGCGAAAATTTTGTTTCTATAATTTTGCGCGGATTTGAGCGCTTTTTCGAAAGTATCGAAGTATTCTACTGCGGGCGCGCGGGAACGCATACACTGCTTAGCCGCCTCCCTCGCCACTTTGTTGAGCCGTTCGAGCTTGTTTGAATTTATGAACGCCGAACAGTACTCAGAATTAAATATCCCGATTTTGCTTGCGCCGAGTTCCGTCGCTTTTTGTACGACGAGTTCGGTTTTGTCGCCTTTCAACGCGCCGCAAAGAAGATAAATTTTCGTTTGCGGTTCGCGTTCGCCGTCGTTCTCACCCGTGACGTGCGCCGTAAGACTGCGCTTTTCCACTTTGGAAACTATGGCGAAGTACTCCTTTCCGCTTCCGTCAAGCAGAATAATTTCAGTGCCCTCTTCCACGCGCTGAACGGTTTTGGCGTGAATAAATTCCTCGCCGTCAAGCACGGCGGTATTGTCGGCATTTATATGCGATACGAAAAATCTTTTGCGCCCGCTCATAATTTAAACGCAAGGGCGAACCACTCGCCGTCCTTTATTTGCTTGTCGAGTCTAAGTCCCTGCGCGCCGAACGCTTCCTTTACCATATCAAGGCGGCTTTCTATAATGCCGCTAAGAATAAGCGTTCCGCCGTTTTTAAGGTTTTTTGGTATGGACGGGGCGAGGCGGCAAAGTATCTCGCCTGTGATATTGGCAAGCATTATATCTGCTTTTATATTCGTGTCGTCAAGCAAGTCGGAGTGAGCTACAACCGCCTTATCCGAAACGCCGTTATTTAAACAGTTATGCGTCGCGCTCTTTACCGCAATATCGTCTATATCCGTTAAATAGGCAAGCTCCGCGCCGAGTTTAAGCGCGGCAATTCCGAGTATACCGCTGCCGCATCCCACGTCAATACACGTGCAACCCTCGGTTAAATATTCCTGCAAAAGTTTTAAACACATCGAGGTAGTTTCGTGTTCGCCCGTGCCGAAAGCCATATTCGAGTCAAGAACTACGGTAACTTCGTGTTCCTGATTGCTATATTCAAGCCACTCGGGAACGACAACCACTCTGCCGCCTATATGCAGGGGGCGGAAGTGTTTGCGCCATATTTCAAGCCAATCGTCGCCCTCGACGATGCGGCGCGTGGTTTCCAACGTGCCGAAGTTTATGTAATCTTTTCCGTTTTTCGCGGTTTCTTCTATATCGGCGCGAATCGATGGAATAGTTTTTTCTGTTTCTTCCAAAGCGATAAAAGCCTTTACGAGAACGTCGCCGCCCTCGGTAAGACTTTCGTCCATATAGTCCCAATACATAGCTTTATCTTTTTGAAGCGCGATTACGTCTTTCACGTCCGAAATGGCGACGCCGTAATTTGTATAGCGCCAAAGAATATCGGCTATAAGTTCGCTGCCCTCGCTCGTAGTGTGAATTGTAAGTTCTGTAAATTTCATAAATTATCTGTCGCTCTCTGTTTTTTCTACGGAAATTATGAAAGGCAGTTCGTCAACCGCCCTGCGGATAAACTCTGCGTCGATTTGCTTTTTCGTATGTATGACCGCGCGGTAGATTATTTCCTCGCCCATACGCTCCGCTTTGAATTCGGTGAAATTCGCTATTTCGAAAAGGCTTTTGACTACCGTAGGACAATCTTCCGTCGGACTTTTGAAAATGATTTTAATTTCGTTATAGTGCCGTTCTTTGAATATATGCAAGGGAATATGGAAGAACAGCTGTATGAGGATTATTATTACCGTCGCGCCGAGCGAAACCCAGTAAAGTCCCGCGCCCGCCGCCATACCAATCGCCGCGGTAAGCCAGATACCCGCCGCGGAAGTTAGTCCGTGAACGGACTGCTGTCTGTAAAGAATTATTCCCGCGCCAATAAAACTTATGCCCGAAACGACTTGCGAGGCTATACGCGAAGCGTCGAACTGAGTCGAGTCGGTGAAACCGTACTTGGAAACAAGCATAAACAGACACGCGCCCGCCGCAACCACGGCGTGCGTTCTTATACCTGCGGCTTTGAGACGGAGCTGACGCTCTATTCCCACCGCCGTACCGAGCGCAATAGCCATAAGTATTCTCAAAAGATATTCAACCCAATCAGGCATATCGCACCTCCTATCGGCAGTAAGCCGACACCGATTTCATTATAAAAAGATTTTAACACTTAATGCCTTTAAACGCAAGTAAATTAGTCGGCAGTGTAAAATAAAAGACCGGCGGAACGCGCCGCCGGTAAAAAATTCTGACAAGCAGGATTATACGTTATGCTTGGTTTTTGCAAGATATTCCACGGCGGAATGCGCCGCAACGTTGCCCTCGCCCACGGACTTGGCGTATTGGTAAGGTCTGCCCGTGCAGTCGCCCGCGGCGAATATGCCCGCTATATTAGTAGAACAGTCACGCGAAACTTCTATATGTCCGTTCTGCGTGCGCAGTCCGTGCACAAGCGTAGACGGCGAAAACGAACCTTTGAGAATGAACACGCCGTCCACTTCGACAGAACCGTCTTTGAACGCAACTGTGTTAAGACGCATTCCGCCCGAAAATTTAACGGGGTTTTTAAGAATTATTTCGGCTTTGGGCGACTTGATTTCGTAGCCGCGGTACATAGGCATAACGTAGCAACGTTTTGAAAGTTCCGCAAGGAACTCCACTTCGTGTTCGAACTTTTTGTCCGTGCAAAGAACGGCGATTGTCTTATCCTTATAAAGCTGTCCGTCGCAAGTCGCGCAGTAACTTATTCCGCGCCCGACGAACTCGTCCTCGCCCTCGATAGGCTTGCCAGCTTCCACGCCCGTGCAGAGAATTACCGCCCTTGCCTCGTATTCGCGCTCGCCCGCAAGCAGGGTAAACTTATCGCCCGTATCGTAGACGCCAGTTATTACCTCTTCGCATAGTTTTATGTTCATTACGTCGGTATGGTTGCGGAAAGTCCAGGCAAGTTCTCCGCCCGTTACGTCTGGAAGTCCGGGATAATTCTTGACGCGCTCCGCCTGCGTAAGTTTTTTAGACACCTCGCCGTTTGAAAGCCATATAAAATTTTTACCGAGAACTTTCAAATTAATCGCGGCTGAAATTCCCGCGGGTCCGCTTCCGATAATCGCTACGTCGTACATTGCATTTTCCTTTTAACTTTCCGTGCTCCCCGTCAGACGGAAAAGCGCGGATAATATTCTATTTAATATTTGACTTAAAACTTAAATTTAAAACTTATATTACTTTGGCGCTCAGTTCATTTTATTCAGCTTTTCCGCCAAATCCTCCATCTCTCTCGGAGGAATGACTTTTTCGCTCTCTTTAACCGTCTGCTCAACGAACATTTTTGCATGTTCGGGCGGAATAATCGTTCCGACGCCAGCAACGCAACCGCCGGGACAACCCATACCCTCAATCATATATCCGTTGAGTTTGCCCGCCTTTGCAAGCGTTAAAACTTTTTTGCAGTCGCTCAACCCCTCGGCATGCTTAATTTTAACTTCGGTGCCGGAAAAATACTCGTTGATACATTTTTCAATCGCGCTTGCGACGCCGCCCGCGCAGGCGTATCCCCTGCCCGCGCCCGTAGATTTAATTCTGACGGGAAGCTCTTCAAGCTCTTCGAGGTTCAATCCCTTAGCGTCGAACATACCCGCAAGCTCCTCGAAAGTTATTACGAAATCAACGTAACTTCTTATTGTTCTGCGCGACGCTTCGAGTTTTTTCGCCGCGCAAGGTCCTATAAACACCACTCTCGCTTCGGGACGTTTAACCTTAATAGAACGCGCCGTAGCAACCATAGGAGTGAGTTCCTGTGAAACTTTCGAAGCCAAATCGGGGAACTGTTTTTTAACGAGCACCGCCCACGCGGGACAGCAACTTGTGAAAAGAAACGGAAGTTCGCCCGTAGATACTTCGTTTACGTAGTGGTGCGCTTCCGCGATACAGCCTACGTCCGCGCCGACGGCTACTTCGTAAACGTCCTTAAAGCCAAGCGCAATAAGAGCGGATTTTATTTTGCCCGGCGTAACTTTCGCCCCGAACTGCCCTGTTATCGCAGGCGCGACGGCGGCGACTACTTCGTCGCCTTTCTTAATCGCCTGAATTAACTGATATATCTGCGATTTATCCGCGATTGCGCCGAACGGACACGCGGACATACACTGTCCGCACGCAACGCATTTTTCGTTGTCTATGTGCGCTCTTCCGTACGCATCGCTCGAAATGGCTTTTACGCCGCACGCGGCGGAACACGGACGGTTATGGCGGGCAATAGCGTCGTATGGACAAGCCGACTTGCATTTGCCGCACTTTACGCACTTGCTTTGGTCTATAAATGATTTTCCGTTTACAATAGATATTGCGCCCTTGGGACAAACTTTGATGCACGAATGCGCCACGCAGTTTCTGCACTGGTCGGAAACAACGTATTCGTTGTCGGGGCACTGGTCGCACGCCGACGGAATTACCTGCATAAGAGGCGGTTCGTAATACTTTTCCGCGATATTGCTCTGCGCAACGCCCGCGGTGATATGTACGGGTTTATTCTCGGGACGGAGAGAAAGTCCCATCGCAAGGCGGACGCGTTCCGAAGCGATTTGTCTTTCCCTGTATATGCTTTCACGGTATTTTGGAATTTCGTCGGGAGTTATCTTGAACGGAATTTCTTCCAAATCGTTCGACGGATTTTCCGATTCGTATGCTACGCGCGCAACTTCAGTAAATACCTTGCGCCTTAAATCTGTTACTACGCTTTGACTTTTCATATGAACCTCTAAATTTGTAATAGAATTTCTTACGGTTTTATATTATAACATATTTGTTCTTATTTTTCAAGAATGCCGACATATTTTTTACGTATAAATTTGCCGTACGCGTGCAAAAAACGGCGCGCCGAGAACTTTATTAAAAAGCCGCGCGGTAAAAAAAATTTTACCGCGCGGCTTTTTCTTTTTATTTAATATTTTGCCGAATACTGTTTTATACCGAGATACAGCGCGACGCCGAACAGCGCGAACGCGGCTACGCCCCAAAGCGTTATGAAAAGCCAAGGCATACTCATACTTTCGTAACACGCGCTGACGAACGGCGCGGCAAGACTGCCCGTCTGTAATTTACAGGGAATACCCATAAGCAATATTCCGCCGAAAAGCAGAATTACAAAGCACAAAAGGAATATATTGCAGACTTTACGACTTTTTATCAATCCCGAAAGCATGCTTGCGGAGTACAGCATGACGAAATAAAACGCCGTAAAAAGTCCCCCGTAAACGCCCATAGGATAGTCTAAAACGCTTTCCCCGCCTTCGACAATCGAGACGATAACTGCCGTGAGCAAACCTACAAAAAGCATAGCCGCAAAAATAACCGCCATAGCGGTAAGCCAAATCAGGAACACTGTTATAAATCTGAAAACAAGACTCTTTTTGCGGCTTATCGGCATAAGCGCGATAAGGTTAGGTTTACTGTTCGTACAAATACCCGCCGCCGCGCCCGAAAGGAACAGGACGCCCGCAGTACCCGCGCACGAAACCGCCGCGCCGTTATTGAAATTGTACAATCCCGAAAGCTGTAAACCCAATATAAGCAGAAAATATCCCGCCACTATCGGCGCGTACTGCCGTATTTTGCCGCGCGGAGCGAACACGGTAGCTTTATAATAATTAAAAAGTTCCTTTATGAATTTCATATTCCTTCCCCTCCGTTGCCGAGCATATGAACGAAGATTTCTTCGAGAGTAGGTATTTTGGTTTTTACTCCCTCGCCCGCAATTTCTTTGTCCTGCGTAAGAAAAGTGTAGCCGAACATATTTTTCTTTATGCCGATTGCTCCGCTCTGCATTTCCGCCGTCATATTATCGCATTGGACAAGACGGTATCTCTCCGTCAATGTAACTTTATCGTCGTCCAAAGTGATTTTTCCGTCCTCGAACATTACTACGTAATCTGCTATTTTATCCAAATCCTCCGTAATATGCGTGGAAAATAAAACGGTATGGTTTTCGTCCATCAGATAGTCCTGTATAAGCGAAACTATTTCGTTCCTGTCAAACGGGTCTATTCCCGAAGTCGGCTCGTCGAGAATGAGTAGTTCCGACTTTCTGCAAAGCGCAAGGATAATACAGTATTTCCTCTGCATTCCGAACGAATACTTGCTTATGCGCATATCTTCCGGCAGTCTGAATTTTTCCATAAGTTTATGATACCGTTCGGTATCGAACCCTTCATAAACAGAACAATAATACTTTAATATTTTTTTAGGTTTTAACGCCATATTGAAATGCGGCGCGTCGTAAACGCACGAAAGGCTGTTCATTACCTGCGCTTCGTTCCCGTTAAATTTCAGTCCGTTGTATAAAATACTTCCCGACTGCGCGTCCTGTTGGCGTGTAAGCGTTTTAATAAGCGTGGATTTGCCCGCGCCGTTTCTCCCTATTAAACCCGTTATACACCCCTTTTTTATATTAAGGTTGAGGCGTTCGAGTTTAAATGCGCCTAAATCGACAGTTAAATCTTTAATTTCAAGACCGTACATAATTACCTCTTTTATTCAAACCGTGTCAAGGAAGGTTTCATTCCTTCCATATTTCTTTTACAAGTTCCAGAACAGTTTTTGCCTCAACCGAGTTTTTCTCGGCAAAAGCCGCCAAATCTTTGAGTTTCGAACGAATTTCGTTTACAGCGTAATTTTCCGCCTTAACTTCCGCCGATTTCGAAACGTAAACGCCTTTGCCTTGCACCGTATATAAAAAGCCTTCGGCGCACAAATCGTCATAGGCGCGCTTTGCGGTTATAACGCCCACTTTAAGTTCGCGTGCAAGCGTGCGTATAGACGGAAGCACTGCGTTTGGCGGCAAGTCGCCGCGGATTATCTGCCCGCGCAGTTCGGATTTGATTTGTTCATAAATCGGCACGCCCGATTCGTAAGATATTAATATTCGCATTTCATTTCCTTACCGTTTCTGCTGTGATTATACAATAGACACAGTTAATTGTCAAGTGCTTTTTTTTGAATTTTTTTGAAAATTTTAAAAATCCGCCCGCGCGTAAAGTAACGCGCGGGCGGATTTCTATATTTTAAGCGGAGTTTGACAACGTATTGCGAAGTTAAGAGAGTGCGATAATTTATTCTATTGCCTTTAAACTTTCATTCATATTGACTTTGACGATTTTTCTGTGAAGTATCAACGTAACGAGTCCCGTAAACAGCAATACGACTACGGGCGCAAGAAGCCACATAAACCAACTTATTCCGCCTATGGTTCCGAAACCCATAGTGCTGAAAACAAGCCACAGCAATAAAGTCGAAAGCGGATAACCGAAAATAATTCCTATGACGGAATTTATATAAATTTCACGGTATATATATCCCGCCACTTCCCTGTCGTAATAACCTAAAACCATCAAAGTGGCTATTTCACGGTTGCGCTCGCTTATATTAATATTGGTAAGCGTATATATGACGATTGCGGTGAGCAGTCCCGCAAATACCACGATTACCGCCGCTATGCCCATTATCGCCGCAGAGCCGAAATCCTGAAAAAGACACATATCCAATAGTCCGAGTCCCGCCATAACCAGCGCGGTTGAAAACGCAACGGCGAGTACGGTCATAAAAAATCTGCTCTTATATCTCAGAACGTTGCGCACGGTGGATTTGTATTTGAACGAAAGCCTGTTCCAAAGAAGCGGTATTCTTTCCAGAATGACTTTTTTACCCGCGCGGGGAGGCTTGGGGCGCAAAAGGGTTGCGGGGCGTTCGCCCGCCATTTTGTATCCCGAAATCGCCGTCGCAACCAAAGTTGCCGAAACTATCAAGATAAGAGTTACGAAATAGAACCACATTGCCACGCTCGACGACATAGGGGGCATATCGAAACTGTAATTGAACACGTGGTAAATCAGATACGCGAGTCCGAGTCCCACAAAGTAAGAGCCGAAACCGCCTATTCCCGTTGCTATAAGCGCGAAAAGTATATATTTCGAAATTATGTCTGTGGAAGAATAACCGAGAGTTTTAAGACAGGCTATTTGAGAGCGTTCTTCCTCTAACAGTCTCGTCATATTGGAAAGCGCGACAAGTCCCGTAACGAGCAGAAACGCAACCATTAGCACAAAGCCGATAATTTCAACCTTTTCGCTGTAAGAAGCAAGCGACTTGAAACTGTAATTTTCTTCAAGCGTTAGAACTTCCGCGTTTTCGAGCGCGGATATTATATCCTTTTCGCCCTCTTCCGCAATTCTGTTGTATGCGAGGGAAAAGCAGTCGAAACGGTTTCTGTTGCCGAGCGCAACGTATATATCGCCCGTAGAAATAAACGGCGCGTTCATTGCGTCGGGAATTTGCGGCACCGCATCCTTGTACGACGGTATCAAATCCTTTGAAATATAATAAATATTTTCAAGGCAGTTCATATCGCTCGTACCCGTCGTCGTATCGGGAACTTCGCCTTCCGGATTATTGTAGCTCGGCTCGCCGTCCTTTGCAAAAGTCAAAGGACTCTGTATAACCGCGCTAACCGTCGTTTTGACGGATTGAAGACGGGACAGCATTACCGAAGTCTGCGCGTCGAGCGGCTTGCCGTTCTGCTCTGCAACGCTTTCCAATATCGCCTTGAAGTCTATTATTATTTCACTTCCGACGAAGCATCCGTTTATAACGTTGTCGCCGCGTTCTGCGTAAATTTGCGTCTTGTCAGCGGATTTTTCGCCCTCGACAAAAGTCGGAACGTTCACGCTCCATTCGTCGAAATCGAGAAAACAGTATCTTACCGAACGCTCTTCGTTGAGTTTAACGTCGAGAGTTGCGCCCGAATTTATTTCCGCTTCGGGAAAGAGGTTTTCAACCGTTTGAATATCTTCTGCGGTAAATCCTTTTTCGGATTTGCTTTTGATTATAAAATCGCTCGCGTTGCTCGAAATATAGTAGTCTGTCAGCGAGTGGTCGATTTTATCGGTAGCCGTGCCTATTCCCGAACAGAACCCTACCGCAACGAGCACGATGAAGATGAGTGAAAGCAGACGGGCGATATGCTTTTTGAACATTCGCCAAAGCGTTTTGAGATAGGTCTTTATCACCACTCTATCTCCTCTATGGGAACGGGATTTTCGTTGGTTTCGATACGTTCTATTCTGCCGCTCTTTATATATATTACTTTGTCCGCCATATCTTTAAGGGCGGAATTGTGCGTTACCACTATTACAAGTCTTTTGCGCTGTTTGGAAACGTCGTGCAGAAGTTTTAAAATCTTTTTGCCCGTCGCATAGTCAAGCGCGCCCGTAGGCTCGTCGCAGAGAAGAAGTTTCGGATTTTTAGCCATTGCGCGCGCAATGGAAACACGCTGTTGCTCTCCGCCCGAAAGCTGTGCGGGAAAGTTGTTCAGCCGCTCTTCGAGTCCGACTTCCGTCAGTACTTCCTTAGGCTCCAAATGGTCCTTACATATTTCAACGGCGATTTCAACGTTTTCGAGCGCCGTTAAGTTCGGCATTAAATTATAGAACTGAAAGACAAATCCGACGTCGTTACGGCGATATTCCGTAAGTCCGCGCTTATTTAGAGAAGTTACTCTCTTCCCGTCAAGAACGATTTCGCCGTCCGACGCGCCGTCCATACCGCCCAGAAGGTTCAAAAGCGTTGTCTTGCCCGCACCCGACGAACCTAATACGACGGCAAATTCCCCGTCTTCGAGTCCGAATGAAACGTCTTTTAACGCTTCAACCTTAATACTGCCGACTTTATAGTTCTTGCCTACTCCCGTTAATTCAAGAAAACTCATAACACCTTAATCTCTAAAATCCCCAAAGGGGTCTGCCGAATGACTTTCGGACTTTTCCTGCATTTGCGTTGTCTCCGTCTTTTCTGCCGCAAGTACGGCGGCGCCGCCTTTGACGGGCAACTTGAACATCTGTCTCAAAACGTTGAGTTCTTCCTGTGTAAGTTCGCTTACAGCCACGGGATACGCCGCAGCGTCTACATATAAAAATAAATAGTTTTTACTTTCTTTTGCTTTCGTAACCTGTCCGTTATAAACTTTAACGCGGGCAAGCTGTTCTCCGTTTACGTACTGTTCAACCGTAAAATAATCGCTGAAAAATTCGTATTCGTTAATTTTCGTGCTAACCGATAATGTTTTGGAAGTTTTACCGAGGATAATTTTAAGTCCTATGCCCAAACCAAAAAACACTGCGAATATCAAAAGAAAAACAAACATTAAATTTTCATTTAACCCGATATATTCGGCGATTATATCGAGAACCAAAAAAACGCCCGCGCCTATACCGCCTATTATCATCAGCGCTAATGCAAACACCGAAGGTTTACGGGTAAGCTCCTTTAAAGCCGAAGCGTCGAGCACGGTTTTAGCTTTTATAGTACCGTTTTCAGTGAGCATAATCCACCTCTCTGTATTAATATTTGTTTTACGGTTAAGGAGCTGTATTCAAGGTTCCCGAAAAGGAACGCAGAACTTTTCGGGATAAGGAGCGGTAACGAAGCGACTTTACCGTTTGCGTAAGCGAACGGTTTTAAGCGGAGTTTACCGCGACGTGGTGCGGATAGTGAGATTTGAACTCACACGGTTGCCCACAGGATTCTAAGTCCTGCGCGTCTGCCAGTTCCGCCATATCCGCATTTAAATATATGATAAAAGGCTTTAAGCGAAGTAAACCGCGACGAGCGCGTCTGCCGGTTCCGCCATATCCGCATTTTTTATTGCCTGCTTATATTTTAGTAAAATTAAACAAAAATGTCAATGCCAACCGAGTGAATAAAACGTGAAATTCTTCCCACAATAATTTTGACGGAGGAAATTTATGCAATTTGACGAGACAAAGACTTATATTAATCTTGCAAGGAGTTTTGCGGGCGAAAGTCAGGCGGGTATGCGTTATCAGCTTATTGCTCGCACAGCGACGCAACAGGGTTACGCAACGCTTGCCGACACTATAAAAGTGCTTGCGAAAAACGAAACGGAACACGCGAGAAGGTTCTTCGAGGAACTTTCAAAGCGCGGAAAAAAACTTGATAACGTTGATTTGGACGCGGGTTATCCCTTCCATAGCGGCGACTTGGGCGAAAGCCTTAAACTTGCCGCGGACGACGAACATCAGGAACATGCCGTTATTTATCCCGCCTTTGCGAAAGATGCGGAAGAGGAAGGTTTTAACGACATCGCCGCTCTTTTCAAACTTGTGGCGCAGGTTGAAGTAAGACATGAAATGATTTTCAGATACCTGCACGAAGCCTTTGAAAAAGGCGTGCTTTACAGCAACGAAACTCCCATTCTCTATATTTGCAGCGAGTGCGGATATATGCACACTTCGACGAAGGCTTGGGACGTTTGCCCCTTGTGTAAATCAAGTCAGGGTTACGTCGAATTGCATATACCGTTTCAAAAGGAGAAAATATGAGAAAAACTAACGAAAACGAAACCAAGCAGGTTAAGAACTGCGGAAACAAGAACAGCAAAAAGAGCTGCGGAACGAAGTCCGGTGAAAAGAACACGAAAAATTGCAAATAATTTTAAGGACAGTTTCGACCCCAACGGAAGTTATACGGGAACGCCGATAGACGGCGGAAAGCCGATTCAGGACGCGGACGACCTTTAACTTTCAAAACTCAAACGGCGCGGGACGGATTTAATATCCGTCCCGCGCTTTTTCTTTTGTAGTCTGAAATTAAATTATTAAATTACAGCAACGCTTCGATAAATTCTTCCGCAGAGAACTGCTCCAAATCTTCGAGCTTTTCTCCCGTTCCTACAAAGGCGACGGGAATGCCGAGTTCACTGCAAAGCGAAATTACGAAACCGCCCTTTGCCGAACTGTCAAGTTTGGTGAGAACTATTCCGTCAAGTTCGACTGATTCGTCGAAAACCTGCGCTTGGTTCACCGCGTTGCTGCCCGTCGTGGCGTCGAGTATAAGCAGTTTATAAAAATTGGCGGAAGGACACTCCCTCTCCACTACTCGGGACATCTTTTTGAGTTCTTCCATCAGATTGGCTTTGACGTGAAGCCTGCCCGCGGTATCGATGATAACGACGTCCGTCCCCTTGGCTTTTGCAGAAGTCAGCGCGTCGAAAACGACAGCCGAAGGGTCGCTTCCCTCTTCGTGCTTTACGATACGAACCTTGGCTCTGTCCGCCCACACCGTAAGCTGGTCCGCCGCCGCCGCGCGGAACGTATCCGCCGCCGCAACAGTGACGGTTTTCTTCTTGCTTAAAAAATAGTTTGCAAGTTTACCTACCGTCGTGGTCTTGCCCACGCCGTTTACGCCTACAAGCATTATTACTGCGGGGTATTTGATATCGAGCTCGTCCGCTTCGCACAGCTTTTCTTCGAGAATATCTTTCAAAAGGTCCGTTACGAACTGCTTATCTTTGAGTTTTTCTTTTTTAGCTTCGAGGCGGAGTTCTTCCACGACTTCCTCGGCTGTCGTTACGGATATATCCGCGCCGATGAGTATTTCTTCAAGCTCATCGTAAAATTCGTTGCCTACTTTGTTTTTCGAAAACAAATTGGAAAGCGCGCCCGCAAGTCCTTCGCGCGTCTTTTTAAGCGCGCCTTTCAATTTTGAAAATAAACCCATATAAATACCTTATTGAATTAAAAATTAAAGTTAAGCTACGGTATCGCCGCCGAGCCTCGACTCTACTTCCGAAAGTTTTACGGAAACAATCTTCGAAACGCCCTTTTCTTCCATTGTTACGCCGAATAAAATATCGGCGTTTTCCATAGTCGGCTTTCTGTGCGTTATTACTATGAACTGCGTATCCTGCGCAAACTTCTTTAAGTACTTGGCGTATCTCGCTACGTTCGCTTCGTCGAGCGCCGCTTCGATTTCGTCGAGTACGCAGAACGGCATGGGGCGCATACCTATAATCGCAAACAGTATGGCAATGGCGGTAAGCGCGCGTTCGCCGCCCGAAAGCAGTGAAATTTTCGTAAGTTTTTTACCGGGAGGACAAGCGACTATTTCTATACCTGCGTTCAGCGGGTCGTCGCAGTCCGTATAGTCGAGTTGCAGTTCCGCCCTGCCGCCGCCGAAGAGTTCCTTGAACGTTCTTTTGAAGTTCTCGTTGATTAGATTGAAACCTTCGTTGAAAATTGAGAGCATTTCCGTACGGATATCTTCGAGCGCTAAGGTTAAATCCGCAATGGCTTTTTCCAAATCCTCTTTATCGGTGAGCATCTTTTCATAGCGGACGGAAAGCTCCTCGTATTCCTCGACTGCGTTGAGGTTGACGGGTCCGAGAACGGTAATACTGCGCTTTAAATTGGCGATTGTCTGACTTGCCGAAGTTACGTCGTAACCCTCTTCCTTGTATTTGAGACAGCTTTCGTAATCTTCGTTGTATTCCTCCGAAATACGCGTCTGTAAATATTCGAGGTCGCTGTCGATTTTCTGCAACGCAAGCGCGTAGTTGCTCTGCTTTTTGGTGAGTTCTTCTTTCTCCTTATATGCGTTGAGTCTTTCGCTGTCGTATTGCATTATGCGTTTGTTCAGCTCTTCTTTTTTAGAGATAATTTCCTCTACCTGACGGTTAAGGTCGTTTACTACTTCCTGTTCCTCCTGCGAGAGAGCCGCCTGCTGTGCCTGACGTGTGAACGCCTGCATTTCGGCTTCAATCTGAGGTATGCTCGCCTTGGTCTTTTCAAGCCTTGCGGAAAGATTTTCCCTTTCGCCGTTGAGCCTGCCGACGTTCTCCGCGCCCGATTTAAGCGCGCTTTCAAGCGAAGCTATTTCTACGAGAAGCGCGTTGAGCCGTCCCGTCTTTTCGCTTCTTGCGGAGTTGAGTTTATCGTATTCCGCGCTCATATCGTTGATTGCGGAAGAAGCCTTATCCGACTGTTCCGACAAGTCGCTCGCGCCCTTGCTTACTCCCGAATATTCGCTGTCGAGATTCAAAAGTTTATCTTCAACGGCTTGCACGGACTGTCTGCACGCGCCGTATTCGCTTTCGGCGTTGGTTACGTCGCGGAGAAGAGACGACTGCTTTTCGGTAACGGTTGCAAGTTCCAGCCTTGCTTCCTGCAAGCGTTTGATAAGTTTTTGGTAACGCGCGTCCGCTTCGGCTTTCTTTTCGTCAAGCTCCTTGCGCTTTGCGCCGCTGCGGGCAAGATAATTTCTTTTGTTCTCTATATTCTCTTCAATCTCTTTAATGCGCCTTTCGTTGGCAAGAAGGTTGCCCGCTATTTCGCGCTTGGAACCGCCCGTCATAGAACCCGTAGTAGATATGACGTCGCCGTCGAGAGTGACTATTTTAAACGCGCGTGGATACCTGCGCGCAATCTGCGTGGCGTTTTGTATATTGTCCACAATGAGAGTATTGCCGAGAAGGTTATGAATTACGTTTTCGAATTTCTTATCGTATTTTACGAGATTAATCGCATAGCCGAGCGCGCCCGTGTCGCGTACAGCCGATTTTATCATATCGTTTTCCATCCTCGGACGGAGCGCGTCTATGGGCAGGAAAGTAACCTGTCCCGAACGCGTGCGTTTCAAGTACTCGATTAAATACCTTGCGTCGTCGCGGTTTTTTGTAATAACGTTCTGCATCGCGCCGCCGAAAGCCGTTTCTATCGCAACTTCGTAGTCGCCGTCGCAACGCACCACGTCGGCGATTAATCCCTCGATTTTATCCGATAATGAATTATCGTGCTTTGCGTCGTTCAATAATTTCTTAACCGAATAAACGTATCCGTCGAACCTGTCGCGGAGCGCGCGGCAAGTGGTAAGGCTGTCGTTCAAACTTGCGATTTGCGCCTGCGCGTCGTAAGTCTGCTGTATGAGAAGCTGAATTTTGCCGTCTATATCCTTTGTTACCGCTTCGGCCTTTTCGATTAGTTCGTTTTCGTTGCCGAGTAAATCGTTGAGCGTTTTGCCGCGTTCTATACTCTCGTCGTACTCGCCGCGGAGAGCATCGCGCTTTGCGTGAATTTTTTCCATTTCCGCTCTTATTTCAGAAAGCCTTTCTTTGAGGAAATCTTTCTGCGCGGAAAGCGAACCCATATTCTGGCGCATATCCGAAAGGTCCTTGAACGTATCCATAACCTTTTTACGGTGTTCGCCAGTGAGATATTCGTAGTCGGCTATTTTTTGGGAAAGCTCTTCTATTTCCTTTTGGAACGTTTCGGTGGAGGCGCGAAGGTTTGCAATACGTTCGTTATTGCGCGTTGCGTACGCTTCGTTCCTGCGGATTTCCCTGTCGATTTCGTCTATACGTTTTGTGGAATAAGCTATATCTTCCTGCGCGGAAGCAAGTTTAGCTTTGACTGAACGCGCCTTTTCGGTATAGAGTTTGGATTCGCCGCTCCTGTGTTCTATTCCGACTTCATAGCGGCGGAGTCTTTCGTTCAAATCGCGCAGTTCCACGTCGGCGGCGGCGATTTCGTCGCGGCGCGCCTGATATTCGTTAAGCAGTTTATCGGAGAGTTTGGTAACTTCCTCTATGCGCATTGCAACTTTGAAAGCCTTTGTATTGAGAGCTTCCCTCTCGCCCTCCGCGCTGTCGCGGCGGCATATGTACAGGTTAACTTCGTGGTGACGGAGCTGGTCGTAGAGTTCTCTGTATTTAAGCGCGTTTTCGGAAGCCTTTCTCAAAGGTCCGATTTGCCTTTCCACTTCCTGCATTCTCTGTGCGAATACGAACAGGTTGTCCGTTGCGGCTTTCAGTTTCCTTTCCGCTTCCGCCTTTCTGTCTTTGAAAATGACTATGCCCGTCGCTTCCTCGAAAATCGAACGTCTGTCCTCGGGTTTGGCGTTCATTATCTGTTCTATTCTGCCCTGCCCGATAATCGAATAACCCTCTTTCGCCGCGCCCGCGCCGTGCAGAAGGCTTGTCAGAACTTTCATACGCGAAGGCTGTTTGTTTAAAAGATATTCGCTGTCGCCGTTTCGGTACAGACGTCTGGTCATTTCGACCTCGTCGCAGTCTATATCGAATATACGTTTGGTGTTGTCGATCGTAAGGGTAACTTCGCAAAAGGACATCTGACGGCGTTTTTCCGTACCGCCGAAAATTACGTCGAGCATCTGCGAGCCGCGCATCATCTTAGCCGACTGTTCGCCGAGAACCCAGCGTATGGAGTCCGCAACGTTCGACTTGCCGCAACCGTTCGGTCCGACTATACAAGTTACGCCGTCGCCGAGCGGTATTACCGTCTTATCGGCGAACGACTTGAAACCTACTAATTGTATCTGTTTGAAACTTCCCATAAGAGATTCCTTATATTCCGTTAAAACGCGATTGTAGCGTTCTGATTATTTGTTTTCAAAGTATTCAACGGCGCGTTGCGCGGCGAGCTGCTCTGCCGATTTGGCATTGTCCGCTTCCCCCTCGAACGTTCGCCCGAATACGTTAACCTTTACTTTGAAAACGTGGTTTTGCGGAGTGCCTATATCCTCGCGTATATATTCGGGAACGGGACTTCCCTCCGCCTGTAATATTTCCTGCAATTTGCCTTTGTAATTTATAACCGACTGTATTTCCGAAAAGTCGAGCGTGGACAGAACGAATTTTTTTGCACTGTCGAGTCCTCCGTCGAGATATATTGCGGCAGTAACCGCCTCGTACGCGGACGGAATTGCTTTTTTATTTAAACAGTCCTTTTTGCCGCGGATTAGAAATTTATCGAGTCCCAACTTTTCCGAAACGGGCGTAAGCGCGCTGTCGGCAACGAGATTTTTGCGCCGTTCGGTGAGCGTCCCTTCCGAGCCGCCTTCGCCGAAAATCCGCTCCGAAACGATAAATTCGAGAATGGCGTCGCCGAAAAATTCCAAAAGCTGATTATTCTCCTCCGATGCGGAAGCGAGAGTCAACGCCCTTTGCAAAAGTTCTTTATTTCTGAAAGTATAACCGAGCGCTTTTTCAACTCCGTCAAACTTCATCGTTTTCCACCGTAAGCGAATCGAGCTCCGCATCCTTTAAAAGTTCTTCCACTGCGGGAACGAGTCTACCGCGGTATATGCTTGCGGCATTTGCTATCGAGTTGGCTATCGAACCGGGTTTGGAAGAGCCGTGGCTCTTTATGACGGGTTTTTTAAGACCGAGCAAAAGCGCGCCGCCGTACTTATCGAAATCGAGCTGTCCGCGCATACCCTTTATCGACTTACGCGCAAAGAGGTATCCTATTTTAGAGGACAGCGAGGAAGTGAACTGCTTTTTCATTACGCTCAAAACGAGTTTGCCGCAACCTTCCATTGACTTTAAAGCGATATTGCCCGAGAAGCCGTCCGCAACCGCCACGTCGCATTCGCCCAGCATTATGTCGCGCCCTTCTATGTTTCCGATGAAATTTACGCCGTTCATTTTGGACAGATATTTATAGGTTTCCTGCCTTAACGCGTCGCCCTTGTGTTCTTCCGTACCGTTATTCAAAAGTCCGACTTTGGGGTTCTTTATTCCGAAAGCCGCCGAAGCGTACGCCGAACCCAAAAGCGCAAACTGGCAGAGCATTACGGGTTTGCACTCCGCATTCGCTCCGCAGTCTAAAAGCAACGTTACGCCGCCGCGGGAGTTGGGAATTGCGGGACAGAGCGCGGGGCGCTTTATCCCCCTTATCCTGCCGAGTATGAGCTGTCCGCCGACTATCGTCGCACCAGTGGAACCCGCCGTTACAAGCGCGCATATATCGTCCTCTTTTTTTAGCATCCAATATGCCGCGATTAACGAAGACTGCTTGCGTTTTATCGCTTCCGTGGGAATATCGTTCATATCTATTACGTCAGGACAGTCCACGATTTCCAGACGGGTTTTATCGTAGGAATATTTGTCGAGCTCCGCCTGTATTTCGGATTGTCTGCCCGTAAGTATCAGGTATAACTGTTTGTCGTCTTTAAGCGCCTGAACCGCGCCCGCAACGGTTGCGTAAGGCGCGTTATCGCCGCCCATTGCGTCCAAAATTATTTTAAGCATTTAACACCTCGTTTTTTTGCCGTTAGATATTATAACACAGATAATTCAAAATTACAATTAATATTCGGTGTAAATTATTCGGCTAAATTCGGGGTTCTTCCTCCTGTAAGGAAGAGTCCAATACAACCCTCTTTACGGGCGCGTACTTATCGCGGCGCAAAAGGCGCGAAGTGGTTATGCCGTTGCGTTTTACCGTGAGATATCCCTCGCTTATAATCCCGTCTTTGCCCTCTTTTACAAGCGCGCTGTCCGTAGTCACTTCTTCGGGCGCGGCTATATTGCCAGTTATGCGCGAGCTGTAACTGTATTGCGCCCCGTCGCCCCTGCCGTACATTTTGAACGTAATGTAATTCGCCCCTACATATGCGCGGACGAACAGCGTATTGCCCGTAATATTTACGAACTTCAAATCGAAATAATTTCCGCTTACCATCGCGTCGAACGAGGGAGGAACATAACTTACCGCGAGGGAATGCTGGTGAACTTCCGTCATATCGCAACCCGCAAGCAAAGCGCAGTTGAACAGAGTAGTGCTTACCTGACACACGCCGCCGCCCACTCCTTCGACAAATTCTCCGCGCTCGATAATCTTTGCTTTTTTAAATCCCCTTTCGGAAGTTCTTTCGCCGACGGTTGAATTGAACGAAAAACTTTCGCCCGCGTTAAGCACCGTACCGTTGATTTTTTTTGCGGCAAGCGCGATATTGTGCGAACGCGCCGCGTTTCCTCCGTCGAAATAAGTAGTGTAAGAACTTAAAAGACGCGTATTGTACTTTACCGTATTCATATTTACCGTACGCGGAATCGTCCTCACTTCAAGCGCAACCTCGCCGAACGAGCCTTCGAGCGACGAGCGTATATCCGAAAGAAGTTTAACCCTGTCCGCCTTTAAGCCGTCCGAACCTTCGTAATAAGTGAACGGTTGCCCCTCTTCGTTGAAAATTGCGCGCGGCTCCTCCGCAGGCGAGCTTTCGGCGGCGCATATGTGCGCGGTAACTTCGCTTATGCCGTTGAGATAATAACTTACGGAAGCCGTATAATCGCCGCTGTTTTTAATACTTTTCAAAAGGCTTTGCAAGTTGTCGCGCCAACTTATTTCCGGATAGGAAAACACGTATTCGCCGCGCTTGCCCTTTATCTTTAACTGCTTCGACTTTAAATCTTCCGCAATGGAGTCGCGCACCGTCGCCGCCGCCTGCGCGCGGCTTTTGCCGCCGACGTCCACGCCGTTTATTATAACGGACTTGGGCAGTCTGTTGAAGAACGCGCAGGTAAAAAGAATTATGCCCGCCGAAAAAGCGAGCATAAGGATAAGTATATTCAATTTGATAATTTCAAATTTTTTCAATTTTCAGTTTTTTTGCAAGAACCTCGTCAACGTAAAATTCGGGCGAACCTATTCTCCTTTTACCGCCGTCGTAATGCGTATCCGAACCGCCTGTCACCGCAAGAGCGAACTTCCTTGCCGTCTCCTTATAGTATGCCGTTTCATCAGAAGTATGCGCAGAATAAACGGCTTCTATCCCGCCGAGTCCGCGCTCTTTAAGCGCGCCGACAAGTTTCAGAAAACCTTCTTTCGGCAAATCCAATCTCGCAGGGTGCGCCAACGACGCAAAACCGCCGCAGGACGCTATTACTTCGACTGTATGTTCGGGCGTAGGACGGCATAAATTGGAAAACGCGCATTTGCCGGGCGCAAGATAATTTAAATAAAAACGTTCGTAATTGCCGCCGCAGTATCCCTTTAAAGCGCAGGCGCGGGCAATGTGCATGGAGTGCACGGGAGAGTGAACGCTCTTTCTGTAACCGAGAATTTCTTCCACGGTTATATTTACTAAATTTTTTCTCAGCTTGCCGATTGTATCCTCTGCGCGGACGAGCGAACCGTCGTACAGTTCTTTATAAAATTTTTTAAATTCGGGTTTCTCCGCGTCGAATGCGTAACCGAGAATATGGATTTTAGTAACGCCCGAGTATGCGGAAACCTCTATTCCCCTTACCGCCTTTATCCCCGCCGAGGCGCAGAGTTTTTCCAGCTCGTCATAAGCGAGCGAACAGTCGTGGTCCGTGACGGCGACTATGCCGAGACGGCTTTTAAGCGCGTTATAAACCACTTCGTCG
>CAMXOH010000015.1 GCA_947245485.1 uncultured Clostridia bacterium | reverse complement strand
CGGAAGAGGTAGTCGAGCAAACCGAAGAATCCGTCGATGAGCAACCTGCCGAAGAAATCGCGGAAAAGGTTGAAGAACCCGCCGCGGAGCAAACGGCGGAGGAGATAGCGGAGCAAACCGAGGAACCCGTCGAAGAACAGTCTGTCGAGGAAGTGGCGGAAGAAGTTGAAGAACCCGCCGCGGAGCAAACGGCGGAAGAGGTAGTCGAGCAAACCGAAGAATCCGTCGATGAGCAACCTGCCGAAGAGGTTGCGGAAGAGGTTAAAGAACCGGTTAAAGAAATCGAGGAAGCGCCAGTTACCGCGACTGCGCAGGACGAGGAAGAACGCGAGGAAGAGGACGAAGGCTCTTTCGAAGACGACGCGGCTCAGACGGAAATTCCGGAATTTGTGCCAAAGGTTGCGCCCGAGGGAAAAATTCTCGTAAAAGTAAGATATAACCGTAGCTATACGGCAAAGATAATACAGTCTCAGGATACAGTAAAAAATTACTACGACGAAGTTAAAAACGAACTTATGCGTTACGGCGTAAGCGACAGAATAAGCTGGAAACACGAAACGTTTAAAAAGGGCAGAAAGCTGCTTGCGCGTTTTGCCGTGCGCGGTAAGACGCTCGGCGTATATCTCGCTCTCAACCCCGCTGATTATGAAAATACCAAGTACAAAGTAGAGGACGTTTCTTCCGTCAAGAAGAACGCCGCCGTTCCCGCTCTTTACAGAATAAAGAACGACAGGCGTTGCCATTACGTAAAGGATTTAATCGCAAACCTTATGGCGGCGGAAGGCTTGGAAGCGGGCGAACAGTTAAACGAAAAATATTCGGCGCAGTATCCGTATGAGGAGCTTGAACCGCTTATAGACAGAAAACTCGTCAAGCTGTTGCCTTGGAAAGATTTCGCCGCAGGTTCGGAAGTCGGACTTATTGCGGTTTCCAAGGACGATTTGCCTACGGAAATTCTTATGGGTGAAGTCAGCGTTTCGGAAGCGGACGATATGTTTATCGGCGGCAACGTAGACGTGCTCGTCGAACACAGCGCGAAGTATTCGGACAAGAGCAAAAAGGATATTATCAATATCGACACGCTCGGCAGATACTTTAATTCGGGCGAAACCGTAACGGTAGAAGAAATCAAAAAACGCGTGCCCGATTTCGGGAAAAAAGTCACCTACTTAAAGGTTCTTGCGCGCGGCAAACTCGACAAATCGCTCACCGTCGAAGCCGACGATTTCTCCCCCGAAGCTATCAAGATGATAGTTCTTACGGGCGGTAAAGTTATCCGTAAGAAAGCCAATAAATAGCTTTATTGTACGGAAATTTGCTTGATTTTGCACAAAATTTGTAATAAAATGTTGATATTAAAATATATTCGAGGAACTTAAAGATATGGCGGAGCAGAAAGTAAAGGCAACCGAAACAAAGAAAGCGGCGGAAACAAAACCCGTTGCGGAGAAACACGATACCAAAACGGCGAAACCTGTCAAAACAGCGAAACACACGGCTAAACCTGTCAAAGCGGACAATTCGCCCGATATGGTCTATCATATCTCGAAGCGCAAGGAAGACAGAAAGTGGCAGGTAAAAGCGGAGGGCGCGGCAAAAGCGCTTAAACTTTTCTGGACACAGGAAGAAGCCATCGAGTATGCCAAATCGGTTGCGGGTAATCAGGAAGGGCGTATAGTTATACATAAAGAGGACGGCTCTTTCAGAAAACTTAAATACTGATAACTTAAACGAAAGTCAAAGCCCGCGGTTTAAGCCGCGGGCTTTAAGAATTAAAAACGCATCAGCCGTATTTTTGCGTCGGGGTTTAACCCGAGCGCAATAAGTTTATAAATTAATAAGAACTTTAAAATTTCACGGGAGATTATTTATGACGAAAATAGATATTTTTTCAGGCTTTCTCGGCGCGGGTAAAACTACGCTGATTAAAAAACTCATCAAAGAGGCGTATGCGGGCGAGAAAATCGTGCTTATCGAAAACGAGTTCGGCGAAATCGGTATCGACGGCGGATTTTTACAGGATGCGGGCATCAAAATTAACGAACTCAATTCAGGGTGTATATGCTGTTCGCTTGTGGGCGATTTTGCAAAAGCGCTTGAAAAAGTATATACGGAATACCGTCCCGAACGCATTTTAATCGAGCCGTCGGGAGTGGGCAAGCTGTCCGACGTAATTCGCGCAGTCGAAGGGGCGGGGTTGACGGATTGCCGCATAAATACTTCCACGGCTGTCGTGGATGCGGTAAAATGCAAAATGTATATGAAAAACTTCGGCGAATTTTTCAACGACCAAATCGAAACGGCGTCCTGCATAGTGTTCAGTCACGCCGACGTTGCGGACGGCGACAAGTTGGAAACGGCAGTAAAACTCGTTAAAGAGCGCAACCCCCGTGCAACGTTGGTTACTACGCCGTTAAACTTGTTAGACGGCAAGCAGATACTTTCGGCTATGGAACACGCTGTTACGCTTGAAAGCGAACTTGAAAAACTTTCCGAAGAGCATAGGCACAGCGAGGGTTGTTGTCACGGACACCATGAACACGAACACGGCGAAGGTTGCTGTCACGGACACCGCGAGCATGAACACGAGCACGGCGAAGGTTGCTGTCACGGACATCACGAACATAAACACGAGCACGGCGAGGGTTGCTGTCACGGACACCATGAACACGGACATGAGCATCATCACCATGCGGACGAAGTGTTTACGAGTTGGGGCGTTGAAACAAGCAGGAAGTATTCGTCGGAAGAAATCAATAAAATTCTTTCCGCGCTCGGCGACGGCAAAAAATACGGCACGGTTCTCCGCGCCAAGGGCATAGTTCCCTGCGCAGACGGCGAATGGTTGCACTTCGACTATATCCCCGGAGAGAGCGACGTGCGCAAAGGTTCGGCTTCTTATACGGGCAGACTGTGCGTTATAGGAAGCGGACTGAACGAAGCGGAATTGAAAAAATTATTTGTTTGCGAAAATTAATACTTAACTGATTAAAAAGGAAATTATGCGGCAGGAAATTTCAGTCTATCTGTTTTTAGGCTTTTTGGAGTCCGGTAAAACAAAATTCATACAGGAAACGCTTGAAGATAAGCGTATGGACAGCGGGGAAAAGACTCTTCTGCTCGTCTGCGAAGAGGGCGTGGAGGAGTACCGACCCGAGAAGTTTGCCGTGTCTGACGTGGCGATGGTTACGCTTGAAAGCGCGGACGAACTTAATGCGGAAAACCTCGAACGATTGACAAAAAAATACGGCGTTCAGCGCGTCGTGGTTGAGTATAACGGAACCTGGCTTTTACAGCAATTTTTCGACGCTATGCCCGAAAGTTGGGTTATAAACCAGATGATGACTTTTTTCGACGCGAACACTTTCCTTAACTATAACGCCAATATGCGCCAGCTCGTGTTCGACAAGATACAGATGACGCAAATGGTAGTGTTCAACCGTTTCAAAGGCGAGTTTGAAAAAATGCGCTTCCATAAGACGGTGCGCGGAATTTCCCGCCGCCCCGATATTGTCTACGAATATATCGGTGGGAAGGCGGAGTACGACGATATAGAGGACCCCCTGCCTTTCGATGTGAACGCGCCCGTCGTCGAAATTGAGGACAGGGATTTCGCATGGTTTTACAGCGACTTGGCGGAGAAAACGTCAAACTACGTGGGTAAAACGGTGCGCTTTAAGGGAATGGCGGCGCTGTCGAAAAAACTTCCGTCTGGATATATAGTACTCGGCAGACACATTATGACCTGTTGCGAAGCGGATATAGCTTACGACGGCTTCGCCGTAAAAACCAACGGACTGTTAAAGGATATAAAGACGCGCGACTGGCTTACGGTGACGGGAAAAATAATTATGGAATATAATTCCGTCTACCGTTCGCAGGGGCCCGTGTTCGTTGCGGAAAAGCTGGAACGCGCCGAACCGCCCGAAGAACAGGTTGCAACTTACTATTAAAAATTAAATAATTGAAAGTATAATAGCTGTTTTGTCGAAAATTATATAGTTTCATTCGCAAAAAAGACTTTTTCCGACAGCGTTTGCGTGGGGAATTTTGTCGAATTTATTCTACTTTTGCCGAACAGAAAATTTTTTGGTAAAAGTTTTTGTTTTTTCTGTATCTCTATGTTACACTTGTTATATAAATAACCAAGAGCGTTAACGCGCGAACGGAGGGTACACCATGAAGATAGAACTTTTAACAAGTTACGCAAGCGAAATTGTTCGTTTGGCGGACGTAGAAAAGCAGATTGCCGAAACGGAAGAGATACTTAAAACGCCCGAGAGGACGGTAGAGGATATAATACGACATATGCAGCTTTTAAAGGAACGTAATTCCATACTTTCATAAAAAAACTAACCCCCGTCCGAATTTCGGACGGGGGTTAGTTTTTTTATTACTTCTTTGCGGATATTATTTTTTCGGCAAGCTGAGGGGGAACTTCTTCGTAGCGTAAAAATTCAGTGGTAAACTTTCCTTGCCCGCGCGTCATTCCGCGCAGTTCCGTCGAGTACTTGGCGATTTCGGAAAGGGGTACTTCGGCGACGACGGTTGTTATATCGCCGTCCGTGCGGCTGTCGGAAATTCTGCCCCTGCGCTTCGAAATATCTCCCATCACCGCGCCGAGGTACTCGCCTTTGACTGCCGCTTTGAGTTTTACCACGGGTTCGAGGAGTACGGGTTTGGCGTTTTTAATTCCCTCTTTAAACGCGAGCGCCGCCGCCGCTTTGAACGCCATTTCGGAAGAATCCACGTCGTGGTAACTTCCGTCGTACAGTACGGCTTTGACTCCCGTCACGGGGAAGTCCGCAAGCACGCCGCGCGACATACATTCTCTAAGTCCCTTTTCAACCGCGGGGATATACTGTTTGGGCACCGCGCCGCCAACTACTTCGTCGCCGAACACGAAATGCTCTTCGCACGGTTCGAAACGCACTTTGCAGTGCCCGTACTGTCCGTGTCCGCCCGACTGTTTTTTGTGTTTGCCCTCGGCGTTTGCCACGGCGCGTATTGTTTCGCGGTACGGAATTACCGGCTCGCTCAGCGTAACTTCTATGCCGTTTCTCGCTTTAAGTTTTTTGGCGAGAATTTCGAGGTGAACTTCGCCCTGCCCGCTTAAAATCAGCTCGCCCGTGTCAGCGCGTTTTTCTACCGAAAAAGTGTAATCTTCTTCGAGCATCTTATTGAAGCCCGCAAACATTTTGTCTTCTTCGCCCTTGTTGGTTGCTTTTACCGCAAGCGACAGGGAAGGGCGGGGAAAGTGTATGGGGTCGAATTGCAGTTTGGTTCCTACTGCACATAGGGTGTGCCCCGTGTCCGTTGCCGTCAGTTTGTTCAGCGCGCCTATGTCGCCCGCCGTCAGCTCGTTTACGAGTTCGGCTTTTTTGCCCTTTAATACGTACAGCTGTCCAATTCTCTCTTCGGTATCGGTGTTGGGGTTGTACAGAGTCATTCCCGATTTGACTTTTCCGCGGAAAATCTTAATATAGTTCATTTTGCCCGAATAGGCGTCGTGCACCGTTTTGAAAACCTGCGCGGCGAAAGCTCCGTCCTCTTCGCAGGCAACGTTGATTACGTCGTCCGCCAATAAGTCGTTTGCAATGGAGTTTTTCCTTTCGTCGGCTGTGGGCATATATCTTACTATTTCGTCAAGCAGGTTTATAACGCCCCTGTTTTGCAGCGCGCTACCCGCCATTACGGGTATAACGCTGTTTGCCGCAATGCCCTTTCTTATGCCGTGCACGGTTTCTTCTTTTGTGAGCTTTCCGTCCGAAAAATATTTATCGAGCAGGAATTCGTCGTTCTCCGCCGCAGTTTCCATAAGGCTCGCCTGCATTTCTTCCATGGCGGGTTTTAACCCGTCGGGTATTTCCACTTCCTGCGGACCTTGCGATGAGAATTTATAGCACCTCTCCTGAATTACGTTCAGATAACCCGTCATTCTTCCGTCGCTCATTACTGGTAACTGTATGGGCGCGAGCTTGCCCGCGTACTTCTCTTTAAGCGCGTTCAGCGTACCCGTATAATCGGCGTTGGTTTTATCCATTCCGTTAATGAATATGATGAGCGGTTTGCCGAGGCGCAGGCAGTATTCCACAACGCTTTCCGCGCCATTAGGAAGAACGCCGTTCGCGCCGATTACGAGTATCGCGGCGCCGCACGCCGCAAGTCCTTCGTGCCGTTCGCCCTCGAAGTCGTAGAACCCCGGCAAATCGAGAAGATTTATTTTTACGCCCTTCCAGTAAAGGTATGCTACCGAAGTATAGATTGAAAATTTCTTGCTCTTTTCCAGCTCGTCGTAGTCCATTACCGTCGTGCCGTCTTCGGTTTTTCCCATTCTGTCTATTGCTCCGCCGTTATACAACATAGCTTCGCAAAGCGTGGTTTTGCCTTCGCCGCTGTGACCTATTACCGCCACGTTTCTTATTTCTTTGGCTGTGATACTCATTTTAAAATTCCCCTTATCCCGTTTAAAACGGTTACTGATTCCATTATACTATAAATATTTGTTTTTTCAAGGGGGTGCGCGAAAAAAGAATTTATATAAACGGCGGATAATTAAATTTATATTTCTCTCCGCTTAAATTTCTTCCCGTTATTGACAAAACGGGCAATTTGTAGTATAATTTAGAAAATCGGTTTTTTTTGATGGGAGGGGGTTCAATATGAGAACGTATTTAAAAAGAATTTTATGCCTTGCTGCCGCGGCGACTTTATGCGCCGGCGTTTTTGCGGGTTGTAAGCGCGGCGGAGACGGCGAACAAAACGGCGGAAGTAACAACGGCGGCGGGAACGAACAGACGAAAGAAGCCGCTTCGTATCTTCGCACCGACAAACAGGTTTACTGCGCGGACGAGGATATGTACATAACCGCGGGCGGAGGCGAGAACAGTTGGGTAGGCATTTTCTACGGTTCGAGCGATATTGCGTCGGCACAGGCGGTAATAAAATACGACGTGAACAAAGACGGGATGTATTCGGGCAGGCGCAAGGTAATAGATGTTAAAAGCCAACTTGCAAAGGGCGAATACAAGGCCGTGCTTTTCGGCGGCGAGGGCGTGTCGGATATAAAGAAACAGTCCGAATTCACCGTTGTCGAACACGCGATTTATACGAATAAGGACGAATACTATACGGACGAAGATATAGTGCTCACCTGTTACGGCGGGGAAGGCGCGTGGGTCGGACTTTACAAAGCAGACGAAACTCCCGCGGATACCCAGTCGATTTGTTGGTACTATCTGCAAAAGGACACCCATCTCGTCGGGCAAAGCTACATAATGCAGAGAACGGCGCAGTATAACAAGAGCCGCGATTTGACGGCGGGCGAATATAAATTCGTGCTGTTTTCGAACGATTCGACTTCGAGCATAATCGACGAAAAGAAAATAACGATTAAGGACGGCAAGACGGGCGCCGCGCGCGCTCCCGAAAAGGGAACTTATACTCCCGACGCTCCCGACGGCGGTTCGGCAAGCGGCTTTGTGACGCTTGAATTTGACGAAGAGGGCGGACTCGCTTCCGAGGTTGTCGCGTATTGGGCGGACGAAAACGGGGTTGTTCCCGAATATATGCCCCTTGCACCCGTGCGGGTAAGTTCGCTTCCTTTGACTTATAACCTGCCCGATAATCTTTATGCTCCCGACTGGGCGGAATCTTTATACGTGTACGGCAAAAACGCGAAAGGACTCAGCGAAGATTACCTTGAAATTCCTCTCGGACTTACGGGCGCGGAAAAGAGTAAACTGCTTTATTCTTTCAACGTTTTAAGCGATATTCATATCTCGACTCTCTTCGGCGGGGCGCACAACGGTAAGACGGTTTATAACGAAAACTTTAAAAAGGCGTGCGAGGATATTCTCGAAACCGAACCCGAAAGCCGCACTATGGTAATTGTCGGTGATATTGCAAATGAAGGGCGTTCGGAAGAGTGGGCGCTCGCGCAGAAAATTATAGACGAAACGGGCGCTCCCGAACCTTTCTACACGCTCGGAAACCACGACTTGTATGCCGTTACCGAACCTTACGATAGGAAGATTACCGACTTCCTTAATTATTCGGGACAGACGGAGCGGGGCGAAGATAAGGTTTATTACGAAAAAGAAATCGACGGCGTTTACCATCTTGCGCTCGGCAGTCAGGAACAGCATTTAAACGGCGGAGTCGAAGCGACTTTCCATTCGGACCAGTTGCTTTGGCTGGAAGACAGGCTTCAAGCCATTACGGAAGAAAATCCTTCCGCGCCCGTATTCCTTTACAGCCATCAGTCCGCGTTCGACACTATTGCGGGCAGTCTGAAAGGACAGAACTGGAACGGAATACGCCCTGACGAAAGAGTTAAAAGCATACTTGCAAAGTATCCGCAGGTTCTGTTCTTTAACGGGCACAGCCACTGGGTAATGGATTCTTACCGCAACGGCTACGCGGCTTCGGACAAAATGCCCAACGTGTTCAATACGGCGTCCGTCGCATACCTTTGGTCTACTACCGACAAGGAAATAGAAGTAGCGGGTTCGCAGGGTTACTATGTTAGCGTATATAAAGATAAGGTAGTCGTCCGCGGCAGAAACTTCTCTACAAAGCAGTGGGTTGCTTCGGCTTGCTATGTTGTAAATAACGTTCGCTGATTTTATAAAATAAATAATTGCGCCGGAAACGCCTTGCGCGTTCCCGGCGCTTTTGCTTGTCTTCTACTTTTTGTGCGTTTTTAACACGGAAAAATGCGGGAATAAAATTTTTGTGAAAAATATCCAAAATTATGCATAAAAATGTTTGACTTTGATTTGACAAGCCGTTATAATTATTTAGCGTGTCATTATAAGCGGTTATATGCCGTTTGACGTGTAAGTATAGGGTTGAAGCGTGAAGTTACTGCAAAAATCCGTTAAAGCTGACGGAACAGATAATTTACGCCGACAAATGTAGGGGCATGACTCCTGCGACTAACCGCAGCTGTTTTTTTATTGGCAAAGCTGCGATACGCACGGTTAAGTTGACGCAAATTCAGTTCGCCGCACGGCGGTGAAAAAATCAAATGTTAGGATAAAAGGAGTTATTAACATGGCAGGACAGAAAATCAGAATTAAACTTGCGGCTTACGACCACGAGCTTGTGGACCTCGCGGCTTCGCGCATAGTGGAAACTATGAAGAAGAGCGGCGCTAAAATTTCGGGACCCATTCCCCTTCCCACGGAGAGAGAAATAGTTACCATTCTCCGCTCGCCGCACAAGTACAAGGACAGCAGAGAGCAGTTCGAACAAAGAACCTATAAGAGAATCATCGACATCTATACGCCCAACGCAAAACTTTTGGACACCGTTCATCTTCCCGCAGGCGTAGATATCAAAATCAAGCTGTAATCGGCTGAGTTTCAATTAGTTCAAGCGATACTCTACGTAACGCAGACGACGACGGGCATTTCCTTACATTATATATATGGTAGTGCGCAAGCGGCGGAACGGCGGGACGCGGTATCCGAATATAAACAGCGGAAGGCTTTGAACGCCGAGCCGCGGAAAAAATTTTTGGAGGAACTTTATCAATGAATAAAGCAATCATCGGACGTAAAGCGGGCATGACCCAGATATTTACTCCGGAGGGAAAAGTCATTCCCGTAACCGTAATCGAGGCAGGACCCTGCCCCGTGGTTCAAATCAAGACCGTTGAGAAAGACGGCTACGCGGCGTTAAAGCTCGGCTTTGACGAAGCTAAGGAAAAGGCTCTTAGCAAACCCGAACTCGGACAGTTCAAGAAAGCGGGCGTTAAGCCTTGCAGAGTTCTTAAAGAATTCAGACTGCAAGACCTTTCTTCCTACGAAGTCGGCAAGGAAGTAAACGTAAGCGTATTCGCCGCAGGCGAAAAGGTTGACGTTCACGGCGTTTCCAAGGGACACGGCTTCACCGGCGTAATCAAACGTTGGAACCAGCAGAGACTTAAAGAAACACACGGCGTCGGTCCCGTGCACAGAGAACCCGGTTCTATGGGTTCGATAAGCGCTCCTTCGCGTGTTTTCAAACACAAGAACCTGCCCGGACATTACGGACAGGAAGCGACGACGGTGCAGAACCTCGAAATCGTAAGAGTGGACGCCGAAAGAAACTGTCTGCTTATCAAGGGTTCGGTACCCGGAGCGAACGGCAGCGTAGTAACCATCAACGATACCGTTAAATAAGGAGAAGAGAGATGCCTACAATAAAAGTTTATAAGATGGACGGCAAAGAAGCCGGCACGATAGATTTAAGCGAAAAGGTATTCGGCGCCGAATACAACGAACCGCTCATTCACCAGGCAGTCGTAACCCGTCTCGCCAACGAAAGACAGGGCACGAAATCGACGCTCACCCGTACGGAAGTGCGCGGCGGCGGCAGAAAGCCTTGGAGACAGAAAGGCACGGGTAACGCAAGACAGGGTTCCATAAGAGCGCCCCAGTGGATAAAGGGCGGCGTGGTATTCGCTCCCAAGAGCCGTGACTTTTCTAAGGATATGAACAAAAAGGCAAAGGCTGCCGCGCTTGTTTCCGCGCTTTCCAAGAAAGTTGCAGACGGCGAGCTGGTAGTTATAGACAGCCTTTCCGTAAAGGAAGGCAAGACTAAGGAAATGGTAGCTTTCAAGAAAGCGTTGAAGCTGGACAAGTCCGCGGTAGTCGTAATGGATAACGACGACGTAAACGTAATCCGCGCGGCAAGAAACATCGAAAAGTTCTCCACGCTTCCCGTTCAGCAAATTTCCACTTACGAAGTAGTTTCCAACGCTAAGGTAGTTCTCACCAAGGCGGCGGTTCAGAAAATAGAGGAGGTCTACGGAGAATAATGTTAGCCGAAGATATCATAATAAGACCCCTCCTCACGGAAAAGGGTTATGACGGAATAGCCGATAAGAAATACACGTTTGTCGTGGCAAAGTCGGCGAACAAGACTCAGATTAAACTTGCGGTTGAAAAACTGTTCGGCGTGGAAGTTCAAAGCGTAAACACCGTAAACTGCAAGGGTAAACTTAAAAGAATGGGAAGAAACCAAGGTTACACACCCGACTACAAGAAGGCAATCGTTCAGCTTACGGCTGATTCCAAGGCGATTGAGTACTTCAACTCGTTATCGTAAGGAGAGAAGGAAATGGCAGTAAAAAGATATAAACCCACTTCCCCCGCACGCCGTTTCATGACGGTAAGCGCGTATACGGAACTTACGGGCGACAAACCCGAAAGAAGCCTTTTACACGATAAGCGCAAGACGGGCGGCAGAAACAATCAAGGCAAAATAACCGTTCGTCACATCGGCGGCGGAAACAGAACCAAATACAGAGTAATCGACTTCAAGCGCAATAAGGACGGTATTCCCGCAACGGTTAAGAGCATTCAGTACGACCCCAACAGGTCTGCGCACATCGCTCTCCTCGCTTATGCGGACGGTGAAAAGAGATACATTCTCGCTCCCGTAGGACTTACCGTCGGCGACAAAGTCGTATCCGGCACGGGCGCGGACATTAAGGCGGGCAACTGCCTTGCGCTTTCCGATATTCCCGTAGGTACCGTCGTACACGCAATCGAGCTTCAACCCGGCAGGGGCGCGCAGATTGCGAGAGCGGCAGGCATCTCGGCGCAGATTATGGCAAAGGAAGGCGCGTACTGCACGCTTAAAATGCCCTCCGGCGAAATGAGACTTGTTCCCGTTAAATGCAAAGCGACAATCGGACAGGTCGGCAATGTAGAACACGAAATAATTCACCTCGGCAAAGCAGGTAAGACGAGATACCTCGGCGTTAAACCCACGGTAAGAGGTTCGGTAATGAACCCTTGCGACCACCCTCACGGCGGCGGCGAAGGCAAGAGTCCTGTCGGCCATGCCGGCCCTATGACGCCTTGGGGTAAACCCGCTCTCGGCTACAAGACGAGAAAGAAGAAGAATCCTACTTCCAAGTTTATCTTGAAGAGAATTAATTAAGGAGGAATAAACAATGTCAAGAAGCGTTAAGAAAGGCCCTTATGCCGAAGAAAGATTAATGGCAAGAATTGAGGCGATGAACGCTGCCGGCGAGAAGAAGGTAGTTAAGACTTGGTCCCGCGCGACAACGATATTCCCCCAGATGGTAGGTCACACTATTGCCGTATACGACGGAAGAAAACACGTTCCCGTATACGTTACAGAAGATATGGTAGGTTGCAAACTCGGCGAGTTCGCTCCTACAAGAACGTTCAAAGGACACGCGGCGAAAACCGCCAAGAAGTAAGGAGTTTGAGTTATGGCAAGCAATATGAATAAAAAGCAGGAAAGAATTGCCGCAACGAAGGATAGACGTCCTTACGCGACGGCGAAGTATTTAAGACTTTCTCCCTACAAGGTGAGAACGGTTCTCGCGCTCATACGCGGCAAGTCCGTTGAAGAAGCGGAAGCAATACTTACGTACTGCACGAAAGGCGGCAGCGCGGAAGTTAAGAAAGTTCTTCTTTCGGCGGCAGCCAATGCGGAACATAACAACGGAATGGACAGAGGCGATTTGTTCGTTGCCGAAGCGTTTGCCGACGGCGGCCCCCACTTGAAGAGAATGCAACCCGTTTCCAAGGGACGCGGGCACGCGATTTTGAAAAGAACGAGTCACATCACCGTAATACTCGATGCGAAGAAGGTTTAAGGAGAATAGATATGGGACAAAAAGTTAATCCTCACGGTTTAAGAGTCGGCGTTATCAAGCCTTGGGATACCCAGTGGTATGCGGATAAAAAGACGTTCGGCGCAAATCTCAAAGAAGACAACGAAATCCGTACTTTCTTAAAGAAGAAGTATTATGACGCGGCTATAAGCAAAATCACTATCGTAAGAGCGGCTAACAAAGTCGAAATAGGCATTTATACGGGACGCCCCGGCGTGCTTATCGGCAAAGCAGGTTCCGAAATAGAGGTAATAAAGAGAGACCTTGCAAAGCTCACGGGCGGCAAGGCGATAATAATCAACGTCAGAAAGGTTGAAAAAATCGACCAGGACGCACAGCTTGTTGCGGAAGCGGTTGCTTCCCAGCTTGAAAAGCGCGTATCTTACAGAAGGGCAGTCAAGCAGCAGCTTGCAAAAGTTGCCAAGACGGGCGTCAAAGGTGTCAAAATCACCGTAGGCGGCAGGCTCGACGGCAGAGAAATCGCAGGCAGCGAAAGCTATCACGAAGGTTCTATTCCCCTTCAAACTATACGTGCGAATATAGATTACGGCTTCGCGGAAGCGCACACCACTTTCGGCGTGCTCGGTATCAAGTGCTGGATTTATAAGGGCGAAGTTCTTACCGGCGCAAAGAAGCTGATAATCTCGGACGGAGGCGAAGAATAATATGTTAATCCCCAAGAGAGTTAAGAGAAGAAGACAGCACCGCGGCAGAATGAAGGGCACGGCGCAGAAGGGCAATAAAATCGCTTACGGCGAGTACGGCTTGGTAGCGGAAGAATGCGCTTGGATTACTTCCAACCAAATCGAAGCTGCCCGTATCGCAATGACGAGATTCATCAAGCGCGGCGGTAAAGTCTGGATAGATATATTCCCTCACAAACCCATCACCAAAAAACCTGCCGAAACGCGTATGGGTTCCGGTAAAGGTTCGGTAGAATACTGGGTAGCCGTAGTTAAACCCGGCAGAGTTATGTTCGAAATGGCAGGCGTTCCCGAAGATATCGCAAGGGAAGCAATGCGCCTTGCAAGTCACAAACTTCCCATTAAGTGCAAGTTTGTAAAGAAAGAAGCAGAAGGCGGTGAAGCTAATGAAGGCTAAGGAAATAGTTAATTTAAGCGACGAAGAACTCGAATTAAAGCTTAAAGAGCTTAAAAGCGAGCTTTTCAATCTGCGCTTCCGTCATGCAAGCGGACAGCTTGAAAATCCCCTGTCGATAAACCTTGTCAAAAAGGATATCGCACGCGTAAACACGGTTATCCGTGCAAGACAGTTAAAGGCGTAAGGAGGCACACAGTGGAAGAAAGAAATCTTCGTAAAGAGAGAGTCGGCGTAGTCGTTTCCGATAAAATGGACAAAACGGTTGTCGTTTCAGTCAGAGAAAACCGCAAACACCCCCTCTATAAAAAGACAATTACCAAAACTACCCGCTTCAAGGCGCACGACGAAAACAACGAGTGCGGCGAGGGCGATACGGTAAGAATAGTCGAAACGCGTAAGTTATCCAAAGATAAGAACTGGCGCGTTGCCGAAATTATCGAAAAGGCAAAATAATAAACGAAACTTCGTATATGCGCCGCAATACCGAGCAGTGCTTGCGTATTTTCCCGACAGCTTGCGTCAGTGCAAGTTTCCTTTCGGAAATCCGCGCGCTTTAAGTATTGCCGGCATCTGCGAAGCCGTAAATTACTTAAATAATATTGTGTTATGATTGTTTCCCGTGTTCAATGGAGAGCGGGATACTCCCCTCGCTTATGTGGGCGCGGTACAATCCTCTGCAAAATAAAAAAGTTGTAAGTTCAAAAATAGGAGAGTTTTTATGATACAACCTCAGACAAGGCTCAAAGCCGCAGACAACAGCGGCGCGAAAGAGCTTATGTGTATAAAGGTGCTTGGCGGCTCTTTCAGAAAGACCGCTAACATCGGCGACGTTATCGTATGCTCGGTTAAGACGGCAAACCCCGGCGGCGCCGTCAAGAAGGGCGAAGTAGTTAAAGCGGTAATAGTGCGCAGTAAGAAAGGAATCAGCCGCGAGGACGGCACGTACATCAGATTCGATGAAAACGCGGCAGTCATAATCGGTAACAATAAGGAGCCGCGCGGAACGCGTATCTTCGGACCGATTGCAAGAGAATTGAGAGAGAAAAACTATATGAAGATAATCTCCCTCGCACCCGAAGTTCTTTAAGGAGAAAGCTATGAACGTAAAATTGAATGATAATGTTTTGGTTATCACCGGTAAGTATGCGGGCAAGCAGGGCAAAGTTATTGCAACTTCTCCCAAGAACGGCACGGTAACCGTTGAAGGTATCAATATCCACAAAAAGGCTCAGAAAGCCAGAAAGGCTAACGAGGTTTCCAAAATCGTAGAAAAGGAAGGCGCATTCGACGTTTCCAACGTAATGGTTGTCTGCCCTTCGTGCGATAAGGCAATCCGCGTTAAGTACGATTTCGAAAACGGCAAAAAGCACAGGGTTTGCCCTAAGTGCAACGCGGTTCTCGACAGCGCGTACGCAGGCAAGGGCAAGAAAGCGGCGGCTAAGAAGGACGAAGCTCCCAAGAAGCGCGTAAGAAAACGCGCCAAGAAGGACGAAGCCGAAACCGCGGCAACGCCCGAAACCGAGGTTAAAGAATAAGGAGGGGCAACATGGCTAAGAAGGAATACAAATCGAGAGTTATCGAAAATTACGAAAAAGAAGTCGTCCCCGCGCTTATTAAGAAATTCGGATACAAGAATCCCATGCAGGTTCCCAAGCTCGTTAAAATAGTAATCAGCTCGGGACTGGGCGACATAAAAGACAATGCGAAATCCATACAGGTTGCGCAGAACGAAATAAAAATCATCACCGGACAGCAGCCCGTTCTCTGTAAGGCAAAGAAGTCCGTCGCAAACTTCAAAGTGCGCGAAGGAATGCCGATTGGTTTGAAGGTTACGCTCCGCGGCAAGATGATGTGCGATTTCTACGACAAGTTTGTTTCGATTGCGCTTCCCAGAGTGCGCGACTTCCGCGGCGTTCCCTCGGAAAGTTTCGACGGAAAGGGAAACTACTGTATGGGCGTTAAGGAACAGCTTATCTTCCCTGAAATCCAGTACGACCAGGTAGAGAAGATAAGAGGTATGGACATCTGCTTCGTAACCACCGCTAAGACGGATGAAGAAGCCAGAGAGCTTTTAAGGGCAATGGGTATGCCCTTCAAGAAGTAAGGAGAGAGATTTATATTATGGCAAAGAAAGCAATGATAAATAAGCAGCAGAAGCCTGCTAAATACTCCACGAGAGCATATACGAGATGTTCTATCTGCGGCAGACCGCATGCGGTGCTCAGAAAGTACGGAGTATGCCGTATCTGTTTCAGAAACCTTGCTTACAAGGGACAAATCCCCGGCGTTAAAAAATCTAGTTGGTAAGAAGGAGGCAGAAAGAAATGACAGACCCCATAGCAGATATGCTCACGCGCATAAGAAATGCGATAATGGTTAACAAAGACACAGTCGAAATACCGTCGTCCAATATGAAAAAGGCAATAGCCGATATATTGCTTGCGGAAGGATTTGTTTCCGACGTAAAGCTCGCCGAGGACGGATACAACGGCAAGCTCGTTATAACACTTAAATACGTTGACAGAAAGCGTTCGGTTATCAACGGACTTAAAAGAGTTTCCAAACCCGGACTCCGCACTTACGCAGGCGTAGAAAATATGCCCAAAGTGCTTGACGGACTCGGAATAGCGGTTCTTTCGACGAACAAAGGAATAATGACGGACAGGCAGGCAAAAGCGGCTAACGTTGGCGGCGAAGTGCTTTGCTACATCTGGTAATAGGAGGTAATTTAGATATGTCAAGAATAGGTAAATTACCCGTTGCAATTCCCGCAGGCGTTACGGTTACGTTCGAAAACGGACTTATTACCGTAAAGGGCGCGAAGGGTACGCTTACACAGCAGGTTGTAGGCGAAATAGATATCAAGGTTGAAGGCGCGGAAGCGCACGTACTCAACCTCGGCAAAAGCGCGGACGCAAACGCGAAACACGGTCTCTACCGCGCGCTTCTGCACAATATGGTAGTCGGCGTTACCGACGGCTATAAAAAGACGCTTAAAGTAAACGGCGTCGGCTGGAAGGTTGCAAAACAGGGCAACAAAGTCGTACTTAACGTAGGCTTTTCCCACCCCGTAGATTTCGCGGAACCCGCAGGCATCAAGCTCGAATGCCCCGCTCCTACCGAAATCGTAGTGTCGGGTATCGATAAAACGCTCGTCGGACAGACGGCTGCAAATATCCGTAAAATAAGAATTCCCGAACCTTACCACGGCTACGGCATCGCTTACAGCGATGAAGTAATCGAGCGCAAGGAAGGTAAAACGGGAGGCAAGGGCAAGAAATAATTTCCGCAACCGTGCGTGAAGTATTTACCGCTTTATGCGGTTAATTGCTGAGGTGATATTATGATTAAAAAGATTGATAAGAATCAAGAAAGGCAGCGCCGCCACGAGAGAGTAAGAAGAAAAGTCTCCGGAACGGCGGAAGCTCCCCGTATGTGCGTATACAGAAGTCTGAACCACATTTACGTTCAGCTCATCGATGACGCCAAGGGCGTAACGCTTTGCTCGGCTTCGACAATGGAAAAGGAAGTTAAAGCCGAAATCAAAGATATGTCCAAGACGGAAGCTGCGAAAGTCGTAGGCAAAAAGGCGGCTGAAAAGGCGCTTGCGAAGGGCGTTAAAGCAGTCGTATTCGACAGAGGCGGCTACCTCTACACGGGACGTGTTCAGGCAGTTGCCGACGGCGCAAGAGAAGCCGGACTTAATTTCTGATAAGGAGCTTATAATGGAAGAAAAGAAAGAAAGACCTGCAAGAAGAAACGACAGAAGAAGACAGCAGGAAGACGACGGCTTAGTTAAAAAGCTGATACAGGTAAACCGCGTATCCAAAACCGTTAAAGGCGGCAGAAATATGAGATTCGCCGCTCTCGTAGTAGTCGGCGACGGCAACGGTTCGGTTGGTTACGGAATGGGCAAAAGCAAAGAAGTTCCCGAAGCAATCGAAAAGGCTACGGCTCAGGCTAAAAAGAATATGCGTAAAGTCAGCCTCAAAGGCACTTCGGTTCCCCATACCGTTACGGGCGTATTCGGCAGAGGTTCCGTACTCATTATGCCCGCTTCGGAAGGTACCGGCGTTATAGCAGGCGGTCCCGTCCGTGCGGTTATGGAAGCTGCGGGCGTCAAGGACGTAAGAACTAAGTCTCACGGCACTTCCAATCCCATCAACTGCGTAAAGGCGGCAGTCTGCGGATTGTTCTCGCTTATGTCCCCCGAGGACGTTGCGCTTGCCCGCGGTAAGAGCGTGGAAGAATTAACTGTTTAACGGAGGTCGGTATGTTAAAGGTAACGTTAATTAAAAGTGTTTCCAACGAAACCAAGACGGTTAAAGCCACAGTCGAGGCGTTGGGACTTAAAAAAATAGGAAGTACAAAGACCTTTGAAGAAACTCCCGCCCTTATGGGACAGATTAGGAAGGTCGGTTACCTTCTCAAAACAGAACAGGTAGGAGAGTAATTTATGAGAATAGATACTTTATCGCCCGCTGAGGGCGCAACCTCCCGCGTAAAAAGACTCGGCAGAGGAATAGGTTCCGGACACGGCAAAACGTCGTGTAAAGGACATAAAGGTCAGTGGGCGCGCTCGGGCGGCGGCGTCCGTCCCGGTTTCGAGGGCGGACAGATGCCTATTGCAAGGCGTATCCCCAAGCGCGGCTTCCACAACAAGTGGGCAACCCGCTATACTATCGTTAATTTAAGCCAACTTGAAAAACTTGCGAAAGGCACGGTAGTCGATTTCGATTACGTAGCAGAACATAAGCTCGCCAAGGAAGTTAAAAATTCCGCAGGTCTTAAAGTGCTCGGCTCGGGCGAAATCAAAGTAGCGCTCACCGTTAAAGCCGCTAAATTCTCCGAAACCGCAAAAGCGGCTATCGAAAAAGCAGGCGGCACGGCTGAAATAGTCAGCTGATTTACTAAGCAATTTTAAACGGGGTAACGTTCGGATAAAGCGTATAAGCTCGATTCTGTACCGTCTTCGTTTTGCCTGTATCTCAACTGGTGAACGACTCCCATTTTCGAGGTTAGATAAATGTTTGAAACAATAAAAAATTGTTTTAAGGTCAAGGAAATAAGAAAGAAGATTTTTATAACCCTTCTTCTTTTGGTAATTTTCCGACTGGGATGCTATATCCCCGTACCCGGTATAACCGTTTCCACATTCAGCGATTATATCAGCGACGGAAATTATTCCTTCCTTCAAGTACTTTCAGATATAACGGGCGGTTCGCTTGCCAACGCAACTCTGTTTGCGCTCGGTATCAGTCCTTATATCAATGCGTCGATTATAATTCAGCTTCTTACTGTCGGTATTCCCGCACTCGAACGCCTTTCCAAACAGGGCGAAGAAGGCAGAAAGAAAATCGCGCAGATAACGAGATACGTAACCATAGTGCTTGCAATCGCGCAGGCAGTAGGTATCGTCGTTAACTTCGGCGTGCAGAGCGGTTCGTTCAAAACGGGACTTTTCGAAGCTCTCGGAATGAGCGAAACGGGCGCAAACTGGATTATCGGCGTATTCCTTACGGTAGTATACACGGCGGGCGCAATGCTCGTTATGTGGCTTGGCGAAAGAATTACCGAGTACGGTATTTCCAACGGTATCTCGCTTATAATTTTCATAGGTATAGTTTCGACGGCGGGTCTTACGATTGTAGACAGCTTTGTAAAGGGCGTCGGCGGAGAATATAACAAATTCTGGGAACTTCTCGGTTTCGCGATACTCACTATAATCGAGTTTACGGCGATAGTGGCGGTAGACTTGTCGGAAAGACGCATTCCCGTCCAGTACGCTAAACAGGTGAAGGGCAGAAGAATGTACGGCGGACAGTCCTCCGTAATTCCCATCAGAATAGCGGGTTCGGGCGTTATGCCCTTAATCTTCGCATTCGCGCTCATCTCTTTCCCCCAGATGATTATAAGTTTGTTCTGGCCCGATTCGGGCGCGGCGCAAGGCATACAGGAATGGTTCTCGGGTTCGGGCGCTTGGTACGGACAGCTCATCTATATGGTTGTTCTCTGTTTGCTGATTTTCGCGTTCGCGTTCTTCTATCAGTCGATGCAATTCAATCCCGAAGACGTTTCCAAAACCATTCAGCAGAACGGCGGATTCATTCAGGGTATAAGACCGGGCAGACCTACTGCGGACTATTTAAAGAAAATATCCAACCGTATTACGCTTTTCGGCGCGATTTATCTCTCGCTTGTAGCGTTCATACCTTCGATACTTTCAATGGTGCTTTCGGGACTCGGACAGTCGGACCTTTCGCTCCTTTCGGTATTCTCCACAACAGGTATACTGATTGTAGTATCGGTTGCGCTCGAACTCGATAAACAGCTTGAATCGCAGCTTATGATGAAGAACTATAAAGGCTTCTTAAAATAATAACCGCTTAAACGCTTGCTTCGCTTGATTTAATACGGGGCGGGCGGCTCGTAAAATTGCTCAACGCGTAAACGCGCGTCTGCAATTTTACGGCGCAGGTAAGCGTAATTCTTCTGCGGAAAAATTTGTGAGGAAGAAACAATGAAGATAATTATTCTCGGTGCGCCCGGCGCGGGCAAAGGCACGCAGGCAACCAAAATATCCGAAAAATACGGCATAGTCCATATCTCTACGGGCGATATATTCCGCGCGAATATAAAGGGCGGTACCGAAATAGGTAAACTTGCCAAATCCTATATCGATGCGGGCAAACTCGTTCCCGATTCCGTCACTTGCGATATAGTCAAGGACAGACTTACGAAAGACGACGTTAAGGACGGTTATCTTTTGGACGGTTTCCCCCGCAGTCTTTTTCAGGCGGAAGAGCTTTCGAAATTCGACGACATAGATATTTGTCTCAATCTCGAAGTTGACACTTCGCTGATTATGGACAGAATTTGCGGCAGACGTATGTGCGCGTGCGGAGAGAGTTATCACGTTTCAACGCTAGGCGGAAAGACGACTTGCGCAAAATGCGGCAACGAACTTTACGTCCGCGACGACGACAATCCCGCTACGGTTAAATCGAGACTCGACACCTACAACGTAATGACGGCGCCGCTTATCGCGTATTATGCCGCGCAGAACAAGCTGGTTACGGTAGTATGCGGAACGAAAACTCCCGACGAAGTATTTGCGGCAGTCTGCGACGCGTTGGACAGTTTCGGAAAATGATAAAAGTAAAAAACGAAAAAGAAATAGAATATATGCGTGAAAGTTGCCGCATAGTCAAGGAAACGCTTGAATTCGTCGGCAAGAATATACGCGCGGGAATGACTACCAAGGAAGTAGACGAACTCGTTTACAGGTATATCACTTCGTGCGGCGCATATCCTTCCGAACTCGGTTACGAGGGTTATCCCGCAAGTTCGTGCGTATCCGTCAACGAAGTCGTGGTACACGGCGTTCCGGGCGGCAGAGTTCTTTTGGACGGCGACATAGTCAGCGTTGACATAACCGCGGAAAAGAACGGCTTTCACGGCGACGCTTGCAGAACGTTTTTAATCGGCAACGTTTCGGAAGAAAAGAAAAAACTCGTAAAAGTGACTGAGGAATGTTTCTTTAAAGCCATAGAGGATTTGCACGCGGGAACGCCGCTGTTCGATATAGGCTATAAAGTGCAAAGCCACGCGGAAGCGCACGGTTACGGCGTTGTTCGCGCCCTTACCGGGCACGGAATAGGCGCAAGCATGCACGAGGACCCATCCGTTCCGAATTACGGCAAAAAGGGCACGGGCATGCGCCTTAAAGCAGGTATGACGATTTGTATAGAACCTATGATTACCATGGGCACATACAAAGTCAATTTCAACCGCGAAGACGGTTGGACGGTGACTACCGCCGACGGAAAGCCTGCGGCACATTATGAAAATACCGTTCTTATAACTGAGAGCGGGGTAGAGATTTTAACGTTATAATGACGATAAAGCCGAGAAGGCTTTTGTGGTAAGGACGTTATGAAAGTTAAGACCCCTGTCATCGGCGGCATATGTCAAAGCACGCAAGGCAGAGATAAAGACAGATATTATTTAATAAAGACGGTATTCGGCGACGGAACAGTGGGCGTTGTGGACGGCAATTTCAAAAAACTTTCCGCGCCCAAGCGCAAAAACCTCAAACACTTGAAACTTCTTCCCGAAAAGGCGGAATCCATTGCCGCCAAATTCGAGGACGGCAGACAGGTGTTCGATACAGAGGTGTATTCCGCGCTGAAAACCTATAACTTTCCCCAAAAGGAAGAAAATTAAAACCGCAACGGAAATTACGGCAAATAATTTCAACGATGTTATTTGCGATAATTCAGGAGTTTTATGTCAAAAAACGATGTAATCGAAGCTGAGGGCAAAGTAATAGAATGCTTGCCCAACGCCAATTTCAAAGTTAAGCTGTCGAACGGCTACGTTATAACCGCATATATTTCGGGTAAGCTCCGTATGAACTATATCCGCATTATAGAGGGCGATAACGTTAAACTCGAAATGAGTCCGTACGACCTGACAAAAGGACGCATTGTCTGGCGCAGTAAAAACTGACGGCAGAACGTGTAAAACCGCAGTCCGCAAAGCGGCGCCGCGCGTTTTGCACAGTTATACAATAAATTATAAGAGGATTGTGTTATGAAAGTTAGACCTTCTGTAAAACCTATGTGCGATAAATGCAAAGTTATCAAAAGAAACGGCAAAGTAATGATTATTTGTTCCAAGAACAAGAGTCACAAACAGCGTCAGGGTTAAAAATTCAAGCGCGCAAACGTTTAAATAAAATTTAAACCCGTTTGCTTTTTCCGCCGTCGGGCCGCAATTAAATATTTGTTTGCGGCGTATAAAAGTTGCATTTTTAAAAGTTTTGTGCTATAATAAAAGAACTTAGCTTTTAATATGCGCTAATGCGCGCGGAACGGCAAAATTCGGCTTTTTCCGCGTTTTTCGGCGCAAATAATGCGGCGTAGCACAGTTGCGGCGCAAAGTTACCATCAATAATAATTCCGTTCCTGCTTTTCGTCTCATTCCAAAATTTCGGGCGAAAGGCTTGAATAGGTTAACATACATTACAAAATACACATTTAAAATTTAACGGAGGAATTAAATCGTTATGGCACGTATTGCCGGTGTAGATTTACCCAGAGAAAAGAGAATCGAAATTGGTCTCACCTACATCTACGGTATAGGTTTAAAGACGTCCCAGAAAATTCTTGCGGCAACGGGCATAGACCCCGACACGAGAGTTAAGGATTTGGACGAAACTACCGTATCCAAATTGAGAGAATATATCGACCACAATTACAGAGTCGAAGGCGAACTTCGCAGCGAAGTATCGCTCAACATTAAAAGACTTATGGAAATAGGATGCTATCGCGGCATCCGTCACAGAAAGGGGTTGCCCGTACGCGGACAGTCCACCAAAACCAACGCGAGGACGAGAAAAGGTCCCCGCCGCACGGTAGCCAAGAAGAAGGGCGCAAAGTAAGGAGGTAAGGTATGGCATCGAATAATAACAAGAAGCAAACCGTTTCAAGAAAGCGCAGAGAACTTAAAAAGGTTGACAGAGGACAGGTTCATATCCAGTCTACCTTCAATAATACGCTCGTAACCGTAACCGACGCGCAGGGCAACGTAATAAGCTGGTCCAGCGCGGGCAGTCTCAATTACAAAGGTTCGAGAAAGGGAACGCCGTTTGCGGCGCAGATGGCAACCGAAACCGCAGTTAAAGCGGCTAAGGAACACGGACTTCGCAGCGTGGAAGTTTTTGTAAAGGGCCCCGGCGCGGGCAGAGAGTCGGCTATAAGAGCGATTGGCGCTTGCGACGTTGAAATCACGATGATTTCCGACGTTTCTCCAATCCCTCACAACGGTTGCAGACCGCCTAAACGCCGCAGAGTATAATCGGAGGTAGAAATTAAGATATGGCAACTTACAGAGAAGCAAAATGCCGTCTTTGCAGAAGAGAAGGCGGAAAGCTGTTTTTAAAGGGCGATAAATGCTATACGGGCAAGTGCCCGTTCGAAAAGAGACCTACCCCTCCCGGAGCGCACGGCGCAGGCAGGAAGAAGGTTTCCGAATACGGCAAACAGCTTCGTGAGAAGCAGAAAGTTAAGCGTATTTACGGCGTGCAGGAAGGACAGTTCCGCGCTTGCTACGAGAAAGCGGACAGAATGAAAGGCATCACCGGTGAAAATATGCTTTCGCTTTTGGAACGCAGACTCGATAACGTCATATTCCGTATGGGAATAGGCGCAAGCCGTTCACAGTCGAGACAGCTTGTAAATCACGGACATTTCCTCGTAAACGGTAAAAAGGTAAACATTCCTTCTTACGTAGTAAAAACGGGCGATATAATTACCGTCAAGGAAAGCAAATCCTCGAATAAGTATTTCGAAGCGATTAAGGCGTCTAAATCGGGCGTTATCCCGAAGTGGCTTGAATTCAATTCCGAAAAGTTAGAAGGTAAAATCATAGCGCTTCCCGCAAGAGATGATATCGACAGCCAGATTGCAGAGCATATGATTGTCGAATTGTACTCCAAGTAATAACCAGAATCAGGAGGTAACACAATGATAGAAATGGATATGCCCAAAATCGAAGTCGAAGAGAGCGAGGACCAGTCGTACGCAAAGGTCGTCGTCGAACCTCTTGAAAAAGGATTCGGTCTTACGATAGGCAACTGCTTAAGAAGAATACTGTTATCCGCACTTCCCGGTGCGGCGGCGCAGGGCATAAGATTTCTTGACGGAAGCGTCAAGCACGAATTTTCGGCTGTTGCCGGCGTTAAAGAGGACGTAACCGAAATTATCCTCAACTTAAAAACGCTTGCAATCAAGACCAAAGTTACCGATAAGGACTATGTAAAAGTCGTTCATCTCTACAAGGAAGGGCCTTGCGAGGTAAAAGCAAGCGATATCAGCGAAGATGCGGAGCTTGAAATAATAAACGGCGAACAGCATATCTGCACAATCGACGAAGGCGGCAAAATCGATATGGAAATCACTATCGGCCGCGGCAGAGGCTATAAGGGAGCAGACCACACAAGAACGGAACTTATAGATTACATCCCCATCGATTCGATATATACGCCTGTTAAAAAGGTAAACTATTCCGTGGAAAATACCCGCGTGGGACAGAAAACCGACTATGACAAGCTCACGCTCGAAGTATGGACAAACGGCGCGTTCAGCGCAAAGGAAATAGTATCCCTTGCGGCTAAGATAATGCAGGACCATATTTCATTGTTCGTAGACCTTTCGGAAAGCATTAAAGATATGGACATTCTTGTCAAGAACGAGGATGATAAACACCAGAAAATACTCGCTATGGCGATTGAGGAGATGGACTTATCCGTCCGTTCCTACAACTGCTTGAAGCGGGCGAACATACACACCGTAGAAGATTTGACCAGAAAGACGGAAGACGAAATGTTAAAGGTCAGAAACCTCGGCAGAAAGTCTTTGGACGAGGTAATATTAAAACTTCAATCCTACGGACTGACACTTGCAAACAAGGAGGATTAAAAAATGCCCGGCAAATTAGGAAAAACGGCAGAACAAAGACAGGCAATGCTTCGTAACCAGGCGTCGGAGCTTCTGTGGTACGGCAAAATTACCACAACCGCAGCAAGAGCGAAAGAGCTTCAACCCTACGTTGAAAAAATTATAACCAAGGCAATCAGAGTTTACGACGACAACGTTGAAACTTCTGTTGTAAAGACAGATAAAAAGGGTAAGGAAGTTACCACTAAATCCATAAAGGACAGTCCCAAGAAACTTGCGGTACGCCGCGCGCTTATGGGCAAGCTCCGCGACTTACAGGAAGTCAAGGCTTTCAGCGAAAAGAAGTCCGACTTCAAGAAGAGAACGGCGGACATTCAGCATCCCCTTATGGAAAAACTTTTCAACGAAATCGCGCCTAAGTACGCACAGCGTGCGGAAGAACTCGGACAGGGCGGCGGTTACACCCGTATCTATCTGCTCGGTTCGCGCCGCGGCGACGCTGCCGAAGAAGCGATAATCGAATTAGTTTAATTATTAACGTTAAATCCCCCGTACAAGTTTTGCACGGGGGATTTTTATTGTGTAAACGAAAACCCCGCGATATTGGCTGGGTACTAATGAAGCTACTGCCTGTGAGCAGAAAATCAGCGGAAAAGAAATTTAAATCGTGTAAATTAACAATCGTCATTGCGAACGCAGTGAAGCAATCCGAACCGTCATTGCGAGCCGTAGGCGAA
>CAMXOH010000014.1 GCA_947245485.1 uncultured Clostridia bacterium | reverse complement strand
TTGCTTCACTGCGTTCGCAATGACGTTCGTTAATTTACACGATTTATATTTCTTTACCGCTGATTTTCTGCTCACAGGCAGTAGCCTCATTAGTACCACGCCGCTATCGCGAGGTTTTTGTTTACACAAAAATAAACAGCCGCTTTCAATGCGGCTGTTTTGTCGTCTTTTTAATTAGTGGATATTAACAATGGAAAACATAAACGCAAGTTGAAGAAGTCTGTTATTGCGTTTGCGTTCTATGTCCTTATCTGCAACTTCATAGTAGAACATGCGGTTCACTCCTTATAAATTTATTTCATTCCCACCCGTATATACAAAAATTATCTCGCGCAGTCTAATACGACGTAAGCGAAAGGGGATACTGCAAGTTCCCTGTTTTCTTCCATTTCGTTAAGATTTTCGTAAATAAACATTTCAAACTCCTTTCTCTTTCATTCCCTTTATCTTCATCTATAAACGTATATTATAAAATTATCTTGCACAGTTAAAAACAACGTAAGCCAAGGGGGATACTGCAAGTTCCCTGCTTTCATCTAACTCGTTAAGGTTATCGTAAATGAACATTTTTTTCAAACCTCCTTTCTGTCAAGCCATTCTTTAAATCAGCCGTTCGTCTGATTTCGAGAGAAGTATAGCATTCTTATTTTTGTTAGTCAATAACATTTGTAAAATTTTTCAAATTCTTATTTTTGTTACTTTCTAACACTATTCTATGTTCGTATCTATAATTTTTGTGAATTGACATTGTATAGAAATTAATTTATGCGAATAATTTTCAAAATTCACAAAAGTTTTCATAATTTAACATAATTTCAGAACGACAAATATCGCAGTGCGGCTTAGCGCCGCTTCTGCGGTATTTTGTTCGGTTAAATATAGTAATTAAATCGGTTTTAAACTCTTTCCCGCCCAACTAAAACGTCCAAAGAAAAGTTAAGATAATCTGCAATTTCAATTAAGCATAAAATGTGCGGGTCTGAACAATTTTTTGTTAAAAATTTTCGTTTAAAATTTAAAGTACGTAGGTGTGTGCAAAAAACAACAAATTTTTATTTGCTTATGGTTAAATTTTTTTGTTAAAAAATAAAATATTTGGAGGCTAAAAAAAATGAGTGAAGAAAACAAAAGCAAAAAATGTTTGTATTGCGGAAATTATGAGGGCTATTATACAAAAAAACTATGCCGTTTTGAAAGTATTAAAAAGGGGCATTGTGAAATGCAGGATAAGATAGTCGGCAGTAATTTCGGTTGCGAAAATTGGAAAAGAAGCTGTCGTGGCTTTCATTACAGGAAAAGAGTTACATCAAGAGCTTTATACGAAATTTTAATGGACTTATCCGCAATTCGGCAAATTTTACAAGAAAGCCGCGAGGAAGGAAAGAATTTAAAATGAACAAAAACAATAACTTGCATAAATGCAAAGACTGCAACAGCTTTGACTCAATTTATCAAAAAAGCGCATATAGCTTTGACGAAACAAATTTAGGTATTTGCGCTTTAAACCAAGAAATAGTAGAAAAAGAACATATCTGCAAATTTTATAAAACACGCGTTAAACAGGTAGAAACCATTACGCCCGAACATATAGATGCGGTAATCGAAGACGTGCAAGAGCTTGAAAAAATTTTTTACAATTTTGATTGTTAACAGAACGGCGCATAGACAACGGTATTTTAAACAACACAAAAACCTAAACCGATTCCCGCTAAACTTATAGCGGTTCGATTTAGGTTTTACGTGGTGAGGGGAGGGGTAAACCGATTATTTTTCTATAATATCGAGGTAGATATTGGGGTCTGCGGGTTTTCCGTTTACGCTCATTTCGAAGTGAAGGTGTTCGCCCTGCTTCATCTCCGAACCGTTCGCTTCCGCAATAACGCCGATTACGTCGCCCTGCTTTACGGTTGTGCCGACGGCAATATTTTCCTTGGCTTCGATATACTTGTAAGTGGAAGTAACGCCGTTGGAGTGCGTAATGGTTATATAAGAACCGTCAAGCACGTGGTTTTTGACAACCTGCGTAACCGTGCCGTCGCGTACCGCGCATACTTCGTCGCCCGTCTTGCCTTGGAAGTCTATTCCCTGATGAACGCAGTATCTGTCGAGGGTAACGTCGTAAACGAAATCATATGCGCTCGTAACGGTAGCGGTGCGTACGGGTAAAACGTAGCCGTTGGAATTTCCGCCGGTGGGTTTATCATCGTCGTCGTTATCGTTATCATTGTCATTATCGTTGTCGTTACCGTTACCGCCGTTATTTCCGCCGTTATTGTCGGTATCGGTATTGTCCGTATCGGCGGAAATGGGCGGTTTGTTACGGTTGACGGTAAATATTACCGTCACGGTTACGGCGGCGATTACAAGCAGACAAGCCGCAAGAATCAAGTAGTAGAGTAGAATTTTCTTTTTGCTTTTCTTGTTTTCCTGTTTCATAATTTAACTCCTTTGATTTTGATATTGACAGCGGTTTGAGTTTTTATTCAATACCCGCCGAAAATTATTGGTGACGCGACTTTTACGCTCTCTTCTCTCACGCAGACGTGCAGATTGATTTGCTCCCCGCGTAAAGTTACCGAATAGGGTAAGTCGGCTTTGCAGTAGTAGTTGACGCTGTCCGAAAGCTCTTCCGTGAAAATGATTTCGCCGTTTACTTTTTTAAGGTATGCGGCTAAATCGAATTCGCCGTAAGTTGCGCTTTCTCCGCAGACTTCCGTTAAGGTGAGTTTTTTAAGCGCGGCATTGCCTGTAACCGTAACTTCGCGGCAGTTTTTCGAACTGTTTCCGCAGAAGAACGTATAGCTTTCACCGCCGTCGAAACACAGCTTCGGCGAAAGCAAAAACATAACGGCGGCAAATGCGCCCGCGGCTATAACAACCGACAACAGCTTGACGAACTTCACCTCGGCGTCTCCTCCTTACGCAAAGATTTATTGCCGCATAAATTATTTCTTATACAAAGAATTTTAAAATTTTTGCGCAAAAAAAATCCTTCCCGAAAAGGAAGGATAAAATTTAGGAGTCAGATAGTTTTTATTAAATCGTAAGCGGTTCTCTATTTACAGCCGCCGCAGGTTTTGCAGTTGCCGCTGCATTTTTTTACGGGTTTGCCCGTTGCGGAAAAAACCTCGCCGCAATAACTGCGTTCTGCGGGTTTGCCGCAGTCGGGGCATAAAACTTGTTCGTCGTATTTTTTTACAAGCTCTTCGAAGTTCTTTTTGCAGTTTTTACAAACGTATTGAAGTATAGGCATTTCAGTTTCTCGGTTCCCCGCGTTTTCTCTTTTTTTGTTTTTTGGTTCTGCTCTTTCTGAGTGCGCCGCCCTTTAAAAGCAACAATCCTATTGCTCCCGTTAAAAGTATGGCGGCGGCGGTAACAAGCCAGAACCAACCCGTCTGGTAGAACGCGTATCCGTCCTGTCCGGGAACGGGCATATTCATTCCCCAGAATCCCGCAATCATCGTGGGAACGGCAAGGAGAATGGTTATTATAGTCAGCTTTTTCATCGTGTCGTTCGCATTGTTTGAAATTACCGAACCGTACGCGTCCATAGTGACGCTCAAAATATTCTTATATATGTTACAGGTTTCTATCGCCTGCTTGCTTTCTATTATAACGTCCTCGTATAAGTCGAGGTACTCCTCGCGCGTGGCTACGCCTTCGACTTTAAAAAGTTTTTCGTGCACCCGCTCGTTAGAGTTCAGGGAAGTGGAGAAGTAGACGAGCGAATTCTGCAAATCGAGCAACTGAATAATTTCGCTGTTACGCATAGTCTTTTCCATTTCGCTCTGAATGCGCCGCGTCTTTCTGTCGATTTGTTTAAGACTGTAAAGAAATCTCTTCGCGTTGCCGAGCATAAACGTAAGCATAAAGTGGAGCGGCATATCCGTGCGTATCGGCTCTCTGCCCGTTATAAAATCGCGTAAAACGGTATTGCCTTTCAGACATACCGTTACGGTGCATTTCTTGTTATAAATTACCGCGAGGGGTAACGTGGTGTAACTGTCGCCGCCGTCGTCGGTGTCGACGATAAGGGGACAGTCGACTACGAACATACTGTTTCCGTCGTCGAATTCGGTACGCGCACGTTCCTCTTCGTCGAGCGCGGCTTTAAGCATATCTTCGTGTATGCCCGTAAGTTTGGCAATGTCTTCGCACTCGTCGTCGCTCGGGTTCACCATATCAACCCAGCAATTTTCTTTAAAACTTTCAATCTGTTCGGGCGCGCGTCCGCCGTTCGTTAAAAAGAATTTAACCATAGCTTTTTTCCTTTCGAATTACATTAAAAAATGCACGGAAAATTCCGTGCAATAAAAGACTTTTTTATGCGGATAATTCAAAAGGCGGGGGGGGGGTAAAGCCGCCGTCTGTAAATTATGCGGTTCCTCTTCTGTACGGAAAGTTTTCGGCATATTCAGTTGAGTAATAATTACAACTTGGGTCCATAAGGGTTTCCTTAAATTATAATTTCAATTTGAATACATTATATACCATTATATTTGAATTTGCAAGCGATTTGTTAAACTCTCGCCCGTCGGGAATTATTTCCTGAAAAATCCCGCGCCCCGAATCGAAAGCGGGGCGCGGCTAACCATAAATTTGAATTGCGTTATATTACGATTTTACCTTCGATAAATGAATCGAAAAATCCTTCCAAATCGTTTCCGCCGTTGATGAAACAGCCGAGCAAATCTTCGCAGGAAGCAAGCCGGTAAACGTTCGAAGAGAAATACTTTTTAAGTCCCGCCGTAAACTTGTCGTCGCCGATTGATTTGCGGAGAGTTTCAAACATTATAAGTCCTTTGTTATAGGCGATATTTGAGTACTCGTATTCGCTCTCGAAGTCCTTTAAGTTTCGGTTCATACTCGTATCCGTTTCGCCGAAAATCTGATTATATACGGTATAGTACGCCCTGTACGACTTGGTTGCCGAGCCTATAATTCCCGTGCGGGTAAATGAGTATGAGGGGTGTTCTTCGAAGAACATCAGCGTGCTGTATTCCGCAAGTCCCTCGTCCTGCCACGCGCTGTTAAGCTGGTCGCTTCCTACCATTGCGTACCACCATTGGTGCGCGTTTTCGTGAACTATGGTGTATACGTTATTGTCGGAATCGAGCTCGTCGCTAATCATAGTGAGCGCGGGGTATTCCATTCCGCCGTAACAAAAACCCGTTTCAACGACGCATAGTGTGGGGTATACGTACTTTCCGAACGTGGAAGAGAAGTATTCTACGCTTTCGCAGGCGGCTGTAAGCGATACCTGCGGACTCGAATCGGAATAGTAGTAATAGCTCACTTCCACTCCGTTTACGTTCTTCGAAACTACCTGAAATTTATCGGACAGCACCGCGGCGAAATCTCTCGCGTTTTCAAGCGTGTACGTGCACTTTTTTCTGCCGTCCGCGGAGGACTCGTTTTTAAGTTTTCCGCTCGTAGCCGCGGTATATCCCTGGGGCAAATCCAAAGTAACGCTGTAATTCGCGCATTCCGAAACGAACGGGTCTCCGCAATAATAGTAATTGCATTCTATAAATCCTTCCGTAGAATAAGCGCAAAGAGTAGGATAGAAGTTTCCGAGGTTGACGCTGTTCTCCGTAACGCCTGTGCGGTGATTTACAAGCGCGAGTTCGAGCGCATAACTTATGCGTATTTCCGCGCTCTCTTCGGGATATACGGGGGTTAACAGCGTGACGGTGAGTATATTTTCATCCTCTCCGCCGATATTCCAACCCGCGCAGTTTTCAACTTGTTCCACGGACATTCCACCCCAGCTCGCCCCCGCATAGTACGCCTTGTTCGTATAACTTTGCGATACGGGTTTATAGGTTGCGTCCTCGCGGAAAGCGTTCCCGTAAAGGTTGAATTTAATATCGGTTATTTCATTGTCGGTTGAGTTGTAATAAGTAAAATCAACCGTGCCGGTTAGCTTTTTGTTTTCGCTATCGTAAGAAGCGAATATCTCGTATTCGCTGACGGCTGTTTTGCTCTTTTTTTCGCACGCCGTAAACGTAATGCACAGCGCCGCCGCGCATACGGTTAGTAAAAGACAGACAAATTTTTTCACGTTGCACCTCATATGGAAGTATTCTATGCCGCAGATTGTCCGCTTAAAACCTTTTTAACATATTTTTATTTTGTTTAATAAAATGTATGGTATGATATTTTGCGTTATAGCTGACAAAAAGTTGAAAGACGTTAAATCTCTTCCCGAATGCGACTTTGCGATATTCGGGTTCAAGGGACTCGGCGAAGTAAATTACGAGGACGAGTTGAAAGGTCTCAGCGATAAGTTCGAGGACGCCGCAAGGCTTTCCAAGTCGTGCAAGTGCGGGGTGCTGTGCGGGTGCCGCACGTTAAGCCGCGGAATATTGAGAAAATCCGTTTCGATTGCGGACAGGGGCAAACTTCTGGGCATATCGGATATGACGCACGTTCTCGACGGAGAGGATTACAAAAGCGGCGCGGGACTCGGCGTTTACCATATAGGCGGATACAAAATAGGACTCTGCATAGAGAACGACTTGTATTTCCCCGACGGAATGAAGGCGTTTTCTATGTGCGGTTGCAACGCCGTAGTGGTGTTTATGGAAGAGCTCAAAAACACTCTGCCGCCGCTGTTAATCCGCGCATATTCGCACCTCTACGGACTCCCCGTCATAATGTGCGCGGGGAATATGGCGTACTATTCCGAAATCACGGGCGAAATAGCGACTTCTTTTCAGGACTGCTCTCTGTTCGACGTGGAGCCGCACGGGCAATACCGTTTAGTTACCACGCGGACTAAGGGACTTTATACCGAAGAGAGCGACGACTACTGACGGAACCGAATATAAAAAATAACGGCAATTTGCGCCGCGCGTATTAAAAAAGCGCGGCGCAAATTTTTTTATTGCCGTGCTTAACGCTTGAAATTTTTCAAAAAAGTTGATATAATCGAATAAAGTACGCTTTGCAATAAACTTGCGTTTAAACTTACGCCGCCGTAAGGCGTCGCGGCAAGTTGACAAAAGGAGCTTTTATGTTAAGTATGACGGGTTTCGGCAGGGGCGAATATAAAGAGGACGGCATAGAGCTGAACGTGGAAATCAAGACGGTCAATAACCGCTATCTCGACGTTTCGGTTAAATGCCCTCGAATTTTTATCGCGTTCGAGGATATAATCCGCTCCGCCGTCCGTAAAAAACTCACTCGCGGACACGCGGACGTTTACGTCGGATTTTCGGATAAACGCGAAAAGGCGAAAACATTATATATAGACGAGGGAACCGCCGACGCATACGCGCGTGCGGCGAGGAGAATAAAGGAATTGTTCCCCGACGCGGAGAACGATTTTTCAGTAACTTCGATATTGCGCTATCCCGACGTAATCAAAGCCGAGGAAACTTCTTCCGCGGACGAAGAGTGCGTAGAGGCGCTGAAAAACGCTTTAAACTCCGCGCTCGATAATCTGAACGTAATGCGCAAAACCGAGGGTGAAAAACTTGCCGAAGATATGCTTTCGAGAATGGACACAATCGAAAAGCTCGTAGGCGAAGTCGGCGTCCGCGCGCCGCTCGTGGCGGAAAGTTATTTGGCTAAACTCGAAGCGAAGATGAAAAAACTTCTTGAAGACACCGAACCCGACGAAAGCAGACTGCTTACCGAAGCCGCACTTTTTGCGGACAGGAGCAATATAGACGAAGAACTTACCCGCCTGAAATCCCACATTTCGCAGTTCCGCGAAATTTGCCGCGAGAAGCTCGTCGGAAGAAAACTCGATTTTCTCGTTCAGGAATTTAACCGCGAAACGAATACTATATGTTCCAAGTCCAACGATTTGGAGATAACAAGGCTCGGACTCGCGCTCAAAAACGAAATAGAGAAAATACGCGAACAGGTTCAAAACGTAGAATAAGCCGTAAAGTTTTCGGCTTAAACAGGTTCACCGATATGACAAATCAACTTATAGTAATTTCAGGTCCTTCCGGAGTAGGCAAGGGAACAATCGTAAAACTGTTAACTGAAAAGCTGGGTTGCGCGCTGAGCGTTTCGTGTACGACGCGCCCGCCCCGCACGGGAGAAGTGGACGGAAAGTCTTACTTTTTCATAACGAAAGAAAAATTTTTAAAGCTGATAGAAGAAAACGGACTTTTGGAATATTCCGAACATTTTGAAAATTATTACGGCACGCCGCGCGCGTTCGTGGAAGAGACGTTGCGTTTTAGCGACGTAATTCTCGAAATAGAAGTGGACGGGGCGTTGCAGGTAAAGAAAGCCTATCCCGAAGCGTTGCTCATTCTGGTAGTTCCGCCCGATATGCAGGCGTTGAACGAAAGGCTTTACGGAAGGGGTACTGAGAACGCGCCGCACATTCAGGAGCGCATATCCCGCGCCGAATACGAACTTTCCAAAAAGAACGAGTATGATTTTACCGTCGTCAACGACGTATTGGAAGACGCGGTAGCCGAGATAACAGAAATAATTAAATCCCGTAAATATAAGGAGTGAATATATGATTAACCAACCTTCCGTCGATACATTAATCGACAAACTCGGAACGGACGGACAGTCCGTATCGCGTTACTGTCTTTGCGTCGTAGCGGCTAAGCGCGCAAGACAGATTCTCGAACACCATATGGCGCAAGGTCCCAACCCCGACGAGTATCTCAAAGAAATTTCGGTAGCTTGTCAGGAGATTGCGGACGGCAAAATCAAGTGTACAAAAGACTAAAAAGACGACTGCGGTTTTCAGTAAAAGGAAACCGCAGTTAGTTTAACACGGCGGTAAAAAATTGTTCGCTCAGGTCATTGTCGATATTGCCCACAGTCAGGTGGACAAGATATTCGAATATTCCTGCCCGGACTCGCTTCAAGCGGGGTGCAGGGTTAAAGTCCCGTTCGGCGGCAGGACGGTGGACGGCTTCGTCATAGGCGTAAGCCAAACTTCCGCATACCCTGCGGACAAAGTTAAACCCGTCGCGCAAGTTCTTGACGAAGAACCCGCGTTGATTGCGGAATGCTTTACGCTTATGCAGAGTATATGCAAAAGATACCGCGTGCCAAAAGCGGTTGCCCTGCGGCTTTTTATGCCTTCGGAAATGCGGCTCGGCAAAGTCAAGGAAGCGTTCAAACGCTACGCTGTTTACAGGAACGGTGAAGTAAAACTTTCCGCGTCTGCTAAAAAACAGGCGGAAGCGCTCGCATATCTCAAAGAGCAGGGCGAATGCGAATTCGCTTCGCTTTGTACGGCTTACGGCAGGGCGGCTGTAAATGCGCTTGCCGAAAAGGGCGCGTTGGAAATTCAGACGCGTAAAATCAACCGCGGCGATTTCCGTGTTCTTCCCTCCGACGGGCAGAAAAAAATACTGACGCCTGCGCAATGCGCCGCGCTCGAAAGCATAGAAAATTGCGGAAAGACGGTGAGTCTTATTCACGGCGTAACGGGTAGCGGCAAAACGGAAATATACCTTAGCGTAATCGCCCGCGAAATACTGAGGGGCAGGACGGCGATTTTCCTCGTGCCCGAAATTTCGTTGACGCCGCAAATGCTGTCACAGCTCCGCGCGCGTTTCGGCGGCGCGGCGGCGATATTGCACAGCGGACTTTCCGCGGGCGAAAAATTCGACGAGTGGCAGAGGTTGCGCTCGGGCGAGGCGAAAATCGCAATAGGCGCGCGCAGCGCGGTTTTCGCGCCCCTTGAAAATATCGGCGCGATTATTATCGACGAAGAACACGATTCCTCGTATTCGAGCGAATCCGCGCCCCGCTATTCCGCTATCGAAATCGCGCAGATGCGCGCGGAATATAACGGCGCGAAGCTCGTGCTCGGCAGTGCGACGCCGTCGGTTGAAAGTTATGTAAAGGCGGCGGAGGGGCGGTTCAATTTAATCACGCTTACCGAAAGAATAAACAAAAAACCTCTTCCCGAAATAATCATCGCGGATATGCGCAGGGAAGTTAAAAGGGGAAACAACACCTCGTTTTCCGCCGCGCTGAGGGGAGAACTCGAAGAGACGCTTAAAAGCGGAAATCAGGCGATTATATTTTTAAACAGAAGAGGATACTCTCGCACGGTGCTATGCCGCGACTGCGGCTACGTCGCCAAGTGCGAACACTGCGACGTTACGCTGACTTACCACAGCGAGGACAACTGTCTTAAATGTCATTATTGCGGCGCGAAATACCGTATGCTCGAAAGCTGTCCCGAATGCGGCGGCAGGCATGTTCTCTATAACGGAACGGGCACCCAGCGCGTGGTTTCGGAACTTAAAACGCTGTTTCCTTCGGCGCGCATAATTCGTATGGACAACGACACGGTATCGGGCAAGGACGGACACTATAAAATTTTAAAACAGTTCGCGGATAAGAAAGCCGATATTTTAGTCGGCACGCAGATGATAGCAAAGGGGCACGATTTTCCCGCGGTTACTTTGGTAGGAATTATGGACGCGGATATGAGCCTGCACTTTTCCGATTACCGAAGCGGCGAACGCACTTTCCAGTTAATAACGCAGGTTGCGGGCAGAAGCGGAAGAGCGGGCGAAGCGGGCAAAGTGGTTCTGCAAACGTGTTCGCCCGAAAACTATATTCTGCGCTATGCCACGGCTTACGACTATAAGGGTTTCTTCGATAACGAAAACGATTTGAGAAGAGCGACGGGGTTTCCGCCGTATTCGCTAATCTGCCGCATTATGGTTACTTCCGAAAACGGGGACGCCGCGCTCGAAACTTTAAAGAACGTTTACTTTGCGATAGAAGAATTGCGAAAGCGTCGTCCGGACGAGTTTATATTTTTAAACAAGATGCACTCTCCCATAAAAAAGATACAGAACAAAATGCGGTATCAGGTGCTTATGCGCCTTAAATCGCATTCTATGCTCGAAAGGTTGTACGATATTGCGGTTACGAATTCTTCGCCGTCGGTTCTCGTGTACGTCGAAGAAAATCCCGTCAATTTATCGTAATACAAATTTTGCGCTAATTTCCGCGGCGCGTAAAATAAAGCGGAAAAAAATTAAAATTCCGAGGAGCTTATTATGGCAAGAAAATTCGTCGTACAGACGGGCGAACCCGTATTGAGAGAAAAATGCACGGAGGTAAAGAAATTCGATAAAGAGCTTTTTAACCTCCTTGACGATATGAAGGAAACCGTCCGCGCCGAGCACGGCGCGGGACTTGCCGCTCCGCAAATAGGCGTGCCGCTCCGCGCGGTAGTCATCGACGTGGACGAGGGATATTTCGAATTTATCAATCCCGTAATTCTTTCGTCCAAGGGCGAACAGACGGGACCCGAGGGTTGCCTTTCGGTAAAGGGCAAGCAGGGAACCGTTACACGCCCTTACAAGGTTAAAGCCGAGTACCGCGACAGAAACGGCAAAAAGCACAAACTCACGGCGGAAGGCTTTTTCGCCCGCGCGGTGTGTCACGAGCTTGACCACCTCGACGGTATTCTGTATACCGACAGGGCGCAGGAAATTTACGACTTGCAGGAAGACGGCGAGTGAGAGAGGGGAGAAATTTGAAAATAGTTTTTGCAGGCTCGCCCGAATACGCTGTTCCCGCGCTTAAAGCGCTTCACGAAAAGTTCGGCGTCGCGGCGGTAATAACCCAACCCGATAAACCGGTAGGCAGAAAAAAAATACTCACGCCTACGCCCGTAAATCAGGCGGCGCAGGAGCTCGGAATTCCCGTGTATCGCTTCGATAAAATACGCGCTCATTCCGACGAGGTGAAAGCGCTCGGCGCGGACGTTATGTTCACGTGCGCTTACGGACAGCTTCTTACGCAGGAAATATTGGACTGCTTCCCGATGGGCGTGTGGAATCTTCACGCCTCTCTTCTGCCCGAATTTCGCGGCGCGTCGCCCATTCAGTCGGCTATACTCGCGGGGAAAACGCATACGGGCGTGACCGTTATGAGGACGGAGCTCTCGCTCGATACGGGCGGCATATTGCTTGTCAAACGCTGTGAAACAGGCGGAATGGACAGCGGAGAACTTTCTGCCGTTTTGTCCGAGCTTTCGGCGCAAGCGGTTACGGAAGCGGCGGAACTTATAAAAAACGGAAATACGCAGCTTTTGATACAGGATGAGGCGCGGGCAACCTATTGTAAAAAAATCGTCAAAGAGGACGGTAAAATAAATTTCGCCGATTCGGCGGAGAATATATGCCGTTTAATCCGCGCTTTCAGTCCCGCTCCCGCCGCATATTGCAACTTCGGTTCTGCGTTTTTGAACGTATACGCCGCGGAAGTCTGCGAGGGCGAGGGCGAAATCGGCGCGGTAATATGCGCCGACAAACGCGGAATTACCGTCAAATGCGGCGAGGGCGCGATTATAATTAAAAGGCTTCAACCGTCGGGCGGAAAGGTTATGAACGCTTCCGACTTCGTTAACGGCAGAAAAATAAAGGCGGGAGACAGACTTGACTAACCCGCTTACAGACCCCTATTTGATACTCGTTAAGGTATATCAAGGGGGTAAATACTTAAAACAGGCAATTTCCGAAACTTGCGTCGAGCCTTTGAATAAAGCGCGCACGGTAAAAATATGTTACGGCGTGCTTGAAAAAGATATTTATTTAACGCATATTATAGGGGCAAATACCAAAAAACCGCCAAAAAGTACGGTAAAGATTATTCTTAAAATCGCGCTGTATATGCTCGAATTTATGGATAAGCACGGATATATGGTAGTGGACAGCGCGGTAGAGCTGGTAAAAAAGCTCGGCAAGGACGGCGCGTCGGGTTTCGTAAACGCCTTTCTGCGCTCCTATAAAATACCGCCTTTGCCCGAAAAAACCGACGAAAGACTATCGCTCGAATGCAGCGCGCCGACGTGGCTTGTAAAGAAAGTTAGGCGCAGTTATAAGGGCGAAGCGGCGGATATTCTTTCCGCGCCCTCGCAAGGCGTATGCGTGCGTTTCGAAAAAGGAGCGGAACTATATCTCGGTAAACCGCATACCGACACTCCGTTTCCCGATACCTATATCTTCCCCAACTTTGTCCGCGACGAAGGTTTTTTAAGGGGCGATTACACTTTCCAGTCCGTGGGTTCGGTAGCTATTTGTTCGGCAATATCCCCGTGCGAAAAGTTGTTGGACGCGTGCGCGGCTCCCGGCGGTAAGTCGGTTCTTCTATCAAAAAAATGCCGTTCGGTAACGGCGTGCGAACTGCACGCGCACAGAACGGAGCTTATAAATTCGTATACAAGCCGGATGCGCGTTTCAAACGTGACGGCTATTCAGGCGGACTCGGCGTCATTCATACCCGAGTATGAAAACGCCTTCGACGCGGTGCTCTGCGACGTTCCGTGTTCGGGCACGGGCGTAATAAACGAAAATCCCGATATAAAACTTTTCAGAAGCGAAAGCGATATTGAAAGTTTAAATAATACTCAGCTTGCGATATTGGAAAACTGTTCGCGCTACGTCAAGGCGGGCGGGCGTCTCTATTATTCCACTTGCTCGATACTGCCCGAAGAAAACGACAGTATAGTATATTCGTTTTTACAGGGACATAAGGAGTTTGAGCTCAGCATACCGACAAGTCCTCTCGGACACCGCGTCACCAAATTCGGACTTCAATTTTTGCCGCATATATCTCTCGGCGCGGGGTTCTTCCTTACTTCGTTCGTGAAAAAACGTTGAGCCGTTCAAAAGAATTATTATGAAAAAAATATTACAGGATTTGAGCTTTGAAGAGCTTGAAAATTTAACAGTTCGGTTGGGCGAGAAAAAGTTCCGCGCTAAACAGCTTTACGGCGGACTTATGCTCGGCAAAAGGATTTCGGCAATCAACGTTTCGTCAAGTCTGCGGGAGCGGCTGTCGGAGGAATACGAGGACGAACCCGTTAAAATTTTAAAGACGCTTACCTCTTCCGACGGCACGGAAAAATATCTGTTTTCGCTTGCCGACGGAAACGTAATAGAGGGCGTGCTTATGAAATATAAGTACGGCTACACGCAGTGCGTTTCCACGCAGGTGGGTTGCCGTATGGGGTGTAAGTTTTGCGCAAGCACTCTCGGCGGACTTGTGAGAAATCTTTCCGCGGGAGAAATTCTGTCGCAGATACTTTGCGTCAATGCCCTGCACGGCGGCGCTGCGGACAAGCGCGCCGTCACGAACGTTGTTTTAATGGGTAGCGGAGAGCCGCTCGACAACTACGAAAACACCGTTAAATTTTTAAGGAACGTTTCCGCGGAAGGCGGAATAAATATTTCGCCGCGCAATATATCGCTTTCTACTTGCGGGTTGGTTCCTAAAATATATTCGCTCGCGGACGAGGGGTTGCCGATTAATTTGACGATTTCGCTTCACCAGACGACGGACGCGGGAAGGGAACGGACTATGCCCGTTGCCAAAAAATACAAAATCGAAGAAATTCTGAAAGCCTGCGACTATTATTTTAAAAAGACGGGACGAAGGTATATTTTCGAATATTCCCTTATCGCGGGAGAGAACTGCGGAAAGGAACACGCCGAACAACTCGCTTCGCTTTTAAAGGGGAAACCCTGCCACGTCAATCTCATAAGGCTTAACGAGGTTAAGGAACGCGGACTGAATACCGTGAGCGAGAAACAGGCGTATTCGTTTTTGGGTATGCTTGAAAAGAGCGGACTGTCGGCGACATTGCGAAGAAGTATGGGTTCCGATATAGGCGGAGCCTGCGGACAACTCCGCGTGAGTTATTTAAGCGAAAACTGAACGCATTCAAACGGCTTAAAAACCGTCTTTAATACAAAAAAATAGTAAACACATTTCGGGAGTAAAAATATGTTGAAAACCAAAATCGCGCCCTCTATACTTTCGGCGGACTTTTCCGTTATGGGCGAAACAATCAAAAAGCTCGAACAATGCGGCGCGGATATGATTCACTGCGACGTAATGGACGGAAGTTTCGTCGAGCCGATTACTTTCGGCGCGCAGATGCTCAAAAATATCCGTCCGCTCACCAAACTTCCGCTCGATGCGCACCTTATGATTGAGCATCCCAAAACGCAGATAAAATTTTTTGCGGACGCGGGCGCGGATATAATCACCGTGCACTATAAGGCGTGCAATAAGATTTCGGACAGTTATCTTAAAGAAACTCTCGAACTCATCAAATCCTACGGCGTCAAGTGCGGCGCGGTAGTCAACCCCGACGTACCCGTGGAAAATATTTTTCCCGTTTTCCCGCTTTTGGATATGGTGCTTTTAATGTCCGTGTATCCCGGTTACGGCGGACAGAAATTCATTCCCGAAGTTATGGAAAAAATCAAAAAGGCGCGCGACTATGCCGAGGCTATCGGAAGAAGCGAACTCGATATAGAAATCGACGGCGGAGTCACGCTCGGCAATGCTGCGGAAATAAGGCGGGCGGGCGCAAACGTGCTCGTCGCGGGTTCGACGGTGTTCAACTCCGCGGATATGGCTGATACGATTTCAAAACTTAAAACAGTTAAGTAACCTTTTTTTCTCCCGCCGCATATAATGTAAGTACAAATTATTGCGGGGTGAAGTATGACTATAATCTGTATAAAACCGCCCAAACCCGTGCGGTTTATATTGAGGAAAATTTGCCGCAAATGAAATACGCAGATATGCATTGCGACACGCTTACGGAATGTTCGGAGAGAGGATATTCCGTAACCGACTGTCCCTTGCAGATTAATCTTAAAAAATTGAATAAGAACGGTTGCGCGGTGCAGTGCTTTGCGATTTTTACGCAGGGCGCCGATGCCGCGCTTCGCTTTGAAAAATATTTGGACTTTTATAAAGAAGCCGTCAAAACAATGCCCGCCGTATTAGACGTTAGCGACTTCGAACGCTGTATGCGAAGCGGCGAAACGGGCATAATTCTGACGGTTGAAAATCTCGGTTTTACGGGCGGGGATTTGTCGCGGCTCGACGCGCTTGAAAAGGCGGGCGTGAGAATGGCTTCGCTTGTGTGGAATTACGAAAATCAATTTGCCTATCCCAACCTGATTTTCAAAGACGGCGTTCCGCGCTTTCGGGAGCGTGAAAAACGCGGCTTGAAAAACCTCGGTAAAGAAGCCGCGGAGAGGCTCGACGCGCTTAAAATAATAGTGGATATTTCCCACCTTTCGGACGGCGGCGCGGAAGATATTTTAACGGGGCGCAAAATTCCTTTGGTTGCAAGTCACTCGAACTGCGCCTCGGTATGCGATGTTTCCCGCAATCTCACCGACGGACAGCTCAAAAAGATTTCGGACTGCGGCGGAGTCGTGGGAATTAATTTCTGCAAAGACTTTTTGGGCGGCGGAGATACTTATGCGCTTATCGCCGAGCATTTGGCGCATCTCATAAAAGTGGGAGGAGAGGATATAGCCGCGTTCGGCAGCGACTTCGACGGAATACCGCCTGCGCCCGATTTGGAAGATTGCGCAAAAATGCCGCCGCTTTTGGAGTTCCTTGAAAAAAGGTTCTCCCCGCGCGTTATGGAAAAGCTGTGCTATAAAAATTTTGCGCGCGTATTCGCCGACGTTTGCGGACGTCGTAATTGACAAGGTTTGGTATTTATGTTATCATAAATGCGTTATGAAAAAGAGATTATTTGCGGCGTTATCCGCGGCTTGCGTCTGCCTTGCGTGTCTGCCCGTTCTGTCGGGTTGCAAGGGCGGGACGGACTATAAACTTAAAACCGACGAAAACGGCGTTAAGTATTATTCGGTTAAATGTTCGGGATTTAAAAATTCCGTCAAAGGCGAATACGTAATTCCCGAAGAATACGGCGAGGGCGAGGACAGGGCGCCCGTGCGCGAAATAGAAAGCGAAGGGTTTGCGGGGACTTCGCTCACCAAAATCACTATTCCCAAAACAATAGAAAAAATAGGAAACGCGGCTTTCGCGTACAATAATTCGCTTGCGGAAGTCGTGTTCGAAGAGGGGATAGAGCTCGAAGAAATCAGCCGCGGAACTTTCGGTTACTGTTACAGCCTGCGCTCGCTTAAAATTCCCGAGGGCGTAAAATCGCTCGGCTATATGAGTTTTTACAACTGCGCCGCGCTTATCGGCGTGGACATGCCGTCCTCGCTTGAACGAATAGGCGGATTTGCGTTTCAGTACTGCACCGCGCTTACGGAAGTCGGCTTGCCCGACGGACTCGAACAAATCGGCGAAGGCGCGTTTTCGGGTTGCGAGGGACTTACGGAAATAGTAATCCCCGGCGGACTCGAAGACAGAACGGAACCCGTTCTGGACGGTAACGGGGAGCAGAAAAAGGACGAGGACGGAAATGCTTTAATCGCTACCGTATACGGACTCGGACAGGGCGCGTTCCATAGCTGTACAAGTCTTACGCTCGCCGTTATAGGAGAGGGAATAAAGACGATATCTTCCGGTGCGTTCGGTTATTGCACTTCGCTTAAAACTTTGTATCTTCCCGCTTCGCTTGAAAAGGTGGAAGGTTCTTCTTACAAAGACGGAGCTTTTTATACGGGGCATGCGTTTCACAGCGTCGGAGCGCTTACGGATATTTTCTACGCAGGCACCGCGGATATGTGGGAAGAGCTTGAAAAGAAAATCGTAAAAGAACCTGCGTACGAGTCGGGGTACGAATATAATAACGGCGCGCTGTTTTCTGCGCCCAAACATTTTGAAGTTTCTTATAAAAAATAAAGAATAACGCCGCAGCGCAAATGCGCCGCGGCGTAATAATTCTTTTTTAAGACGAAAGACGCGTATAATAACGGTATAACCGCTTACGCTCTCTCTACGGATTTAAGGCATCTTGTGCAAACGTAACCCGTAACGGTTTTTCCTTCCGCTACATATGAAACTTTCTGAACGTTAGCTTTGAAAGTTCTTCTCGTTCTTCTCTTCGAATGGCTTACGTTATTGCCGGTTGTCTGACCTTTTCCGCATACGCTGCATACTCTCGACATATTTTTACACCTCCGTGGGTTTTGTAAAGCATAATTAATTAAAGCCGTTTATACAAACGACCTTAATAAATATAGCACGCATATTTTAAAAAATCAATCAAAAACGGCGGAAAAGTTTTAATTTTTTTTGTTTTTTCCAAAATAATTTGTGTGAAACGCAAAATATTCTTGCAAAAAATCATTCATTGTTATAAAATGTATTCGGACGGTAGAAATTATGGCAGTTAATACAAGCAACGTTTACGGAAAAATTTCAATATCCGATTCAGCCATCGCAAAGGTGGCTAAGAATGCTGCCCTCGAATGCTACGGTATAGTCGATACGGTTCCCCGCCGTTTCACCGACTCTCTGTCCGAGCTTTTGAAAAAACATCAGGGCGGACGCGGCATCAAGGTTGTAACCTCAGGCGACCGTATTTTTATCGACGTTTTCGTCGTCATAAAATACGGCGTATCTATAAACGCGGTTGCCGAGTCGCTCAAAGAAAGCGTAAAGTACAAAGTTGAAAAGTTCACGGGTATGATTGTAGATACGGTGAACGTCAATATAATAGGTGTAAAACTATAATGCAGAAAACCATCAACAGCACCGAGTTCCGCAAAATGGTTGCCGCCGGTGCAAGAATGCTTGAAATAAACAGGGCGAAAGTTGACGCCCTCAACGTTTTCCCTGTACCCGACGGTGATACGGGTACCAATATGTCGCTTACCATGCAGTCGGCGATAAAAGAAATGAACGCTTGCTCGTCAAACCGCTTCCAAGAGATTTGCGACGCAGTTTCAAAGGGCGCTTTAAAGGGCGCGCGCGGCAATTCGGGCGTTATTTCCTCTCAGATATTCAGGGGCATTTGTTCCGTTTTGAAAGATACGAAAGATACTTTCGACACCAAAACTTTTGCAAAGGCAATGGAAGCGGGTACGAAAGTTGCGTACAGCGCGGTTTCTATTCCCAAAGAGGGAACCATACTTACGGTAGTAAGGCTTATGAGCGAATCCGCGGCAAAGCTCGCACAGAAGAATAAGGATTTCGTAGAATTTCTTACGGCGCTCATTCAAGTCGGCGACGAAGCGCTTGCGCGCACTCCCGAACTTCTTCCCGTACTCAAAAAGGCGGGCGTTGTAGACTCGGGCGGCGTCGGACTTATGACGATTATGCGCGGCTTTCTCGCGGCGATTACGGGCGAGGATATAGGTACCGATTCCATTCCTACCGAGGCTCAGGATTCCAAGGGCGACGAAACGGTATTCGGCGACAATTCGGATATCGTCAACCTCGATTTGGGCGATATAGAATTTGCGTACTGCACCGAATTTTTCATCGTACACTTAAAACAGATGACTACTCTCGCCGACATCGACAAGCTCAAAGAAAAACTTATGGGCATAGGCGATTCGGTTATATGTATAGGCGATTTGGAACTTGTCAAGGTTCACGTCCATACCAATACTCCGGGCGTTGCGCTCACTTACGCGCTCGAACTCGGCGAACTTGACAGACTTAAAATAGAGAATATGCTCGAAGAGAACCGTGCGCTCAAAGCCAAGCTCGAAGCAGAGAAAAAGGAAATGGGCATGCTTGCGATTTGCGCGGGCAGCGGACTCGAAGAAATTTTCAAAGATTTGATGTGCGACAGGGTTATAGAGGGCGGACAGACTATGAACCCTTCGGCGCAGGATATAGCGGACGCGGTTCAGAAAATCAACGCATCCAACGTATTCGTGCTTCCCAATAACTCAAACGTAATTCTTGCCGCGGAACAGGCGAAAGCGCTTGTAAACAACAGAACTATTCACGTAATTCCTACCAAAAACGTGCCGCAGGGTTTTGCGGCGGCGCTTGCGTTCAACCCAGAAGAACGCATTCCAGAAAATAAGACGAATATGACTCACGCGCTCGATAACGTGGCTTCGGGTATGGTGACTCACGCGGTGAGAAACACTACGATGAACGGCTTCAAGCTCAAAGAGGGCGATATAATAGGACTTGACAACAAGCGCATTCTCGCAAAGGGAAGCGATATAGACACGGCTACCCTTTCGCTGATTAAAGCGCTTAAATCTCCCGAACACGAGTTGATTACTCTTTACTACGGCGAGGACGTGTCTGAGGAAGACGCATCCTCCCTTTCGGAAAAAATAAACGAAGTTTATCCCGATTGCGACGTGGACGTCCACTACGGCGGACAGCCGGTATACTATTATATGGTATCGTTGGAGTAAGTTAAAGTTATATAAATTTTATATTAATAATGAAAACAAAAGGAAGACTGAGTCTTCCTTTTTTGACAGTAAGGATTTGCGCAATGCTCTTGACTTCGTTAAAGTTTATTTCCGAAAAACGGGAAAAGGACTTCAACAAACTCAATATTTATACGGCAGAGGAACTTTGCCGTCATTTTCCGCGCGAATATCTCGACTTGACGAAAGTCACGCAGTTAAAAGACGCGTACCATAATGACGTTGTCCTGACGCTGTGCGAAGTTATAGGCGTAACCGAAAACCGCTATTCCCGCCGACCGTTCGTAAAAGCCGTCTGCCGCCAGAATAATTATGTGTTCAACGCTATTTGGTTCAATCAGCCGTATATGGCTACCAAACTGAAACCGGGAGAATATCTCTTTTACGGCAGGGTACAGAACAGGGACAGGCTCACATGCACGATGGTAAACCCTTCCGTAGAACCCGCCGAAAAAAACGTTAGGCTCAAAGGACTTATTCCCGTGTACCCGCTTTCGGGAACGCTCACGCAGGGCGTAGTGCGCACCGCCGTTTTGCAGGCTCTTGCGAAAACCCCGCCCGACAGCTATATTCCGCTTTCTCTGCAAAAAAAGTATTCGCTCATATCCCTGAAAGACGCATATCTCAAAGTACATAAACCCGCCAATAAAGAGGACGTTGCAAGCGCTTCCGCGCGTATTGCGCTCGAAGAATATTTTCTGCTTATTTCGGCGTTCAAAGTTATAAAGGGCGGCAGGGACGAGGCGCGGCTTAATCATTACAGCGTCACGGAAAAACAGTTGGAACAGTTCATTTCCCGCTTTCCGTTCCCTTTCACGGAAGGACAAAATTCAGCCGTGCGCGATATTTTCGAAAATCTTCATTCCCCGCACAAGATGAACAGACTCATTCAGGGCGACGTCGGAAGCGGAAAAACGGCAGTCGCGCTCGCGGGAATTTTTATGGCGGTTAAGTCGGGGTATCAGGCGGCAATGCTCGCGCCTACCGAAGTGCTTGCAAGGCAGAACGCCGCTTTAATAGAAAAATACTTTCCCGATTATTCCGTTTGCACGCTCACGGGTTCCACGCCCGCCGCGGAAAAGCGCGCTATAAAAAAAGGACTTGATTCGGGAGAATATAAAATAGTTTGCGGCACCCATGCCGTCTTGCAGACGGACGTGGCGTTTAAAAACCTGTCGTTCGTGGTTTGCGACGAACAGCACCGTTTCGGGGTGGCTCAGCGCGCTTCGCTTTCGGACAAGGGAGACGGGTGCGACGTTTTGATAATGTCGGCAACGCCCATTCCGCGCACGCTTTCGCTTATCTTCTACGGAGAACTCGACGTAACGACTATTAAGGACAAGCCTGCCGCGCGCCAACCCGTTTCGACTTCGGTTATTCCCGAACGCAAGTACCGCGATATGCTGTCTTACGTTTCCGAACAGGCAAAACAGGGCAATCAGACTTATTTCGTCTGTCCGAAAATCGAGGGCGACGACGAGGGCACCGTAATGTCCGTTACCGAACTTTACGAGGATTTGAAGGCGAAAATGCCCGGCGTCCGTACGGCGCTTCTGCACGGAAAAATGAAAGACAAGGAAAAGAACGCCGTTATGACCGCGTTCAAGGCGAAGGAGTACGACTGCCTTGTTTCCACTACCGTAATTGAAGTGGGAGTGGACGTTCCCGACGCGACTACGATGATTATATATAATGCGGAAAGGTTCGGACTTTCGCAGTTGCACCAGCTCCGCGGACGCGTGGGCAGGGGCGATAAAAAGAGTTACTGCTTTCTGCTTTGCGGCGCCGACAGCGAGGAAGCCGTCGAAAGGCTTACGGTGTTCAAAAACAGTAACGACGGGTTCGAAATTGCGGAAGCCGATTTGAAAATCCGCGGCGGCGGCGATTTTTTGGGCACGCGCCAGAGCGGACGCGTACTGTCGGAAATAAAGAACCTGAAATTCCCCGTGGAAACTATTTTTACGGCAAAAGCCATTTCGGACGAGGCTTTTTCGGGCGCGTTCGACGTCAAACTTTTAAGCCGTATCGCCGCGGAAAAATACGAGAGTTTGAAGGACGTTACGCTTAACTGACGTAAATCGTCAAATCTTTCGCCGATACCGTCTAAATTCTGCTTTAAAATATTTGACAAACCTTTGCAACTTTGTTAGAATTGACTTTGCGTTATGGTTAGCATGGAATATTATGCTAATCATACTTTTTAGTTTTCTCCTTTACCGTATTTAAGGGTATACGGCAAGGCGATATATTCCACAGGTTTTTAAAAACCGAGTAAAACGAGGAGGAATTACAATGCCCACAATCAATCAGCTTATCAGACACGGCAGAGAAAGACAGCTTTACAAGAGCAAGTCGCCCATTCTGGACAACTGTCCTCAAAAGCGCGGCGTGTGCCTTTCGGTTACAACCACGACTCCCAAAAAGCCTAACTCCGCTATAAGAAAGATTGCGAGAGTAAGATTGACCAACAAGCAGGAAGGTACCGTTTACATTCCCGGCGAAGGACACAACTTACAGGAGCACTCGTCCGTACTTATCAGAGGCGGAAGAGTTAAGGACTTGCCCGGCGTTCGTTACCACATTATCCGCGGTGCGCTCGATACGGCAGGCGTTTCGAAGCGTAAACAGGCGCGTTCGCGTTACGGCGCTAAACGTCCCAAATAATTAAATAAGTATTCGAAATATTACGTTCTGAATTCTTAAAATTTCCCTACTTGTTTCGGAATATGTTACCCTTACCGTTCAGAGTAGGCAGTATTCGTTATGAACAACGGCAAACCGTTAAGCATAACGGAGAAGATTTGCTGCTCCGTACAAAATACGGAGAAGTGCAATAGCTTATTTAAAGGTATTTAATGCCCTTAAACAAAGTATCGCTTGAATGTTTTAAGCGAAATAATTAAAAAGGAGTAAAAGATTATGCCCAGAAGAGGCGGCGTTCCCAAGAGGGACGTATTACCCGACCCCGTGTACGGCAGTAAGGTTGTTACCAAACTTATCAACCAGATAATGTACGACGGCAAGAGAGGTACGGCACAGAACATCGTTTACGGTGCTTTCAATATAATGAGCGAAAAGCTCGGAAAAGACCCTATGGAAATTTTCAATCAGGCAATGAACAATCTTATGCCCGTATTGGAAGTCAAGGCAAGACGTGTCGGCGGTGCGAACTATCAGGTTCCCATCGAAATCAGACCCGAAAGAAGACAGACGCTTGCAATCCGTTGGCTTGTTATCGCAACCCGCAAGAGAAGCGAGCGCGAAATGGCTAACAAACTTGCGGCTGAACTTATCGACGCATACAACAATGCGGGCGGCGCGGTTAAGAAGAAGGAAGACACGCACAGAATGGCGGAAGCAAACAAGGCGTTTGCTCATTTCAGATTCTGATTGAGGGATTAAAAATATGGCAAGAGAATACGATTTAGCCCATACAAGAAATATAGGCATTATGGCGCATATCGACGCCGGTAAAACTACAACGACCGAGCGTATTCTGTATTATACCGGTATCAACCACAAAATCGGCGAAACGCACGACGGTTCCGCAACTATGGACTGGATGGTGCAGGAGCAGGAACGTGGAATTACCATTACTTCCGCGGCTACTACCTGCCATTGGACGAGAAGCGGACAGACAAAAAAAGACGAATGCAGAATAAACATTATCGACACTCCGGGACACGTTGACTTCACCGTTGAAGTAGAGCGTTCCCTGCGCGTACTCGACGGCGCGGTTGCAACGTTCTGCGCAAAAGGCGGCGTTGAACCCCAGTCCGAAACGGTATGGCGTCAGGCGGACAAGTATAAAGTTCCCCGTATCGCATACGTCAACAAAATGGATATCAACGGCGCAAACTTTATGCGCGCCGTGCAGATGATGAAGGACAGGCTCAATGCGAATCCCGTTCCCATCGAACTTCCCATCGGTAAGGAAGATACATTCAAAGGCATCGTAGACCTTATCGAAATGAACGCGGAAATTTACGATTCCGACGACGGCAAACAGTATCACAAAGCCGAAATACCCGCAGAACTCAAAGACGAAGCGGAATTGGCGCATATGACAGTTATGGAAGCTGCGGCGGAAGGCGACGACGAGCTTATGGAAAAGTTCCTTGAAACTATGGAACTTACTCCCGACGAAATCCGCACGGGACTCCGCAAAGCGACTATCGCAATGAAGTGCACCCCCGTTCTTTGCGGTTCTTCCTATAAGAATAAGGGCGTGCAGATGCTTTTGGACGCCGTTATCGATTTCCTTCCTTCCCCCGTGGATGTTGCGCACGTAACAGGTATTAACCCCGACAACGGCAGCGAAGAAGTGAGAGAAACTTCCGACGAAGAACCTTTCGCGGGACTTGCGTTCAAAATCGCAACCGACCCGTTCGTAGGCAGACTCGCATATTTCAGAGCATACTCCGGCGTGCTCGATTCAGGTTCTTACTGCTACAACTCGTCAAAGGGAAAGAAGGAAAGGGTTGGACGTCTCGTTCAGATGCACGCGAATACCCGTACCGAAATCCCCAAAGTTTATTCGGGCGACATTTGCGCGATTGTGGGACTTAAAGACACTACGACAGGCGATACGCTCTGCGACGAAAAACATCCTATTATACTCGAACAAATGACTTTCTCAGACCCCGTTATCCAGCTCTCAATCGAGCCTAAGACGAAAGCGGGACAGGAAAAGATGACTATGGCGCTTATCAAGCTCGCCGAAGAGGACCCCACGTTCAAAACCTATACCGACCAGGAAACGGGACAGACGATTATAGCGGGTATGGGCGAGTTGCACCTCGATATTATTGTAGACAGACTTCTCCGCGAATTCAAGGTTGAAGCTAACGTAGGCGCTCCTCAGGTTGCTTACCGCGAAACCATCAAAAGGGCGGTTGACTGCGAAGGTATGTACAAGCGTCAGTCAGGCGGTAAAGGACAGTACGGACACTGTAAACTTCACTTAATCCCCGGCGAACCCGGTTCAGGCTACTCGTTTGAAGACTTGACTGTCGGCGGCTCTATTCCCAAGGAATATATCCCCGCTATCGACAAGGGTATTCAGGGCGCGGCAAGAAACGGTTTCCTTGCGGGTTATGAAGTTGTGGACTTCAAAATTCAAGTCTATGACGGAAGCTACCACGAAGTCGACTCCTCCGAAATGGCTTTCCAAATCGCAGGTTCTATGGGCTTCAAAGACGGTATGGCTAAGGCGGGCGCGGTTTTGCTCGAACCCATAATGAAAGTCGAAGTCATAACCCCCGACGATTATTTCGGCGATATAATGGGTAACGTGACCGCACGCCGCGGAACGATTATCTCCACCGACGACAGAGCGGGCGCGAAAGTAGTCGACGCGGAAGTTCCCCTTTCGGAAATGTTCGGTTATGCAACCGACCTCCGTTCGAGAACGCAGGGCAGAGGGCAGTTCACAATGCAGTTCGACCATTATGCGGAAGTTCCCAAATCGGTAGCCGAAAAAGTAATCGGTGAAAGAGCCAAGAAGAACTAAACTTCGCATATACGTAGCAATACGTTGTCGCGCTTGCGTTTTGTTTCGGTTGTGTACTTCCGTATACACGCCCTGCAACAAATACGCGCGCGTCGCGCCTTGCTCGTATCTTCAAAGTTTATAATTTCATATATGCGTTATTCGCATAAAAAATTTAAAAATGTTCGCAAATTCGTTTGTCTTTTCAAAATTTTTAATATATAATAAAGGCAACGCGGATTATGCGCATAAAGCAGCAGAAATGATAGATAGCTGCGACGCCTTTTCGGCGGAAGTTATCATTAAATATAAAATTTTTAAGGAGAAACAAAAATGGCAAAGGCTAAGTACGACAACAGCAAGCCCCACGTTAACATAGGTACTATCGGACATGTTGACCACGGCAAGACCACCCTGACTGCAGCTATCACTATGGTTATGGCATGCAAAGGTCAGGCAGCAAAGATGAAATACGACGAGATTGATAAAGCTCCCGAAG
>CAMXOH010000013.1 GCA_947245485.1 uncultured Clostridia bacterium | reverse complement strand
CGAGGACGATTAGCCGGGCGGCGTAGTTGCTGTTATGACGATAGATACCGCCGTTGCGAACAATGACGAGGCTTCGCTTAAAATGCTGAGAAAAGCCAACAGTTCGGACGATTGCAGATGGGTAAGTACCGATGAATCTTCGGGACTTATGATAGTGTTCCGCATATGGCCCAACGGACTATTCAGGTTCTTTACCGTTTCCGAGAGATGGTCGGGCAAAATATCGGGGTTCAGCGGAGAGGCGGATTCCGTAACCACGACTAATTACAGCTACTCCGACGTTGACTGCGATATGACGGAAAACCTCGAAATGCTTGAAAAGGCAAAGCAGTTGAAAGATTAATTAATATAAATTATACAACCCGCGCAATATTGCGCGGGTTATTGACATTTAATGATGCGTTTGTTATAATCGTCCGAGGAGTAAAATATGAAAGCAACAAGTTGGGATTTAATGAAACTTGCACAGGCGTTCGACGGGGAATTTTGTCTTTCGGACTTTTCACCCGAAGAGTTGGACGAAATGCTCGGTTTAATAGACGGGGATATGAGCGTGGACGAAATACGCGAAGCATATTTCCGTTATTACGACGACATCAAGGACAGAACTTTGAATAAACACAGGTGGAGCGACTGAGTATGCAACCTTCGATTATAGCTATTATCGTCGTTGCCGCGGCGCTGTTCGTTTTTGCATTGCTTATGGTTTTCGCGTTGGTTTGCGACAGAATGGCATTCGGCAGAAGATACGAACTTAACAAAAATTTAAAATATTTTACGGCAGAGGACTTGGGACTTTCGGCTCAGCCTGTCAGTCTCAGCGGCGGACTGAACGGCGTTTTGTATTCTTGCGGCGAATGCGCCGAAAAAAAAGACGGAGTAATAGTTTTCTGCCACGGTATGGGTCCAGGGCATATTGCCTATACAACTGAAATAGCATACTTTTGCAAGGCGGGTTACAAGGTGTTCGCCGCAGACAGCCGCGGCTGTAACTTGTCGGAGGGCGCGGATATCAAGGGAATGTATTCGGGCGTAAAAACAGCCGTTGAAGCGGTGGATTTCGCAAGAAGCATCTCGGAGAACATATATTTAATCGGACACAGTTGGGGCGCGTATTCCGCGCTGTGCGCTTCGTATGAAAGAAAAGTTTCGGCAGTGGTTGCAATAAGCGCGCCCGATACGCCCGCAAAAACGGGCAGATGCGCCGCTGGGCGCTTTATATCCAAACCCGTTGCGCTCATATTACAGCCGTTTTGGTGGCTCGTCAATATTTTCAGATACGGCGCGAAAGGTAATGCGGACGCGGCGCGCAGGGCGGAAAAGAACGGTACGCCTACTTTGATTATCCACGGCGACAAAGATAAAGTCGTGAATGCGTCCTGCGGAGTTTATTACCGCGCGGAGGGTATGAACATATCTAAACTGCTTGTAAGCGGCAGGGCGCACAATCCCTATAATACGGCGGAAGCGGAAGCGCGGCTTAAAGAACTTTCCGCATCCATAGCGGGCGGCTGTACCGATTGTTCGGATTTCGATTTCAAAGCCGCGACGGAAGAGGACGAAGAGGTTATGCGCGCAATAACCGATTTCATCGATAAATACTGATTAGCGAAAATAAAAGAACGCCCCGCGGCAAAGCCGCGGGGCGTATAAATTTAATTTACATCACTACAATGTTCTGTTCTTCGAACAGGAGTTTGTATTCTTTCGGGAAATGGTCGTCCGTAATGAGAACGTCGATATCTTCGAGCCTTGCGAACGTGTAGGGATTTATTTTACCTATTTTCGAGCTGTCAAGCATCATATATACGTGACGCGCCTTTTTAAATACCTGTTTTAAAAGCTCGCTTTCAACCTGACTGTTACAGGAGAATCCCTGTTCGGGAGTGAAAGCCGTAGCCGATACAATAGCGATTTCAAAGTTGGTTCTGTCGAAATATTCCTTAGCCGCGGGCGAAGCCGTGGAAAGGTTGTCGCGCATAAGCTGTCCGCCGACAATGGTTATATTTACGTTCTTTTTCTGCGCAAGTTCCATACCTACGGCAATGCCGTTTGTGAATACGTTGCACTTCAAATCGGGCATTTCTTTCGAAAGATACATCGCGGTTGTGCCGCCGTCGAGGAATACGCACGAATTTTCGTCTATAAGTCCCGCCGCTTTCTGTGCGATTACGATTTTCGCGTCGGTATTAATAGTCGTCTTTTTGGTATATTCTTCGCCGGAAACTTTCTGAACTTCTTTTACGGACATTGCGCCGCCGCGTATGCGGATAATGCGTCCGTCCTCTTCAAGCTGGAAAAGGTCTCTGCGCAAAGTCATCTGCGATACGTTGGGGAACACTTCTTCAAGCTGTTCAAGGGTCATCTTGCCGCGTTTGTCCAAAATTTCGGCAATCTCTTCAATTCTTTCACGTTTCATAAGAAATTCTCCTTAAAGCCTTGTCTTACGTTCGCCGCCGTAAAATTGCGGCAAATGTTAAATTATTTGAGTGTTAATAAATCAACCGCTAAGTTGTATATATAATAACATATTAACACTTCACAGTCAAGGAAATTGACATAGATTTTCATTAGTAATTTTTATTTTGTGATTTATTTACAAAAAGAAATAACTAACTTTTTTGCGGCTGCTTAAAAACGCTTGCATTTACAGCGCGATGAACATATAATAATATGGTATCTTAAATGATTTTCAAACGGCTTGCAATGGACGTGGAAGCGGCAATGGAAAACGACCCCGCCGCGCGCAATAAATTCGAAATCATACTCACTTATTCGGGAGTAAAAGCGCTGTCAATGCATCGATTTGCGAACAAGCTGTTTAAGCTGAAACTAAAACTGTTTGCGAGAATGGTTTCGCAGTACTGTAAGTTCAGAACGGGTATAGAAATTCATCCCGCCGCAAAAATCGCCGCAGGAGTGTTCATCGACCACGGCGCGGGCGTCGTAATCGGCGAAACTGCGGAAGTGGGTACTGGTACGGTTATATATCAGGGTTGCACTCTCGGCGGCACGGGGAAGCAGTCGGGCAAACGCCATCCGACAGTCGGCGAACACTGCGTGATTTCGGCTGGCGCAAAAATTCTCGGCAATATAAAAATAGGCGACTACGCCAAAATCGGCGCGGGCGCAGTGGTACTGAAAGACGTTCCGCCGCACGCAACGGCAGTCGGCGTTCCCGCAAGGGTAGTAAAAATAAACGGAGAAAAGGTGAACGAAGGTGAGAATTTATAATACGCTTACGCGCACTAAGGAAGAATTTAAACCTATTACCGAAGGCGAGGTAAAAATGTACGCCTGCGGTATAACCGTTTCGGGCGAAGCGCACATAGGGCACGGCTATCAGGCGCTCATTTACGATATAATGCGCAAATTCCTCGAAAAGCAGGGTTATTGCGTAACTTACGCCCGCAATTATACCGACGTTGACGATAAAATCATTGCAAAGAGCAACGAAACGGGCATTCCCGCCGATAAGTACGCCGCTTCGATGATTGAGAACATCGACAAAATTATGGCTGAGTTCGACGTCGGCGAACCTTCCGTATGGCTCAAAGCCACGCAGAATATTCCCGATATAATAGAATTTATCGAAAGACTGATAGAGAGCGGACATGCCTATGCCGCCGAAAACGGCGACGTGTATTTCGACGTGACGAGTTTTAAACGCTACGGATGTCTTTCAAACCGTTCGGTAGAGGATATGCTCGACGGCGTGCGCGTCGAAAACGGAGAGGAGAAGAGATGCCCTGCCGACTTTACTCTATGGAAAGCGGCAAAGGCGGGCGAAATCAGTTGGGATTCGCCTTGGGGCAAGGGCAGACCGGGATGGCATATCGAGTGTTCGGCAATGAACAGAAAAGCGTTCGGCGAACAAATCGATATTCACGGCGGAGGCAGGGATTTAATCTTCCCGCACCACGAAAACGAAATAGCGCAGACGGAAAGTCTTACGGGCAAGCAGTTCGCCAAATACTGGACGCACAACGGACTCATAAAAGTCAACGGACAGAAAATGTCAAAGAGCCTCGGCAACAGTTTGCTTCTTTCGGAATTACTTGAAAAGAACACGAACGAGGCGATAAAGTTCGCGCTTTTGCAGACGAATTACCGCAACGACATAAATATAACGGACGGTATATTCGAGGAAGCCGAAAAGCATTTGGGCGACTTCTACGCCGTAATCAAAAAGGTAGAGGAGAAGTTCGGTTTTGGCGGCAAGGGCAACGCCACAATCGACAAGAGGTTCGACGAGGTTATGAGCGACGACTTCAATACCGCGCTCGCAACGGCGGATTTGTTTGCGGTATTTAAGGAAATTTCGAGAAAATATCAGGCGGGCGACGCAAGCTGTGCGGACGATGTCGCGCAGGTAAGAAAGACTTATTCTCTGTTGGGACTTTTCAAAAAGAGCGCGGAGGGATATTTCGCCGAAGTTGCGGCTAAAAATCCCGAAGAAATTCCCGAAGAAATAAAAGCGCTTGCGCAAAAGCGCTGGCAGGCGAAAGCGGCTAAAAATTGGGCGGAGGCGGACGCGCTCCGCCTCGAAATCGACGGCGCAGGCTATACCGTCAAGGATAGCAAAGACGGATATACTTTAAGTAAAAAGTAAGGAGAGGTTATGAAAATCACTTCAAAAGAATTAAGACGCAAATGGCTCGAATTTTACGAGAGCAAAAACCACGTGAATATCGGCGCGGTATCGCTAATCGGCGACGGCAGTACGGGCGTTATGTTCAACGTTGCGGGTATGCAACCGCTTATGCCCTATCTTTTGGGACGAAAGCACCCCGAAGGCAAAAGACTTTGCAATATTCAGGGTTGCGTAAGAACGGTGGATATAGATTCCGTGGGCGACGCTTCGCATTTCACTTTCTTCGAAATGATGGGCAACTGGTCTCTCGGCGACTACTTCAAAAAGGAAAAGACAGCGTGGACTTTCGAACTTCTTACAAAGGTGTTCGGACTCGATAAGGACAAGCTGTGCGCAACCGTGTTCGAGGGCAACGACGCGGCGCCGCGCGACGACGAAACGGCTGAACTTTTAAAAAATCTCGGAATTAAGTCCGAACATATTTTCTTCCTTCCCAAATCGGATAACTGGTGGGAACTCGAAGGAACAGTCGGCACGCCCTGCGGACCCGACAACGAATGGTTCTACCCGCTCGATTGCGAAAAGAAAGAACCCGTGTTCCCCGACGATTACGTTGAAATAGGCAACGACGTCTATATGCAGTACAAGAAACTTGAAAACGGCTATGCGCCGCTCGATAACAAAAACGTCGATACGGGCTTCGGTTTCGACAGAATGCTTCTTTTCCTCAACGGACTGAGGGACGGATACAAGACGGACTTGTTCCTGCCCGTAATCGAAAAACTCGAAGAGCTCAGCGGCAGAAAATACGATTTAAACGAAGAGGACGCAAAGGCAATGCGCATAATCGCGGACCATACGCGTACGGCGGTAATGCTTATAGGCGACTCGCAGGGGATTCTGCCCTCCAATACGGGCGCAGGTTACATCTTGCGCCGTCTTATGAGAAGAGCGATACGCTACTGCCGTCAGCTTGAAATTTCAAGCGGAGCAATGCTCTGCGCCGCGGAGATATTTACTAATATTTACGGTGAAGCATATCCGCTTTTGAACGAGAAAAAGAATTATATCTTAGAAGAAATTAAGCGCGAGGCGGACAAGTTCGAAGCCACGCTTGCGCAAGGTATGAAAGAGTTCGAGAAATGCGTGGGTTCGCTCATGCGCAAAAACGAATTTATGACAAAGAGCCAACCCGATTACGTAAAAGAAACCGAAATCGCGGGCAAACAGGCGTTCAGACTCTACGACACTTACGGCTTTCCGCTCGAACTTACGGAAGAGCTTGCGGGCGAACAGGGACTTACCGTAGATAAAAAGGGTTTCGAACAGGCATTCGAAGAACACAGGGAGAAAAGCCGCGTGCTTGCCGCGGGGCAGTTCAAAGGCGGACTCGAAAGTCATTCGGAAAACGCTACCAAGTACCACACCGCAACCCATCTTCTCAACGCCGCTCTCAAAATCGTATGCTCTCCCGATATTCAGCAAAAGGGAAGCAATATAAACGAAGAGAGATTGCGCTTCGACTTCAATTTTTCGAGGAAACTTACCCCGGAAGAGGTTGCCGAGGTTGAAAAGCTCGTTAACGAACAGATTAAAAAGGGCATTCCCGTTGTAATGAAAGAGATGAGCCTCGAAGAAGCGAAGAACGGCGGTTTCGTGGGCGTGTTCGAAAGCAAATACGGCGAAAGCGTAAAGACCTATTCGATAGGCGAATTTTCAAAGGAAATTTGCGGCGGACCGCACGTTGAAAACACGTCCTCGCTCGGTACTTTCAAAATCGCCAAGCAGGAAAACGTGTCCGCGGGCATAAAGAGAATAAAAGCGGTACTCGTTTAAATGCGGAAAAATGCGCTTTTTAACCTTATTTTAAGCGTCTGAAAATATTTTTTAAAATTTATAAAAAATCTTTGAAACCCAATATAAAACGACTTGACAGAAATTTTATAAAATAATAAAATATGTTTACGATTTGAAAGTTCAAGTGTAAAGTAATTTAGCACATTAAACTAATTGAAGGAGCAAAAAATGAAAACGTATATGGCAAAAGCCGAGACAGTTGAAAGAAAATGGTACGTTGTCGACGCCGCAGGTATACCCCTCGGCAGGCTTGCATCAAAGGTTGCTGCCATACTCCGCGGTAAAAATAAACCCACTTTTACGCCCAACGTTGATACGGGTGATTTCGTAATCGTGGTTAACAGCGACAAAGTAGTTCTTACGGGTAAAAAACTTGACGATAAATTCTATCGCTATCATACCGGTTATATCGGCGGACTCAAAGAAATATCTTATAAAAAGATGCTTGCCGAAAAGAGCGACCTTGCCGTCTATGAAGCCGTTAAGGGTATGCTTCCCAAAAACTCTCTCGGAAGAGATATGATTAAGAAACTTCGCGTGTACAAGGGTGGGGAACATAATCATGTTGCGCAGAAACCCGAACAGCTCAAATTATATTAAGGTAAGAGGTAGAAGTTAATATGGCAAAGGCTAATTTAAAGAAAAAACTTCAATTCTGGGGAACGGGAAGAAGAAAGAAGGCGATTGCTCGCGTTCGTCTCGTACCCGCAGGTTCGGGAGTTATTCAGATAAACGAAAGAACTTTCGAGGATTATTTCCCTCAGGGAGTTTTGCAGTACGTTGTTAAACAACCCCTTACGCTTTTGGGCGTAGAAAGCAAGTACGACGTCCTCGTAAACGTATACGGCGGCGGTTATACCGGACAGGCAAACGCAATCCGTCTCGGCATCGCCCGCGCGCTTTTACAGGCGGAAGAAGGATGCCGTCCCGCGCTCAAAAAAGAAGGTTTCTTAACCCGCGACCCGAGAGTAAAGGAAAGAAAGAAGTACGGTTTGAAGAAAGCGCGCCGTGCACCTCAGTTCTCAAAGAGATAAAAAAATACAAAGACGCCCTGTGCGTCTTTTATTTTTTATTTACATTTGTCGTGCGAGATTTTGTTTTGGACTCGAATATTATTCATCGGGTAAATTACGTTAAAAAATACAGACGTTAAATGTCATAAATATTCTTGACAAATCGTGTTTTTGTTATATAATAATATTGAATAAAATTTTTGGAGGAACAAAATGAAAAAAGTATTAACGGCAATTTGTTCTGCGCTTTTGATTGCGATTTTCGCCTTTACGATGGCGGGATGCGACAAGTCCGGCAGTATAAAGAAAGCGTTCGAAGCAAAAGAGTACACAGTGACGAGCGTCAACGCGCAAGACCCCACGGTTCAGTCAATTCTCAAATCGGCTCTTACGGAAGAGCAGGTAAATAAAATCAACGAGTACGAAATCATTCTTTGCGTAGGCAAGGGATTAAACGCGCTTACGGGAAGCGGAGTCGTTATTAAATTTCCTTCGTCGGGCGACGTCAAAGATTTCCTCACCGTAGAAGATTCCGAGGGGAAAAAGGATACTTCCGCTTACGATAAAGCCAAAGAAAACGGCAGTATCAACGGCAACTGTCTGTACTTCGGCGCGGACGCGGGAAAAGATATTTTCAAAAAAGCATAGTTTAAATTAAAAAAGGCTTCGCTTGACGGCGGAGCTTTTTCTTTTACATAAAATTTCAAATTTAGCGAATATTTTTTAAATTCGATATTGATTTCTCGACGGCGATACTATATAATAGATACGTAAAAAAGTTAAGGGAGAAAATTGCAATGAAAAACGTAATAGTGGGACAGTCGGGCGGACCTACCGCCGTGATTAATTCAAGCCTTTTAGGGGTTTATAAAACGGCTAAAGACAGGGGCGCGGACAAGGTTTACGGAATGGTTCACGGCATTAAAGGCCTTCTCGACGGCGACGTAGTGGACCTTTCGGTTCGTTTTAAAAACGACTTGGATATGGATTTACTTAAAAGAACTCCGTCGTCCTTTTTAGGTTCTTGCCGTTATAAACTTCCCGAACCCGCGGGCAACGAGGAAACGTATAACAAAATATTCAAAATTCTGAACGAACTCGAAATATACGCATTTTTCTATATAGGCGGCAACGACTCTATGGATACGATAATGCGCCTTACCGACTACGGTAAAAAAATCAACAGTCCGATAAGATTCGTGGGCGTACCCAAGACAATCGACAACGACCTTGCGCTGACAGACCATACTCCAGGTTACGGCAGTGCGGCTAAATACATTGCCGCTACCACAAAGGAAATAATCCGCGACGGACTCGTTTACGACTATCCCGTAGTATCTGTTATAGAGGTAATGGGCAGAAACGCGGGTTGGCTCACGGCGGCAACCGCGCTTGCAAAGGGCGAGGACTGCGAGGGCGTAGACGATATTTATTTGCCCGAAGTGGTTTTCGATATAGATAAATTTCTCGCACGTATGGGCGAACTGTTAAAAGAAAACCGCTCTATTGTAATCGCGGTGTCGGAGGGCGTGAAAGTAGCGGACGGCAGATACGTTTGCGAACTTTCCGAACACGTGGACTACGTGGACGCGTTCGGACACAAACAGCTTGCGGGTACGGCGCGTTTCCTTGCGGGCAAAGTTTCGGAAAAATACGGTGTGAAGACGAGGGCAATCGAGCTATCTTCGTTACAGCGTTGCGCGGCGCACATTCAGTCGAGAATAGACGTTACGGAAGCGTTCAACTGCGGCGGCGCGGGCGTGAAAGCCGCGTTCGAAGGTAAAAGCGGAATAGTCATAACGTTAAAGCGCGTCTCCGACGACCCGTATATGTGCATAACGGAGGAGGCTGACGTCCATAAAATAGCCAACGTGGAAAAGAAAGTTCCCGTAGAATGGCTTACCGAGGACGGAACCAACGTAAAGCAGGAGCTTGTCCACTATATCAATCCGCTCATTCAGGCGGAAATCACTCCGCTTTGGGTAAACGGTTTGCCCCGCCATATAAGGCTTCATTATAACAGAAATTCAAAATAAGCGGAAATCGCGGAACGCGCGCCCGCGGCTTAAAAGCCGCGGGCGTTTCAGTTTACGCGTTTAGAGCGCACCCTGTTTGAAATTTGTTCGTGCCGTTCGAGTACTCCCGCCATAACGTTTAGTTTCTGCGGTTCGGCGCTCGGCGGTTCTTTTTTGTTAACGGGCGCGGATGCGACAGGTTCCGCCGTCTGCTTTTCGGCGGCTTGAACGGGCGAAAACCCCTCCAAAGCCTTTAATAAGTTCAATAATGCGAATTTTTCCGTAATTATTACTCCTTTTAACAAATTTTCGTCAAAATCAAGCCGAAAATTATTGCTTAAACTTTCGGTTTGGTTTATAATATTCAGTGCTTATAAAGTCTTAACTTCTTTGGAGTTTTAAATATGCGCAAGATTATTAAAAAAATTGTATGTATAACTGTGGCGGCAGCGGCGGCGCTCGGCGTTATGTCCGCTTCGGCATGCAGCAACATTTACAACGCGAACCGTCTTTCCGGCGATATTTCGGGAACGGTTTCTTCAAACGGCGGCTTTGCCGTTAAAAAAGGCGGATACGTCTATTTCGTTAACGGTAAGGAAGAAAATACCGCCGACAATACGTTCGGCACTCCCGTAAAGGGTTCCGTAATGCGTATATCCGAAAGCGAGCTTTCCGCGAGGAACTATTCCAACGTGCAAACGGTTGTTCCCCATATCGCTTATTCGGGCAACTATAATTCGGGTATTTACGTGTACGGCGACTACGTATATTACGCAACTCCGTCTACCGAGAAAAACAGCGACGGCGAAGTGCTTAACGGCAACCTTGCATTCAAGCGCACCAAGCTCGACGGCACGGAAACTATGAAAGATTACTTCGTCCAGTATGGCGACAGCTCGATTGAATACCGCTACGTTGAAGTGGGAGAAACCGTTTATCTTTTATACGTAGCTTCCGGCGAAAAGCTCTACGGCGAATCCACGGGCGTAACAAACCTTCACTCGGTGAATACGGCGACGGGCGCAAATACCCTCCTTGCATACAACGTTTCGGCGGTAACGTTCGATAAAAACGACGTAACCAACGCGCGAGTCTATTACACGATGCAGGTTCCCGATTTCGCTACGGGCGCAACTTCCAAGTTCTCGGCGTACAATCAGGTTTACACAGTTACGGCTGACGTAACCGAGCGCAACCAATATAATTTCGACGGTGTAGAAGGATACGACGAAAACGAAAATCCCATATACGTAAACTGCGGCGAACTTGTGTTCGACGGCATCGGCAAAATTCAGGGAATGACTGAAAGCGTAACTCAGTTCAACGGCGAAGGCGCGGACAAAGTTGAGAGAAGTCCTCTTACTTACACTGTGTCGAGCTATGAAAACGGCAATCTCTATTACACCCGTACAAGCAGTAAGGATAAGAATACCAAGTTGCTGTTCAGCGCAAAGGACGCGGAAATTACTGCAAGCGGTTGGAACCCCGTCGCAAACAATCCCGAAGACGAAAAATGTCTTATCCGCGACGGCTCGTCTGCTAACTTATACACCTATCTTTACGACGACAGCGGCAAACTCGAAGAAGTGCTCATTGCAAGCGCGAACGGATTTGTCAAAGCAAGAGTCAGCGAAGACGGTAAAATCGCTACGACGGTTGACAATGTAAACAGATTCAACATAACCACGACGGGACAGCCGACGGTTCTCTTTACCCAGACGGTAGAAGGCGCCGACTATATATATTATTCGCTTAGCGGCGGAAGCGGCTACACAATAAACCGTATTTGCATTGACGGTGATTACGACGATTACCGCCGTTACCCCGTAGACGATACGGTTAACGAATACACTTCCGTCAAAATTCTCAATCTTGACAGTTCGAGCGACTGGTACAAACCCGAACTTATAGACGGACAGCTTCTGTTCCCCACCGAAACCGCTAATATGAGCGATTACTCGTACGTAATGGTTTGCGACCTTCGCGGCGCGGACGGCAAGTTTATGACTAACGCTCAAATCGACGAACTCAACGAACGGTTTGAGGGAATTGAAAAAGATATTGCGGAAGTCGACGAGAACGTTTATAAAAATCTTCAAAACGCTTTGAGATACGGATTCTACACCAACGACGCAAGCTATATCGACACGTTGATTAAAGCGTATACGGACGTGATGGATTATGACGAAGAACACTTCTGGTCAAAAGAATCTGTTGAGAAGTTCAAGGCGTTCGTAAACGTTACGGCTGACGGCGAGTGGAGCAAGTATAAGGATACGAAGAAAGTCAACGGCGTTGACGTCGCTTCCAATAAACTCGCTTACTACTATTCGCTTCTCGGAAGAATGAGCGACGCGGACGAAAAGGCATACTCCGACAATCTTAAAAATACCTATCTCCAAGCCGAACCCGAAGCGGAGAAGAGCTGGTTCGAAAGCCTTTCTACGGGCGCGAAAGTCGGTTTCATTATCGGTGTGTGCGCGGGCGGACTCATTGTGATAGCGGCGGCGGTTGTCATTCCTCTCGTAGTTATCCGCAGAAAGAACAAAAAACTTCCCCTTGACGGCAGAAAGTTCAAAGTGGATATGACGGACGATAAGGATATCGACGTGTATTCCGAAAATTAAATAAAAAGCAATCCCTCGGACTTCTGTCCGAGGGATTTTAAATATTTGCAATTAATAAATACGTTAATCTTCCAAACCCATCAAGTAATCGATAGTAACGCCAAAATATCTTGCAATTATAATTAATTGTGAACCTTTTACGTCTGCTTGACAATTTTCCCAACGACAGAGAGACGACGAACTTATTTTAATTTCCTTAGCGAGTCCCTGTATCGACAATCCTTTTTCCTGTCTTAACTCTTTCAATCTTTCCGCGAATTTTTCCATACCGTTACCTTAGTATGTACATTTTATCCCGAGATAGGGATAAATACTTGACAATCCCTAATTAGGGATGATATTATCGGAAAAACGGGTATGGAATATGAAAAATAAATTCAATAAAGAACTAATTGAGAATCATATAAAGGAAAACAATATATCCAAAACAAAATTTTGCAAGCTGTGCGGCATAAGCGCATATACGTTAGAGAAAATAATTGACAATCAAAATTATAGGGCGGACGCACTTTTCAAAATTTCAAAAGTGATAAATATAGAAGTTCATCAAATGTTCGACAAATAAAGCATTGTTATAATTTAATAAATACCGGCAATAAAAAAAGACGTATTTTTTACGCCTTTTTTATTTTACGGTTGAACTATAATTTCATAATATTTTTATATTCTGTTTCGAATATATCGTCGTAACTTACGTGCAGTATGCGTTTAATCAAAATAATTTCGTCGGGGTAAAGGTGTCTTTGTCCGACTTCGATTTTTGCTACCGCGCTTCTTGTTAAGTCGCAACCGCTGAGTTGCAGTTTTGTCGCAAGAGCTTCCTGCGTAATTCCCGCGCGTTCCCTTAGTTCGCGCACGTTATTGCCTATTTGCTTTTCGATTTTTTTATCCATAAATACTCCGTTTAGGACAGTTTGAACTAATGACAAAATTATATCCGTATGCCAATGCGTTGTTTGCACTTATATAGGCGCAAAGGCGACTTGTAATGTGAAATTTTAATGCTAAGCCGTCTGTTGCAGATATGTTTTTGCAAAACGGAATTAAAAAAGTTGCGAATAAGCGCAAGGGGGTTGCGCATATTAAACGGAGGAACGGAAAGCATTATAGGTTATATGCGCGCGGCTTTTCGGAAGCGGGGAACAAAGTTTAATATAATTCTCTTAAAAAAATCAAATTTTGCGTGAAAAGGTTTGTAAAAACAGTTTACAAACGCAATAAATATTAATATAATGTTACCGAAAAATAAGTCCTCCGCATAGGCTGTATTAAAGCCGTTGCGGCAGATTGTATAAACGGTAGAACGGAGATAAAGTAGATGGTCAGATACGTTAAATGCCCCAGATGCGAACTGAATTATATCGATGAGGAAAAGCAGGAATATTGCGATATTTGTATCGCGGAAATGAAGGGAAGCAAACTGCAATTCGCAGACCTTGACGACGCGGATTTCGAGGAACTCGACGCGGACGTGGAACAGTCCGAAATCTGCCCCGTATGCGGAGTCAATAAAATGCGTTACGGCGACAAGATGTGCGAGGCGTGCAAGAAAGAACAGGAATACGAAGAGGAAGAGGAAGTCGATATAGATAAAGACGAGGAATGGAAAAACTATCTTGACGACGACGAGGACGGAGACCTTACCATTGACGACGAAACTTTGCAAGAAGAACTTGCCGCCGAAATGGAAGAGGAGGAAGAAGAGGAACAGTCCGAGGACGATTTCTTCGACGACGAACTCGATTCTCTCTCCGAACTCGAAGACGACGACTTTGACGACGATGAAGACGATGAAGATGACGACGATTTTTAATTAAATAACTAAAATGCGCGCCCGACGGCATTAATCCGTCGGGCGCATATTTTTACCTGAAATTGGCAAAAATATATATATGATTAAAGTAAATACGACTATAAAGGCAATCAAGGACACCGTTGCGGGACTTAACCAAAAACCCGTAACCGTCAAACTCAACCTCGGCAGAAATAAATTCGTAACTTTTGCGGCTACGCTTAACGGCATTTATCCGTCTCTGTTCACGGTAAGTCCAGACGATAAGAATTTTCTCGGTAAAACAGCTTACTCCTATTCTGAGATACTCTGCGGAAGAGTTAAAATCGAAGAACGGGCGGCTAAGTAAAAAACCGTCTTAAATTCCCTGCAAATCTAGCGGAATATCCCGCGGTTATAGAGCATATTATACCTTGTATATAATCGGCAGTGCCGAAGGAGGAATTAATATGTCTTTAACAACGCAACAATCAACGGGTGCCTATACTTCACGCATTGCCGTATTAAAATCGCAGTCAATAGTGGAAATACGCTTTTCGGGACAGGATATGGGCGAAATCGCCGCAGTTTATCCGCAGGTGTCGCTCTCGTCATGCGAGACGGCTGCGGGCAGGGTAACTTACGGCGGACGCCTTGTCTGCACCGTAGTTTACACCGATGAAAGCGGCAATCTCTGCCGCATACAGAAGGGCGCGGAATTTTCCCATCATTGCGACGACGAGAGGTCGTCGCCTTCCTGCAACTCGCTCTGCGCGCTGTCTTGCGAAAGGGCTCAGATTAAGAGGGAAGGTTCTTCCTATGTAGTGGCAGTCGTCATCGGCGCGGAAATATCCGTGTTCTCTTCGTCGGAAAGAATTTATCTTTCGGAAGCCGAAGGCGCGATTTTAAACCGTGAAACAAAAAAACTTTTCACCGCGGTAACTTTTTCGGGCGAAAGCGAAGTCGAGGACGATTTCGACTGTAACGCCGAAGACGTATTAATTCCCTCGGCGGAAGTACTCGTTCTCGACAGCAACTGCCGCGCGGGCGCTGTCGAAATCAACGGGGAAATCTATCTTTCCTTGCTCGCCGTGCGCGGCGGAAAACCCGTCTGCCTTGACAGAATTATTCCTTTTAAATGCGAAATCGCCTGCGACGATGCTCTGCTTTCGCGCAAAGCCGTCTGTCGCGGAGAGATAAAGGAAATAAGCGTCAACGCGAAAGTCAGCGAAGAGAGCGGCAAATGCGAAGTGGAACTTGTCGCGCAGCTCGCTTTTTCGGGAAGATATTACGACGACGAAGAAGTTTCTCTCATTACCGACGCATTTTCGTGCGGAAACGCGCTTAAACTCACTTATGCGGAGGAGAACTGCAATCCCTGCACAGAGATAAAAGTATATACCGAACGCGTAAGCGGACTGTGCGCAACGAAAGCCAAGCTCGACTACACCTGCGCGTTCCTTGCGGCGGCTTTGCCGCGTGCGGAATTTGCCCGCTCTGCCGACGGAATAGAGGGAAGCGTTTCGGCGACGCTTCTGTATGAACAGAACGGCGAAATTCATTCGACGGAAGTCAATCTTCCTTTTGCGGTTACGCTCACTTCGCTCAACGCAAATTGCAACGAAATAAAGGTTGCCGTATGCGGCGTAAATATCCGCCAGCGCGCCGAGGGCGAGTGCGAGGCAGAGGCGGTACTTAAAATTTCCGCCGCGGACTGCGAAAATTACAGTATTAAATACTGTTCGCAGGCAACCGAGGGCGAGGAAATAAAGGCGAACGACAGCGCAGTCAGCGTCTACATACCCGCGGCGGGCGACGGACTCTGGGAGACGGCGAAAAAACTTTTGCAAAGTCCGGACAGTATTCAGTCCGTCAATCCGGATTTGACTTTCCCGCTCACGGGTAAGGAAAGAATACTCGTTTACAGACCCAAAACAAACTGAATTGATTTTAAAGGCGGGGCGCAAATATAATGCGCCCCGCCCGTTTTATGCAAATCAAACAACCTTTTGCAATGCGCGGCTTTGTGCGCGGAGCAATAAAAAGTTATTTAAAACATTTGAAATATGCCGTGCGCTGTGCTATAATGCGTTTATGGGTACGGTACGCGTCAAAACATATGCAAAACTCAATCTAACGCTCTTTATTACGGGCGTAAAAGACGGCTACCATATGCTTGACAGCCTTGTTACAAGCGTAGACTTGTACGACGGCATAACCGTTAAAAAGCGCAGGGATAAGCTCGTTTCGATTATGATGCACGGTTGCGGAAGCGAAAGCATTCCGTTTGAAAGCAATAACGCGGCGAAGGCGGCGCAGGACTTTATACGGACTTATTCGACTGACGGCGCGGATATAACGATTTATAAAAACATTCCGCTCGGTTCGGGACTCGGCGGTTCTTCCGCGGATTCCGCAGGCGTATTGAACGCGCTGTCCAAATTATATAAAATAGACGATTTCGAGGGAATAAAGAGAATCGCCGACGCAAACGGCAGCGATACGGCGTATATGCTTAAAGGCGGCTATGCCCGTCTTGGCGGAAAGGGCGGCGAAATAACCCGCATAGACAGCAAATTAAAACTCAATTTTCTTTTGCTTGTTCCGTCCGCAGGCGTAAGCACGGTGCAGTGCTTCAAGAAATTCGACGAATACGGCGATTTCGGGGGAAGCAGTTCCGCCGCCGTCGGGGCGTTGGTTTCGGGAGAAAAGCGCGCGCTTGCGCAGAGCATTCAAAATTCGCTTTTAAAACCCGCGGCAGAACTGTCCGACGACGTTAAGAGGGCGTTCGAAGAACTTAAAGAGTTCGACCCTCTCGCCGTCAATATGACGGGTTCGGGGAGCGGCGTGTACGCGCTGTTCGAAAACGCCGAATTTTGCGAATACGCAAAGAGCCGTTACCGCGGCAAATTCCGCTCGTACGTTTTAAAAACTCAATTCCCTAAATAATAATAAAAAAGAGGTGTCTTATGGCAGAAGAACGTCTTATAGACGACGACAAGGACAGGAAATACAAAATCCGTATAAACAGCGACGGCGAGGAAGAGCTTATTATTGACGCGGAGGGCGAAGATGAGGAGGAGAATACTCTTCCCGTATTCGAAGTCCCCGTGTACGAAGAGGACGACGAGGAAGCGGTTGCGCTTACGCCCGAACAGCTTGCCGAGCGCGAGCGCGTAAAGAAAGAAGAGGAAGCCGCCCGCGAAGAGCGAGTGCGCGCGCTGTGCGCTAAGACCCGTGAAAAGCTCGAAGATGGCGACTTTGAGTCGGCTAATTACCTTATTTCGCAAGCGGAAGAACTTACGGCGAGAAACGGCGAAGTGAGTTGTCTTAAATTAAAGACTCTCACGCGCGGATTTACGGACTACACGTCTTTGGAACAGTGCGCCGAGTGCGCGGAAGCCGTAAAGGAATTTGCGGACAGGGAGAGCCGGGCGGAGCTTAAAAAACTTGCCGTAGGTTTGCCCGAACTCGTTTCGCAAGCCGAGGAAGCCGCCCGCGTGCTTTCGGAAGAGAACGAGAGCAAGAAAGACGAGCGCAGGACGGCGTTCACGCAGGAGAAAAAGCGTGCGTTTACGGGACTGCTCGCAACGGCTGTTCCTTTTGCCGCGCTTTTAATCGTGACGCTTGTGTTCGCTTCTATGATGTTCGCAAAGGAGAACGGCGCGTTTTTAATCGCAACGTTCGCACTCGGCGGCGTTTCGTTCGTTGCGCTCATATGCGCGCTTGTGGCGGCAAACAAATACTGGGCGGCAGTGCGCAGATTAAAGCTGAACGAAAGCGATTCTTCGACCAAGCTCGGCAGAGAGTATTCGGAAAAAAAGCGCCGCTACGAACTTTTGAACCGCATTAACGCTATATTAAACGATGATATATCTTGACAGCGCGGCGACTACGCCGCTTGACGAAAATGTATTGGAAGCTATGCTTCCGTACCTAAAAGAAAATTTCGGCAACCCCTCGTCGCAACACGGCGCGGGGCGTTCCGCATCTGCGGGAGTTCTTGCCGCAAGGGATAAAATTGCAAAACTGACCGGTTGCAAGTCCGAAGAGGTGTTTTTTGTTTCGGGCGGAACGGAAGCGGGCAACTGGGCGCTCAAAGGCGCGTGCGCGGCGAACAGCGAACGCGGCAGGCATATCGTAGTCTCAGCGATAGAGCATCCCGCGCTTATCGAAAGCGCAAAGGATATGCGGAAATTCGGTTGGGAAGTCTCTTTCATAAATCCCGATAAGAACGGGGTAATTTTGCCCGATGAAATAGAGAAGGCGATTAGGGATGACACCGTATTCTGCGCGGTAATGCACGCGAATAACGAAACGGGAGTAATTCAACCCGTTTCCGAAATCGGTGAAATCTGCCGCCGCCGCGGTTTATTCTACTATTGCGACTGCGTTCAGACTGCGGGCGTGCTGCCATTCCCCTCGGAGCATTGCAGTGCATTCGGCATTTCCGCGCACAAGTTCTACGGACCCAAGGGCGCGGGCGTTCTCTGCGTAAAAGAGGGCGCGAAAATATCCCGCTTGATTTCGGGCGGCAAGCAGGAGCGCGGACTGCGCGGCGGCACTACCAACGCGGCGGCTGTCGTGGGTTGCGCGGCGGCGCTTGAAAACGCGGTTCTTTCGCGCGAAGAAAACAATAAAAAAATATCCGCACTCTGCGAAAGGTTTAAAAACAGGGCGCTTTCCGAAATAGAGGGAACAAGCCTGAACGGCGCGGGAAATATTTTGCCCGCAACCGCGAATATATCTTTTGACGGTTGCGACGGTGAAAATATTCTGTTTCTGCTCGATTTAAAGGGAATAGCCGTATCTACGGGTTCGGCGTGTTCGGCGGGCGCGGTTACGCCCTCGCACGTTTTAACGGCTATGGGACTTCCCGCAGAACGCGTAAGTTCGGCTGTACGTTTTACTTTCGGCAAGTATAATACTGAGGAAGAAGCGGACGAAACTTTGGAAGTTTTAAAGCAGTCGGTAGCAAAAATACGTTCCCTGAATATCTGAGAAAACCGTTTTGTTAAGAAAGAACAAAATTTGTTTACATGAATAAAATTGTATTTTTTTTAAAATTATTTATTAAATATTTGATTTTGTGAATAATCTTTGTATAATAGTAAATGTAAACGATGTTTACACCTCAACAAGCTCATCATTTTCCCCCTTATCATATAGAGGCGGCGCAAACTCCGGTTTGCGCCGTTTCTACTTTATATTGCATTAAAATACGCTCCCGAACAAATCCGTTCAAAGCTGTAAAAAGCGCGCGCCCTGCAAGACGCGCGCTTTAAATCTACATTATTCTGCAAACGAGGCAGGCGATTACGGTTGAAACAAAAGTTGCTGCAAGAACGCAAATAATGGGCACAGCGAGCTTTTTTACCTTTAATCCCGCAAAGTAAACGGCGGAAATATAAAACACCGTTTCGGACGAGCCGAAGCAGACGCATGCGCAACGCGCTATGTAGCTGTCCGCGCCGTACATAGTAATAATTTCGTTGAGATACGCAAGCGAACCGCTTCCCGAAAAAGGCTTTATTAATACAAGTTTAGTCAATTCTTCGGGGATGCCGAGAAACGCGAAAGCGGGGGAGAGAAAGCGGGTAAGCAAGTCCGAGAGTCCCGACTCCTCGAACAGCGCGCACATCATAAACACTGCGGCAAGGCATGGCAGAAGCGAAACGGTAAAGTTAAACGCTTCCTTAATTCCGTCCGTAAAACATTCGTAAACGTTGACCTTTTTAATAACCGCGAACGCGAACACGATTATAAAGATTACGGGAACAATCAACGCCATAATTTATTACCTATGACGAACAGCAATACGGCGAGGAAAGTGGAAACGGCGGTGCAGAGCAGAGAGGGCAGAAAAATATCGGAAGGACTTACGCTGCCCGCGCTCGCCCTGAGCGCGATTACCGTAGTGGGTAGAATCTGTATGGAAGTCGCGTTGATTACGAACAGCAGTTTTTGCGCGTAGGAGTTACCCTCCTTTTCCAACTCGCCGATAGCTTTTACGGCGTAAGGCGTAGCCGCGCCGCCCAGACCCAACAGATTGCAGGAGATATTCATTGCAAGCGCCTCGTTCGCGGCGGCGCCGCCGGTTTTGAAAATTCGTTTGGACAGCGGTTTTAAACCTCTCGCCATACCCTTTGAAAGTCCGCTCTTTTCCGCAAGTTTGGAAAGTCCCATCCATACGGCGTAAATGCAGAAAAGCGTTATCGCCATTTTAACGGAATTTTCCGCCCCGCCGAGAAGGGAGGACAGCAGCCTGTCCGGCGCGCAAATCGCAATGGCGAGCAGGGAAGATAAAAACACGGCTGTAAATATTACGTTCATAAACTATTTTTATGAACGGATTTTTGCGATTATTCGCTTGTAATATTTTACAAATAAATTAAACAATGGTATAATGCGGAATATGGAAAAGAAAAAATATTATATTACTACGCCTATATATTATCCAAGCGGACACTGGCACATAGGACATTGCTATACAACCGTCATTTGCGACGCGCTCGCGCGCTTCCATAAGATGCTCGGCGAGGATGTGTTTTTCCTTACGGGCACGGACGAACACGGGCAGAAAATAGAAAAAGAAGCGGCAAAACGCGGAATTACGCCTATGCAGTTCATAGAGCCGCTCGTTTCCCAGCTCAAAGATATGTGGAAGTTGCTCGATATAGACTACAACCGCTTTATCCGCACGACGGACGAAGAACACACGGAGTGCGTCAAAAAAATCTATCAGAAACTTTACGATAGCGGCGATATTTACAAAGCCGAATACAGCGGCTATTACTGCACGCCCTGCGAGAGTATGTGGACGGAAGCTCAGCTTGTTGACGGAAAATGCCCCGACTGCGGCAGGGAAGTTACCTTGCAGAAAGAGGAGAGCTATTTCTTCCGTCTGAGCAAGTACGCGCCCGCCATTATGAAACTTTACGAGGACAACCCCGAATTTTTACAGCCTAAGTCGCGCGTGAACGAAATGGTAAACAATTTCCTTAAAGCGGGATTGCAGGACTTGTGCGTATCGCGCACCACCGTAAAATGGGGCGTACAGCTTCCCTTCGACAAAAACCATTACGCGTACGTTTGGATAGACGCGCTTTCCAACTATATATCCGCGCTCGGTTATCTCAGCGAGGACGACAGTCTGTTCAAAAAATATTGGCCCGCGCAGCTCCATATGCTCGGCAAGGAAATCGTGCGTTTCCACGCGATAATTTGGCCCGCGCTTTTAATGGCGCTCGGCGTGCCCGTTCCCGAACAGGTTTATGGACACGGTTGGCTGTTAATCGGCGGCGACAAACTGTCAAAGAGCAAGACGGACGCGGTTAAGTACGAACTCACCGACCCGTACGAGCTTGTAAAGCGTTACGGCACGGACGCGGTAAGGTATTTCCTTTTAAGGGAAATCCCGTTCGGAAGCGACGGCGAGTATACTAACGAAAGATTTTTAAACAGAATAAACGCCGACTTATCCAACGATTTGGGCAACCTTGTTTCGCGTACGGCGGCAATGATTAACCAAAACTTCGGTTGCCTGCCCGCAAGGGGAAAAGCCGAGGGAGTCGACTGCGAGCTTATCGCCGCGGCGGAAGGACTTTTTTCCAAAGTGAAAGAAGCGTTGGAAAGGCTCAATGCGCCCGACGCGCTTGCGGAAATTTTCGCCGTTGTATCGCGCGCGAACAAATATATAGACGAAACCACGCCTTGGATACTTGCAAAGAACGAAAGCAAGAAAGAGCGGCTCGGCGCGGTTCTATACAATCTTGCGGAAACTATTCGCATATGCGCAATTATGCTTAAACCCTTCCTTACCAAAGCGCCCGCGCTCATTCTCAAAAGCCTTTCCTGTGACGAAAACGCAGGCTTCGAAAGTCTGGCGTTCGGCGGATTAAAGGCGGGTGCAAAGGTAGAAAAACTTCCGCCCGTATTCCCGAGGGTAGATATAAAGAAGGAGCTTGCCGAAGTGGAAAGCATTGTAAAAGAACTTAAAAAAGCCGAAGAAATTCCGCAGGCGCAGGAAACGCCGTCAAAGGAACAAATCACCATTGACGATTTTGCGAAAGTGGAAATGCGCGTCGGCACGGTTATTGCGTGCGAAGCCGTCAAAAAGAGCAAACTTCTGCACGAAACTGTCAGCATAGGTAACAGAACGCTTTCCATACTTTCGGGTATTGCAAAGCATTATACGGCGGAAGAAATGCTCGGTAAAAGAGTTATAGTGGTTACAAACCTTCCCCCGCGCGAAATGAAGGGAATTTTAAGCGAAGGCATGCTCGTGTGCGCGGAAGCGCCCGACGGCACGCTTACGGTAGTAAGTCCCGAAAAGAACGTACCCGACGGGAGTCTGCTGTCTTGAATTATATAGACGTTCATTGCCATATAAACGAAGAAGATTACGGCAGTACCGAAAATTTGTTAAGCAATATCAAAGCGGCGGGGGTGAAAAAAATCATCTCCGTCGGTTTCGATTTGTCCTCGTCGGAATTTTGCGCGGAACTTGCCGAACACAACGGCGGGGTATACTTCACGGCGGGATTTCATCCGACGGAACTTAAAAATTACCGCGCGGGAGATTTGGCGGAAATAGAAGAGCTTGCGCGCCGTCCCAAATGCGTCGCCGTCGGCGAAATAGGTTTGGACTATCACTATCCCGATACGGACAAAACTTTGCAAAGGCAGGCGTTTGCCGCCCAGCTCGAACTTGCGCATAAACTTAAAATGCCCGTGCAAATTCATTCGCGCGACTGTGCGGAAGATATGCTCGCCATGTTGAAAGAATATGCGTCCGCGCTCGAATACGGCGCAATGTTGCACTGTTATTCGCATTCGGTTGAAATAGCGGCGGAACTTGAAAAACTCGGACTGTATTTCTCTTTCGGTGGAACGAGTACGTGGTCCGGAAGTAAAAAGGCGAAGCGCGTCATAGCGGCTCTTTGCGCGGACAGGATTATGAGCGAAACGGACAGTCCGTATCTTCCGCCCAAGTCCAAGTACGGCACGTTTCCTAACACGCCCGAAAGCATACCCGAAATAGTTGAAAATATTGCGGGTATCAAGGGAATTGGCGTAGAGCAGACTGCGGAAATAATTTGGCAGAACGCGCACGCGCTCTTTAAAAAACTGAAAAACTGAAAAAAGCCGCCCGCGCGTTTTAAACGCGCGGGCGGTATTGTATTGCTAAAAGACAACCTCCCGTATGCGGGGAGGCAAAAAAGAAGCGGAAGCGTTGCTGATTTGTTGTCATTGCGAGGAACCGTAGGTGACGAAGCAATCCGGAAAAGACGAACAAAATGACCGGATTGCCGCGCTACGCTCGCAATGACGAAAGAATGAACGCATTTGCGGAAGCGTTGCTGTTTTGTCGTCATTGCGAGGAACCGTAGGTGACGAAGCAATCTAGAAAAGACGGTAAAAATGAGTGGATTGCCGCGCTACGCTCGCAATGACGAAAGAATGAACGTATTTGCGGTACCGTGCCACTTTTAGGGCGTATGCAAACTACGTGTTGCACACGTAGTTATGATTATTTCATTTTGAACACCAATTAATATTCTGTCAACCCTAAAAGATAATCGGCAGAAATATCAAGTAATTTGCATAAATCATAAAGCTGTTTATAACTGCATTCAAAAATGCCTTTTTCAAATCTTTGATATACAGGTTGTGCAACGCCGATTTTTTCTGCGACTTCGCGTTGAGTCATCTCAAGCTGAACGCGCCGTTCTCTCAATTTACTGCCTAAATTTTCTTTTATCATTTATTTTACCTTTTGTAAACGCGTGGAAAGTTTTATTGCGACCTGCCGATTAATTCATCGACGGTTATTCCGTAAAAGTCTGCCAAAATAACGCAAAAAGAAATGCTCGGTTCAACCTCGTTCTTTTCCCATCGACTGATATTTTGCTGTGACGTATGAATTAGTTTAGCTAATTCTTGTTGACTTAAATTTGCTTTTTGTCTATGATATTTAAATTCTTCACCAAAATTCATCATCATTCACCTATATAAAATATTAACACAAAATTGTGTTAATTGATTGACAAACACAAAAATGTGTGCTATTATATACACATATATGTGTTAAAAGGAGTAAATAATGAAATTAAAAACCCCGTTATGTATGAAGTGCGAACACTATGACTGTTACTACACAAAAGGAACCAAAAGGTTTAATAAGGCGGAGTGCGGTTGGTGTACGAAACAGCGGAAAGACGTTAAAAGCCGTGACAGTTGTAATAAATTCGAGCTTAAAAAGCGTACTTTCGTTCCGCGTTGCGTTGTGAAAAATTATATAAGCGATATACTTACCGAGTTAACGGAGTTACGCTTGATTTTAGAGGCGGAGAAAAGTGAAAACGAAGAAGTGTAAAAATTGTAATAACTGTAAACGGCTGTACAGCAAACTTTCTATAAGATTTTTTCGCAGTCATCACCTGTACTGTATTATTCAAGGCAAAATTACAAAAGCCGAAAACGAATGTAAAGATTGGCAGAAAAACGAAAGGGAATACGATATATCTTGCGAAAGGTTTAAAAAAGCGGAAGAGGACGTTAAATTTCTTTTAAAGTATTTTGATTAACGTCAAAAACGTCAGAAGTCCGCGCTTTTCCGCGCGGACTTCTTTATCCGAAGTGTATTGCAAACAGAAGTAAATCCGTTTACAAAATCAGTTTGCGCTGTTATAATTAACTTATTCGGAAAAGGCAGTTGTAAAATATGGAAAAAGATATAAAGAAAATTCTTGCGGAGTGCGGCTTCGGTTTCAAGAAACAGCTCGGGCAGAATTTTATTACGGATAAAGAACTTCTTGCTTCAATAGTTGAGGCTTCGGGAGTGCGGCGCGAAGACACAGTAGTGGAAATAGGTTGCGGGGCGGGCACGCTTACGCGCGCGCTTGCGGAAAGGGTTAAAAAAGTTATCGCTTTCGAAGTGGATAAAAGCCTTATTCCCGTGCTCGAACGCACGCTTGCGGGACTCGACAATGCGGAAGTGGTTTTCCGCGATTTTTTGAAAGTGGATTTGGCGGAGTTCGAAAGCGGTATGGACGGATATTTCGTAGTAGCCAATTTGCCGTATTACGTTACGACGCCGCTTATAATGAAACTTATAGAAAACGCCGAAAAGTGCAAGGGACTTTCCGTAATGGTTCAGGAAGAAGTAGCCGAAAGGCTGTGCGCCCGCGCGGGCACGGCGGAGTACGGCGCGCTAACCGCAATGGTTGCGCTCCGCGCCGAGTGCGAAATAGTCAAGCGCGTTCCGCGCACGCTGTTCTATCCGCGCCCCAACGTGGACAGCGCGGTTGTCAGGTTTACGTTCGGCAGGGGAATAGAGGTAAAGGATAAAGCGGCGTATAAAAAGACGGTGCACGCGGCGTTCTCTTCCCGCAGAAAGACGCTTGAAAATAACCTTGTAAATACTTTCAAATTCACCCGTGCGGAGGCGCAGGAGATTCTTTCAAAGTGCGGTGTAGATTTAAAGGCGAGGGGGGAAACGCTCTCCCCCGAACAGTTCGCAATGCTTTCGGAATTTATTAAATAAAACGTGACTTTCCTGCGCCTTTTCGCGCGGGAAAGTTTCATTATATGCAAAATAAAAATTTTTTGTTCTATGCGTTTTACGGGCGGCATACATTAAGGTATACCAAATAAAAAACTCGGAGGACGATATGAACGAAGAATTAGACTATGCCGAAATGCTGGAAATTCCCGTAAACACGGTAAACGTCGTAAAGAAGAAAAGTATTTTCAAAAAGAGGGCGCAAAAACACGCCGAGCCGCAGGAAGATTTAAAAGAGCGCGTTGTGGAAAGCGTCAACGAGCGCGTCGGCGCGTACGTATATTCGGAGGACGTTTCGGACCCTCCAAAACCCGAAAAAACTAAGGTTAAGACGGTTCGCCAAAGCGACAAGGCGGGCAGAATTTTATTGACGGAAGCGATAGCAATCGGCGTTATCGCCGTGGCGATTTTCCTTACAAATCTGTTCCTGCCCAATACGGTAATCAATACTTTCCTTTCTACGTTCACCAATCCTTCTTCGGCGGAGAAAGAACCCGTATATAACGAATTTACCTTATCTCCCGTAGTGAGCGAACTTTCCGACGCGGAAGTTTTAGTTACCGACAGCGGAGTTCTTACGTTCACCGCAGAGGGCAGCTTCGTCCCAACGGTATGATTCGTTATCGTGTATATCGATATAAACCACCGCCG
>CAMXOH010000012.1 GCA_947245485.1 uncultured Clostridia bacterium | reverse complement strand
ATATTTCCCGCAAAATTCAATCGGTTGCGTTCTTTCATTTTTCGTGATATAATGATGATACGATAAACAGTAATTTAGAGGTATTTTATGAAACTTGATGGATTTGGCTTGTTTGTAAACGATATGGCAACAATGGTTCGGTTTTACCGAGATTTATTAGGATTTGAGATTAAAGAAAGTGAAGATACGGTTAATGTATATTTAATTAAAGACGGAACTTTGTTTATGCTATACGGCAGAAATAATTTTGAAAGTATGACGAGCCGAAAGTATGAATATATTAAGGGGCTTAACGGACATTTTGAAATAGCGTTGTATGTGGACACTTTTGAAGAAGTTGATAATTGTTTTGCCGAAGTCGTAAGTAAGGGAGCAACTCCCGTACTTGAACCTACAACTGAACCGTGGGGACAAAGAACTTGTTACATTGCCGACCCAGAAGGCAACTTAATTGAAATCGGCTCTTTCAATAAACCGTTTCAAAGATAAATTTCAAGTTATACTTCTAAATAATTTGCAGTAAAAAGCTCTCGAACGATATGTTCGAGAGCTTTTGTCCTCGCTTGAAAGTATAACTCTTAAAAATTTAGTATTTAATTCCCTATGAGAAGTGCGCATTATGCGTTCCGCTTTTTAAAATATTAAACTCAGCAACAGCATAACGCCTGTCAGTATAATTAAAAACGCAAAGTTGAATGCGGAGAAAATTGCAAGATATTTTCCGGCGCCGAGCGGATTATGGGAGCAATATTTCCTGAACGTTATAAGGCTTGCAAGCGAAGAAATAAGCGTTCCCACGCCGTCGATATTTACGCCGATTAAAAGAGTTTTAAAATAAAATAAATTTATTTACGTATTATATAAAAAGTCAACTAAGTCCAAAATAATCATATTTTTTATATTATTAATCAAAATAAATATTATAGGCTTCTTGGAAAATTATGTAATTCTATTGCTTTTCAATACATTCTGTTGTATAATAAATGTTGAATTATAGTTTATTAGTGTATATTGTGGCATTATAAAATAAGGATTTGGAAATGAATATAAAATTTTCTCCTCCGGATATAACCGAGCAAGAAATTAACGAAGTTATAGACGCTTTAAAATCAGGTTGGATAACAACCGGACCTAAAACCAAGGAATTGGAAAGGCTTGTAGCGGAATACTGCGGAGTGAGCCGCGCGGTATGTCTTAATTCGCAGACAGCGTGCGCTGAAATGGCTTTGCGGGTACTGGGAATAGGCGAGGGAGATGAGGTAATCACGTCTGCCTATACTTATACGGCGTCCGCTTCGATTATTGCGCATGTGGGAGCGAAAATCGTCCTTGTGGATACGCAAGCTGATTGTCTTGAAATGGACTACGAAGCGCTTGAAAGGGCAATAACAAAGAAGACGAAGGCGATTATACCCGTCGATTTAGCGGGTATTCCTTGCGATTACGACAAAATATTCGCAATAGTAAACGCTAAGAAAAATCTTTTTAGACCTGCGAATGAAATTCAGAAGGCAATAGGCAGAATTGCCGTATGCGCAGATACTGCTCACGCTTTCGGTGCGGAACGGCAAGGAAAGAAAGCGGGCAGTATCGCTGATTTTTCGGCTTTTTCGTTTCATGCAGTCAAGAATTTTACGACTGCGGAAGGCGGCGCGCTTACTTGGCGTGATATTAAAGGTATTGATAACGAGGATATCTACCGAAAATTACAGCTGTTATCTTTGCACGGGCAGTCCAAAGACGCGCTCGCAAAAACTCAGCTCGGCGCGTGGGAGTACGATATAATCGGCGCGTGGTACAAGTGTAATATGACGGACGTTGCGGCGGCAATGGGACTTGCACAAATGAAGCGCTACCCCGCGATGCTTGCACGCAGAAAACAAATCATCGAACGGTACGACGCGGCGTTTAAACCTTTGGGAATAAAAGTGTTAACCCATTACGGAAAGGACTATGTTTCTTCCGCGCATCTGTATATAACGCGGATACCTGAAATCAACGCGGAACAGCGCAACGAGATTATCATAAAAATGGCGGAGCGCGGTATTGCATGTAACGTACACTACAAACCTTTGCCTATGCACACGGCATATAAGAATTTGGGTTTCGATATTAAAAATTATCCCAATGCCTATGCTAATTTTGCAAATGAAATTACATTGCCTTTACACACCTGTCTTACTGACGAAGAGGTTGATTATATAATCAAAAATTATTGCGATATAGTCAAAGGATACATTCATGTATAAACATTTTTTTAAGCCGCTGTTTGATTTTTTACTCGCGCTGTTCGCTTTGCCTTTTATTATACTGATTTGTATTCCTGTAGCCATAGCAATAAAAATTGACGACCGCGGACCTGTATTTTACTGCGGTAAAAGAATAGGCAAAAACGGAAAAGCATTCAGAATGATTAAATTCCGTACTATGAAAGTTAACGCCCCCGACATCAGGTTAAACGACGGTTCAACTTATAATTCGGACGACGATGACAGAGTTACAAGGGTTGGTAAATTTTTAAGGAAAACTTCCATAGACGAATTGCCGCAAATATTTAATATTTTTGCTTTTCAGATGAGTTTTATAGGACCCCGCCCCGACCCTCTTGACTGGTTGGAAAAGTATCCGGAAGACGCGCGTGATTTTTTAAAGTTACGTCCCGGGATAACCGGTTACAATCAGGCTTATTTTCGCAACAGCGCGGACGGAATCCAAAAAATTGAAAATGATAACTATTACTTTAAACGCATATCTTTTTGGTTTGATATAAAAATTTTGTTTAAAACTTTTGTAAGCGTTTTAAAAAGCGAAAATGTAAACGTTGACAGCGAGAGAGTCGAGCAATCGGATTTAGAAAACGTTAAAGGCGATGAAGACGATGCGTGAATACGGTTCGGAATTTAATTATACAGGTAAAGATAATTCAATACAGAATATTTGGAAAAATTTTAAATCTTTCCATTTATTAAGGTGCGGCAGAGACGCCGTATTGGCTACGGCAAAGGTATTGAAGAACCGCTCTATAAAAAAAGTTTTAGTTCCTGCGCTATCTTGCAGTTCTATGTATGACGGGTTTGTTAATGAAGGATTACAAGTAGAGTTTTACGCTATTGACGAACATTTTAATCCGCGACTCGATAGTTCTATAAGCTATAAAAATGTAGCAATATTATTTATGCTATATTACGGTGTCACGGATAACAGATTAATCGAAGAATTTATAAAAACTCATAAAGATTGTATAACAATAGTTGATATAACGCATTCTGTTTGGAATGAAGAGATATATGAAATAAGCGCAGATTTTCTAATTGGCAGTATAAGAAAAACCGTAGGGGTTATAAACGGCGGTATTTTTCTTTCCAACGATTATAATATTAGTCCTTACAAAAAATCCAATAAGTTCACTGAATACAGAAAATCTGCTTTTAAAATTAAAAATGAATATAATACGAGCTTAGACGGCGAATTAAAAGATAAGTATAGAAAATTATTTTTTGAAGCCGAAAATTCTTTAAGTTTAGATAAAGAAGTTTATCTTGCGGATGATGAAAGCATTGAATTTATATCGTCGTTGAACATAAATGATTTGCAAGCTAAAAGAATTTCAAATTATAAATATTTAAGCGTTTTGCTTAAAAAGAAGGGTATTAAGCCTTTATGCGGACAACTATATAAGGGTTCTGTTCCGTTTTCTTTGCCTATAATTGTAGAAAATCAACTGCTTGTACAAAAGAAATTAGCTTCATACGGCATTTATGCTCCCGTATTGTGGCCGATAAATAAAAAAGCGGAAGAGGCGTGCGATTTTTCTAAATCGGTATCTTATGGAATGCTGTCATTGCCTATTGACCAAAGATATTCTCTTGACGATATGGCTGAAATATTCGAAAGGTTAGTATGCGTTTTATATGAAAAATAAAAAACTTTTAATAATCGGCGCAAGTATTTTGCAGGTTCCGGCAATTAAGAAAGCAAAAGAAATGGGACTTATCGTAGGCGTCGTAGATTATAATCCAAACGCCGTCGGTATTCAATACGCCGATAAATTTTTTAATTGCAGTACGCTTGATAAAGAGGGCGTAGATAAAGTAGTAAAGGAGTTCGAAGCGGACGGAGTAATGACTATGGCGACGGATATGCCTATGCGTACCATTGCTTACGTTTGTAAAAGAAATAACCTTATAGGTTTAACGGAAGAATGCGCATTAAACTGTACTGATAAAATCGAAATGATTAAGCGGTTTAATGAAGCGGGCGTACCTTTACCAAAATTCTTCGAAGTCGATAATTTGGAGCAGTTAAAATCCGCTGTCAAAAACATAGCCTTTCCGTGCATACTTAAACCTGCCGATAATTCCGGCAGCCGCGGTATTATGCTTTGTCATAGCGAGGACGAATGTTTTCTTAATTACGACTATGTAGTGGCGTCGTCGCATAACGGAAACATTTTGGTAGAAGAATATATGGTTGGACCGGAAGTATCGGTAGAAGTGTTCGTTGAAAATAAAATCGCAAACGTTTTACAGATTACAGATAAAATAACTACGGGCGCACCGCACTTTGTGGAATTAGGACATTCGCAACCTTCGAAATTAAATAGCGAAGTCTGTGAAAATATTAAACGCGTTGCACAGAGTGCTTGCAGTGCCGTCGGGTTGGAAAACGGACCTGCGCACTTGGAAATGATAGTTACTTCCGACGGACCTAAGATGGTTGAAATGGGCGCGAGAATGGGAGGCGATTGCATTACTTCTCATTTAGTTCCTTTGTCTACCGGAATAAATATGACCGAGCAGACGATACGTTATTCTTTGGGGTTGCCTCTTGATTTAAATAAAAAGTTTAATAAAGCAAGCGCGATAACTTTTTTAACCGCCGAAAAAGGTAAAATCGAAAAAATTTCGGGTATTGATTCGGCGTATAAAATCGAGGGAGTAAACGATATAGGTTTCTTTAAGAGCGTCGGCGACGATAGCGTTGAGATTAATTCTTCTTCCGATAGAATCGGTTATATAGTAGTTCAAGCTCAAACTCCTCAAAATGCGCTTAAATTATGTGAGAAAGCGGCAAAGAAAATAAATATTAAAGTGGTGTAGACAAATGAAAAAAGTGTGGCTTGTATCGCATTACGCTATGCCTCCTCATTTGGAGGTTCGCATCAAAACACTTAAATATGCCGAAATTCTGCAAAACCGCGGTTATGACGTGCTGCTTATTACAGCAAGCACTATTCATAATACTAATATAAATCTTATAGAGACAAAAGATAAGTATGTTGAACGCGAATATAACGGTTTAAAGTATGTGCACATAAAATGTTCGCAATACTTGGGAAGCGGATTAAAACGAATAAAAAATTTATTGCAGTTTCAACGCCGCTTCAAAAGCGTTATGAAAAATTTTGAAAAGCCCGACGTAATAATTGTAGATTGTAACTGCGTCAACTATAAAGGAATTTTATCTTTCGCAAGAAAATATAAAATTCCGTTTATATCGGAAATACGCGATTTATGGCCTCTCTCGATAGTCGAATATAAAAATATTTCCGAACGCAATCCCGTTATCAAATATCTTTATAAGCAGGAAAAAAGAATGTACCGTCTGTCGGATGCGATTATCTTTTCTATGGAAGGCGGTCCGCAGTATATAAAGGAAAAGAAATGGGATAACGCAGTCGATACAAATAAAGTTTTTAATATAAACAACGGCTTGGACGTCGAACTTCAAGAAAAGCAAATAAAAGAATGCAGATTGGACGACGAGGATTTGAACGGGCGTTCTTTCAAAATAATTTATGCGGGTTCGATAAGGTCTGTTAACGCCGTCGATGCATTGATTAAAGCGGCAGAGCGACTTAAAAATCAAAATAATATAAAATTTTTGATTTACGGCGACGGAGACAAAAGAGAAGAACTTGAAAAATATTGTTCGGAAAACATCTTGGACAATGTAGTTTTTAAGGGACAAGTTGACAAAAAGTATATTCCTTATATTTGTTCGCAGGCTAATATCAATATTATCAGCGTCAAGGAATCGAACATTTCCAAATACGGTGTCAGTTGGAACAAGTTATTTGATTATATGAATGCGGGGAAACCTATATTGTCTACCGTTAAACCGAATTACGATTTGCTCGAAAGATATAATTGCGGTTTAAGTTTGCCGGAACAATCGGGCGAAGCAATAGCGGACGCGGTTTTGAAAATATATAACTTACCGAACGAAGAATACGCGGTTATGTGTGAAAACGCCAAAAATGCGGCAAAAGATTTTGACTACTCTATACTGACGGATAAACTCATAGAAGTTATAGATTACGCTGTCAAACGGCATGAGGAGAAAATAAAATAATGCAATTTATCGATTTACAAAAACAGTATCAGGTTCTGAAACAAGGCATTGACAGAAGAATAGAAAAGGTGCTTTCCGTCGGTCACTATATCGGCGGTGAAGAGGTGAAAGAACTTTCTGAAAAGCTTGCTTCATATTGCGGTACGAAATACTGTCTTACCTGCGCCAACGGAACGGACGCGCTGACTTTGGCTCTGCGTTGTTTTAACGTATCTCGCGGCGACGCAGTGTTCGTGCCTGATTTTACGTTCTTTGCAAGCGCGGAAACGCCCGCTTTGGAAGGCGCGACTTGTGTTTTTGTAGACGTGGACGAAAGAACGTTTAATATAGACGCGGACAAACTCGAAGAGGCGATTAAAGAAGTTTTAAAAGAGGGTAAACTCAATCCGAAAGCTATAATTACCGTCGATTTGTTCGGACTGCCCGCGAATTACAAGGCGATAAGAAAAATTGCGGAAAAGTATAATTTACCGATTATAGAAGACGGCGCGCAAGGCTTCGGCGGAAGCATAGACGGAAAAAAAGCGTGCTCGTTCGGCGATATTTCCACAACTTCGTTTTTTCCCGCAAAACCGGTAGGTTGCTATGGCGACGGCGGAGCTGTTTTTACCGATAATAAAGATTATTACGATTTAATGTGCTCGCTTGCCGTACACGGTAAAGGCGCTTATAAATATGATAACGTACGAATCGGCTATAATTCACGTTTGGATACAATTCAGGCGGCGATTTTGCTTGAAAAATTGGACGCTTTTGAAAAATACGAATTGACAGACCGAAACAGAGCGGCGGCAGAATATACCGAAAGATTATCTAAAAAATACGTCGCGCCCGAAGTACCGCAAGGCTTTGAAAGCAGTTGGGCGCAGTACACTCTCATTTTGAAAGACGAACGTGAAAGAGTTGAATTGCAAAAATGGTTATCGGAAAGGAATATACCTTCTATGGTTTATTATCCGAAACCTATGCACGAGCAATCGGCTTTCACGGGTTTGCCGGACAGGAACGATAAATTAAAGGTATCTTCCGAACTTTCCAAAAAAGTTTTAAGCATACCCATGCACCCTTATCTGACTGCTGACGATATTGAAAAAATATGTAACGCTTTGTTGGAGTTCAAAGATAATGAATGAAGTTTTTATTCATGAATCGAGTTACGTGGACAAGCCTTGCGAAATAGGCGAAGGCACTAAGATATGGCATTTTTCTCATATAATGAGCGGTTGCAAAATCGGCAAGGGATGCAATATCGGACAAAACGTCGTAATTTCTCCCAACGTAATTTTAGGCAATAACGTAAAAGTGCAAAACAATGTTTCGGTGTATACGGGCGTGGTTTGCGAGGACGACGTGTTTTTGGGACCGAGTTGCGTGTTTACAAACGTAATTAATCCGAGAAGCCACGTCAGCCGCAAAAACGAATACCGCCAAACGCTGTTGAAACGCGGTTGCAGTTTGGGCGCTAACAGTACCGTCGTATGCGGGAATACTGTTGGGAAATATGCGCTTATCGGCGCGGGAAGCGTTGTTACTAAGGATATTCCCGATTACGCTTTGGCAGTCGGCAATCCCGCAAGAATAAAAGGGTACGTCTGCGCTTGCGGCGAAAAGCTCGACTTTAACGAAAAAAATATAGCAGAATGTATCTGCACTAAAAAATATTTAAAAACCGTTGAATCGGTAGAGGAGATACTTTGATGAATATGAAAGAACTGTTATTGAAAAAGATTGAAGACAAGTCGATTGTAGTCGGCGTTTGCGGACTCGGTTACGTGGGACTTCCGCTTGCAGTAGAAAAGGCGAAAGCAGGGTTCAAAACAATCGGTTTCGACGTTCAGGAAGCGAAAGTTAAGATGGTAAACGAGGGGCATAACTATATCGGCGACGTTGTCGACAGCGAGCTTTCCGAAATTGTCAAAAGCGGTATGCTTTCGGCTACTACCGATTTTTCGTTTATCAAAGACGTTGATTTTGTCGCGATTTGTGTTCCTACGCCGCTTGATGCGCATCAGCAACCCGACATAAGCTATGTAAGGGACAGCGCTATTGCCGTTTCCAAATATTTGAAAAAGAATACGATGGTTGTTTTGGAATCCACGACTTATCCGGGAACGACGGAGGAACTTTTAAAGCCTATTCTCGAAGAGGGAAGCGGTTTAAAATGCGGAGAAGATTTCTACCTCGGTTTCAGTCCCGAACGCGTAGACCCGGGCAATCTTATTTACAAGACAAAGAATACTCCCAAAGTAGTGGGCGCTATCGGAAAAGATGCGACAGAAGTTATCGCGGCTATGTACAGAGCGGTTCTTCAAAGCGATATTCACGAAGTTTCTTCTCCCGCCGTTGCGGAAATGGAAAAAATTCTTGAAAATACTTATCGCAATATAAATATCGGCTTGGTAAACGAACTTGCGCAGTTATGCCACAAAATGGGTATAAGCATTTGGGAAGTAGTAGACGCCGCAAAAACCAAACCTTACGGTTTCCAGGCATTCTATCCCGGACCCGGACTAGGCGGACACTGTATTCCTCTTGACCCTTATTATCTTTCGTGGAAAGCGCGCGAATACGGTTTCCATACGTCAATGATAGAATCGTCTATGATGATTAACGATAAAATGCCCGAATACACTGTTGAACGTTTGGGTGATTTGCTCAATAAGCATAAAAAATCTCTCAACGGCGCGAAAATTTTACAGCTTGGCGTAGCTTATAAAAACGATATCGACGATTACCGTGAAAGTCCCGCTCTTGCCGTGCGTGAGTTGATGAACGCGGAAGGGTGTATCGTTGATTACTACGACCCGTTTGTAAGTTCATACCGCTATCACGGCAAAGAATATAGCAGTATTCCCGAAATCACTTCGGAAATTATAAAAAAATACGATGCGGTAATAGTTACTGCGGGACACACGCAGAGAGTTAATTATGACTTGGTTGCCGACAATGCAAAGGCGATTTTCGATACGAAGAACGTAATGAAAAACATTAAAAACAGGACAAATATCGAGGTATTATAATTCAATGAAATATGCTTTAATCGGTTGCGGAAGAATTTCTACAAATCATATAAAAGCGGCGGTTGCAAATAAACTTGAAATCGTTGCGGTTTGCGACGTTATTAAAGAAAGAACGGACGAGGTGCTTGCAAAGCACGGCTTGGAAAACGTTCAGTCTATTATTCATTATACTGATTATAAAAAAATGATTTCCGAACATTCCGATTTGCAACTTATAAGCATAGCGACGGAAAGCGGAAAACACGCGGAAATAGCTTTATATTGTATAGAAAACGGTATTAACGTTATTATCGAAAAACCTATGGCGATGAGCCTTGCCGACGCGGACAAGATTATTGCTTTGGCAAAAGAAAAGGGCGTCAAGGTTTCAGCTTGTCACCAGAACAGATTCAATATAGCGGTACAAAAAACGCGCTTAGCTCTCGAACAGGGGCGTTTCGGTAAAATGTCCCACGGCTCTATACACGTCAGATGGAACCGTAACAAAGATTATTACGAACAGGCGAAGTGGCGCGGCACGTGGGCGCAGGACGGAGGAGCGTTAATGAACCAGTGTATTCACGGCATTGACCTTCTGCGCTGGATGATGGGTGATGAAATAGAAGAAGTTTACGGCGTTACCAAACAGCAGTTCCATAATTATCTCGAATGTGAAGATATAGGTATGGCAGTCGTTAAATTTAAGAACGGCGCAATAGGGACAATAGAGGGAACTACCAACGTTTACCCTAAAAATCTTGAAGAAACGCTTTATTTGTTCGGCGAAAAGGGAACCGTGAAACTCGGCGGAAAATCGACGAACGCTATTGACGTTTGGGATTTTGCCGACGAGGGTGAAACAGATAAAGCTAACAAAGGTTTGTTTGAAGAAACAATCAACGTATACGGAAACGGACATACGAGTCTGTTTGCGGATATGATAGAAGCCATAGAAAAGGGACGCGAACCTTATGTAGACGCGGTTGCAGGGCGCAACGCGCTTGAATTGGTTTTAGCAGTCTATAAATCCGCGGCAGAAAACACCGCGCTCAAATTGCCTTTAAAGCAATGCTCATCGTTAGATTTTACAGGAAGATTCGGAAAATAAAAAATGAAAATTGCTTTTATATCGGCGGCAATAAGTATTCATATAGTGCGTTGGGCAAACGCTATGGCGAAACGCAATCATGACGTTACGGTAATTACGTGTGTAAACGATATCGGCGAAAATAATTCTTTATATGAAAAATCGGTTCGTATTATACCGTTAAAATATAAGACACCGTTTGGTTATTATTTAAATGCCCGTCAATTAAAACGCATAGTAAAGAAAGAGAAATTCGACGTAGTAAACGTACATTATGCAAGCGGATACGGCACATTGGGACGCAGGGCAAAGCTCAAACATTCGCTTTTGAATGTTTGGGGAAGCGATGTATACGAGTTTCCCTATCAAAGTGCGTTCAAATTACGCTTAATTAAGAAAAATTTACGCTACTACGATTATCTTGCATCCACTAGTAATTGTATGGCTTGTCAGGCAAAAAAACTCGTCGACAGGGAATATTTCATAACTCCTTTCGGAGTGGATACAAGTTTATTTAAACCTATGCCCGAATTAAAGCCGAATGAAAAAATAATTTTCGGAACAGTAAAAACGCTTTCGCCCAAATACGGAATTGCCGATACGATTAACGCTTTCATAAAACTTAACGATAGATTAGTTAACGAAGGAAAATCCGATTTGGCGGATAAACTGTATTACGAAATTTACGGAAAAGGAGAACTTAAAGACGAGTTACAGAACCTGATTGTTAGAAATAATATGCAAAATAAAATAAAATTGTGCGGATATATTGATAATAACCGGTTGCCTGAAATTTACAATCGGTTTACAATCAGTAACAGTAACAGTATTACTAATAGCGAATCTTTCGGCGTTGCGGCGGTTGAGGCTATGGCATGCGGTATACCCGTTCAAGTAAGCGACGCCGACGGCTTCGCGGAAGTTGTGGAAGACGGAGTAACCGGACTAATCGCGCCCAAAGGCGACGTAGACGCGATAGCTGAAAATATGTATAAACTTTTAATGGATGAAAAGATTAGGGAATCGATGAGTGAAGCCGCTGTAAGGCGGGTAGAGTGGTTATACGATTGGAAGAAAAACGTTGACATGATGGAAGATATTTATGTTAAATGTTTTTATAATGAAGTAGGATAATTACATGATAAGAGTTTTGAATGTTATTTCAGGTTTAAATAATGCCGGAACCGAAGCTGTTGTAATGAATTATTACCGTCATATGGATAGAACGAAAATTCAATTTGATTTTTTGGTGTTAAATACCGAAAAAGCATATTATGAAGAAGAAATTTTAAATATGGGCGGCAGAATATTTAAAATGCCTTCGTTTCGGAAATCTCCTGTACGTTGTATGAAAGCAAGAAAAAAATTTTTCAAAACGCATCATTATGATATTGTTGAAGTTCATTCTCCTTCCGCTTTAAGGTATGCTTATTGTAAAATCGCGAAAAAAAGCGGCGTTAAGAGTGTAATATTTCACGTCCATAGTTCTTGCGAAAAGAATGGCGTGCTAATTAAGTATGCAAGGCGCCAAATTGAAAAGTATTGTGACCAAACGGTAACGTGTTCTCAAATTGCGGCAATCAACGTATTGGGCAAAAAAGCAGATAAAATTGTTTACAATGCAATCGATTATAACAAATATAAATTCGATGAAAATAACCGACAAAAGATTAGAAATCATTTTGATATAGGCGAAAAAACAAAATTAATCGGATATATAGGAAGATTTTCATTAATTAAAAGTCCTATATTCTTATTGGAAGCGTTTGCAAAAGCGGCTTTTAAAGACGAATCTATCATATTAATGATGAAAGGATTCGGCGAAATGGAATCAGAAATAAAACATAAGATAAGAGAATTAAAACTTGATACTCGGGTTATTTTCTGCGGACAAGAGTTTGAAGCTAATGAGGTTTATAGCGCATTAGATGTTTTTGTTTTACCTTCGAAAATCGAAGGATTGGGAGTTGTTGTTATAGAAGCTCAGGCCAATGGCTTATATTCATTGTGTTCAAAAAATGTGCCTATGGAAGTTGATTTAGGTAATAATGTTACTTTTATTAACTTAAAAGAGTCGGAGTGGGAACGGGAATTTTTAAATTATGATAATTATAATAGAATTCCTAAGTCATTTGATTTTTTACAAACAGAGTATGTAATAGAAAGAGCTGCCATGGAAAGGCAGAATGAATATTTGGAGATGATAGTTGGAAAGTAAGTTAAAAAGTAAAAATATATTCGGTTTTAAGGCTATTAAACCAGCGGCTATAATGCTAAGTTTGATTAGCCTGCTTTGGCTTGCTTTAAGCGAAACAAGAACCTCTTATATAGGTATTATATTTTTACCTTTTAGCTTTTTAATTGTATCTATTATATTTAAGGTTGACAAAAATATCCGTGGTTTAGGTAGTCTGATTATTTATATTGCTTATTTATTAAGATTTACGGTATTTCCGTTGATGATTTTTTTGGGTAATTATCGTTTTGATATTGCTTTAAATTTGATTGAACCGTATTTCAATACAGCATGTATAATAATGATTATTGAAATGGTAGCTGTTTTTATTTTATTATCTTACTTGGGTTCAAAACTTAAAAATAAATATCATAATCTTCGTGTTTATTCTGATAATACGGTTAATACTATCGATGGAATTTTTAAGAGCAAATTTTTAAAAGCAGCAATTTTGTTGTTTATTGCTTATAATTTCCTAATGTATTTTCTGTATCCGGAATTGTTAACGCAATATTGGCAAATTATTTTTTTAAAGGGAGACTCATTAAAACATTTAAATGATTTAAATGCGTTAGTTGCGACAATTCCAGGTTTTCTGTATTATCCTTTTAAATTGAGTACAGAATTATTACGGTATTTGATTTCAATTTTTTTAGTAGTAAAAATAAATAAGAACACCAAAACAATAGCGCGTAACTGGATTCTTACGGGGATTGTTGCTATTTGTTCATTCTCTTTACTATCTTCGGAACAAATAAATTCGATTATCATTGTTTTCGGTATCTTTTATTACATGTTAATTAAATATAACAGGTATGATAAAATTATTGTTTCAGGGGCAATATTTGTATTTATTTTTATAGCTGTTTTTGTTATAGGCAGAATAGCGAATATTTCTGATTTTCAATCATTAGGCCGTGTAGTTGAAAATTATTTTAACGGTCCTTTAAATACCGCATTAGCTATTCATATGAAAAAGACGTATAATGTCGGATTATCGAATATAGTTGAAGATGTTTTAAATGCAATTCCGATTATTGGAAGAAAAACAGGTTCGGTATCTTTAAACGATATTTTTGGCGCGCACTATGATTATGCAGGCGCGATTCTTCCTATGGCGGGTTACGGATATTATTATTTCGGATATTTTGGTTGTTGGTTGCCTGCTGCTTTGGTGGTATTAACGGCAAATATCTTTGATAAGTTATATTTTAGAACGAAAAAACCTGAATATAAAATTATAATGACAATTTGTGTAATTCATGTTGCTATAAGTGTATTTATGTATAACTTATGTATCTATTTTGCAACTTGGATATATACGTTTGCTCCATTACTGTTTCTCTATGTAATAGATAATAGAGGGGTTAAGCGATACGGTAGTTATTCGCACCGTGTAGTATTAAAAAAATATGAGACTAAATAATGGCAAAAGAAATTACAGGTAAAAAACTTGCAACTAATGTTGTATTTTCAATAACGGCGCAAATAATTTCTTTATTGATAAGTTTTGTGCTTAATTTAGTCGTCCCAAAATTCATAAGCGAATACCAATATGCTTATTGGCAGACGTTTATTTTATATTTGAGCTATACAGGTATATTTCATTTCGGTCTTTTAGATGGCGTGGTATTGCGTTATTCTCAATTCGATTATGATGAATTGGATAAACCCCGTTTGCGTTCACAGTTTCGGCTCTTGTTGTGTGTAACTAGCATAATAACTGTGGCTATGACGGCAATTTCACTGCTTGCTTGTCAGAACGTTACGCAAATAATACTTATTCTGTTTGCTGTCGCTATTGTTATTGATAATCAATTTACGTACTGTTCGTTTACTTTTCAACTTACAAATCGTATAAAATTTTATGTTTTAATGACTTTATGTTATAGGTTTGTTCATGTTACGATAGTAACAATTTTATTGTGTTTTCGCGTAAACGACTTTGTGTGGTACTGCTTATCTGATTTAATTGGTAAAGTTGTCAGTATATTTATTTTTTCTTTTTTTAACCGTCAGCTATATTGGGGAAAATCAATAAAACTAAAAGAAACATTATCTGAATGTAAGTTGAACATTTTTGCGGGATTACCTATTATGATTTCCGGTTTTTCGGCAAGTTTGCTGTTAGGCGGAGCAAAAATGATGATTCAATGGCATTGGGATGAACTGATTTTCGGTAAAGTATCATTTGCTTTCAGCGTTTCCAATATATTTTTATCGTTTGTTACCGCTGCAAGCATTGTTCTGTTTCCTTCTTTGAAAAGAATGAGTAATGAAAAGTTACCTTCTCTTTATAAAGATATAAGAAATGTAATTTCCATTTTTTTATTATTCGTTATGATTTTTTATTTTCCGGGTTGTTGGATACTTGCGAAATGGTTGCCTAAATACTCGGATAGTTTAGTTTATTTGGGGATTTTACTACCGATTATTATTTATCTATCAAAAGTAAGTTTATTGACAAACAATTATTTAAAAGCCTTTCGTAAAGAAAAGGCGTTATTTATTGTAAATTTAAGTTCGGCTATTGTAGGCATATTGCTTTTTGCCTTTTCTGCGTTTATGTTTGATAATTTAACTTCTGTTTTAATTTGTGTTGTAGCTGTCGTTATGCTTAATTCGATAGTATCTGAAATTGTTGTGTCTAAATTAATCAATATTAAATTAATTAAAGATATAATTTTGGAAGTATGTATGACAGTTGGATTTATTTTATGCACAAGTTTATTGAGTCTATGGATAGGTCTATCTGTTTACGTTGGTATATTTGTAGTTTATTGTTGTTTCAATTATAAATCTTTTGTAAGTATATTTAGAAAAATTTTCAAAAAGAAAGTGCAAGTATTGAAAGAAGATAATACTAATTTATAAATTGAATAATTTCATTAATTAAATTGATTTTACGTAAATATTGAATTAAAAGCTCACGATTTTTAATCGCGAGCTTTTTTCAAAAAGTATTCTGAAATATTATAAAGCAGAAAATCTTGAATTAAATTATGCCATAGAATCATATGTTTTTCGTCATATAGCGACATAAAACCGCATATTATTTTAGTACGCGGAGGTGCGGATATGACGGATTATATAGCCGAACGTGTGATAATGGAAGGAAGATACATAATCGAAACAAAAACAACCGTGCGCGCGGCGGCGTCGCATTTCGGTATTTCAAAATCAACCGTACATAAAGACGTAACCGAAAGGTTGGCGGTTGTCGATAAAAAAGTATTTGCGGAAGTGCGCGAAATACTTGATAAAAACCTCTCAGAGCGGCATATTCGCGGCGGAATAGCTACCAAAAATAAATATCTCCACAAGGATAAATTGTGAAATTTATTAATTTACAGTTTTTTCATAGTTTAAAAATTGAAAAATCGTATTAAATATGATATAATGAATACATTAATTACTTTTTCGTAAATACAAATGAATAAACTTTTGGGAATAGACGTCGGCTCTACTACCGTAAAGGTTTGTGCAATCGACGAAAACGCAAAAATTATATACAAGTCCTACGTCCGTCATTACGCGCGCGTAAAAGAAACCGTTTTAAACGAACTCAAAGCCGTAAGCGCTCAGTTCGGCGGCAGTTTCTCGGTAAGCGTTACGGGTAGCGCGGGTTTAGGACTTTCTCAGCGTAGCGGACTGAATTTCGTGCAGGAAGTTCAGGCTGCTTTTGTCGCTATAAGGAAATTTGAACCCGACGCGGACGTGGCAATCGAACTCGGCGGAGAGGACGCAAAAATCATATTCATAACAGGCGGAACCGAACAGCGAATGAATGGCAGTTGCGCAGGCGGAACGGGCGCGTTCATAGACCAGATGGCTACGCTTTTGAATATAACCGTAACGGAAATGGACGAGTACGCGCTTAAAGCCGAAAAAATTTATCCGATTGCTTCGCGTTGCGGCGTGTTTGCAAAATCCGATATTCAGCCGCTCATAAACCAAGGCGCGAAAAAGGAAGATATAGCCGCTTCTATTTTTCAGGCTGTCGTGGACCAAACCGTATCGGGACTTGCGCAGGGCAGACGCATAAAGGGCAAAGTGCTTTTCCTCGGCGGACCGTTACATTTTTTAAAAGGACTTCAAAAGTCGTTCGTTTCCACTCTGTCGCTGTCGGAGGAAAATGCGGTATTCCCCGAAGACGCTCCCTGTTTTATGGCTCTCGGCGCGGCGCTCGCTTCTGTTTTGAACGAGCCGCAACCCATTGACGAAGTTATTTCGGCGATAGAGAGCGTAAGCGAGAGCGACGACGTTACGAGGGGAGAACCGCTTTTTAAAGACAAGGAAGAGTATGCCGAATTCGTAAAACGCCACCGTGCAACCGACTTGCAGTTTGCCGATATTATCGGATATTCCGGCGACTGTTATCTGGGAATAGATTCGGGTTCGACGACAACTAAGCTCATTTTAATAACTCCCGACTCGAAAATACTCTATTCGCACTATCAGACAAATAACGGACAGCCGCTCGACGTAATAATTTCAAAGCTCAAAGAAATTTACAGAATAGGCGACGGCAGACTCAATATCCGCGCAAGCGCGGTTACGGGTTACGGCGAAGATTTAATAAAAAGCGCGCTCAAAGCCGACTTCGGCATAGTGGAGACAGTCGCGCACTTTAAAGCTGCATTGCATTTCAACCCTAACGTGGATTTCATAATCGATATAGGCGGGCAGGACATTAAATGCTTTAAAGTAAAGAACGGCGCTATTGATTCGATTATGCTGAACGAGGCGTGTTCTTCCGGTTGCGGTTCGTTTATACAGACTTTCGCCCGTGCAATGGGAATGGAAATAGATAAATTTTCACACGAAGGACTGTATGCAAAGCGTCCCGTGGAGCTTGGTTCGCGCTGCACGGTATTTATGAACAGCGCGGTAAAACAGGCGCAGAAAGAGGGCGCAGGCGTGGACGATATATCGGCGGGACTGTCCTCTTCGATAGTTAAAAACGCAATTTATAAAGTAATAAGGGCGGCGGACGCGGACGAACTCGGTGAAAATATCGTCGTTCAGGGCGGAACGTTTCTTAACGACGCGGTACTCCGCGCTTTTGAAAAGGAAACGGGTAAAAACGTTATCCGTCCCGGAATAGCCGGACTAATGGGCGCGTTCGGCGCGGCTTTGTATGCAAAGGAAAACATTCAAGGCGCGAGTACGACGCTCGGCGAAGAAGAGCTTGAAACTTTTACATATTCTTCCAAATCGGCAAACTGTCACGGCTGTACTTCGAACTGTCATCTCAATGTAATCGGGTTCGGTGACGGCAGAAAATTCATTTCGGGCAATAAATGCGAAAAGGGCGCAGGATTGAAACTTGCCCCCGACACTTTCGATATTTACGCTTTTAAACAGCGCGAACTGCTGGCTACTGTAAAAGGTACGAAAGGCGGGCGCGGAAGGGTAGGACTTCCTTTACAACTCGGTATGTATGAACAACTCCCTGTTTGGGCGGGATTTTTCGAGAGCCTCGGCTTCGAAGTCGTTTTATCCGACAAGTCGTCGCGCGAGCTGTATTTCAAAGGACAACATACGGTTGCGTCCGATACGGCGTGCTATCCCGCAAAACTTATGCACGGGCATATAGAGAGCCTGCTCGATAAATGCGTGGACTTCATATTCCTTCCTTGCGAAAGTTATAACATAGACGAACACTGTTCTTCGAATCATTACAACTGTCCGGTAGTCGCTTATTACTCCGAACTTTTAAAGGCTAATAACGAGCGGCTGAACAACGACAATTTCATAATGCCGTATATCGATTTGAATATGCGCGCGCATACCGTCAAAAAGCTGTATTCGGCATTCCGAAAATACGGAGTTAAAAAACGCCAAGTCGCAAAAGCGCTCGACGAAGGTTTCCTGCGTTTGGAAAAGTATAAGAACGACGTGCGCTGTAAAGCGGACGAAATACTCTTTGCCGCAGAGAAAGAGGGCAGAAAGGCAGTTGTGCTTGCGGGCAGACCTTATCACCTCGATGACGAAATAAATCACGGCATACATAAACTTTTAACTTCGCTCGGTTTTGCGGTGCTTTCCGAGGACAGTGTGTTCGAGCGCGGCAATGAAGTCAAAGTAAACGTTCTTAACCAGTGGACTTATCACGCAAGGCTTTACCGCGCGGCGGATTTCGCGGCGAAGAATAAAAACGTAAACCTTGTTCAGCTCGTTTCGTTCGGTTGCGGACTCGACGCCATTACAACGGACGAAGTTCGCGCTATTCTCGAAAAAAACGGCAAACTTTACACTCAGATAAAAATAGACGAAATAAACAATCTCGGAGTAGTTAAAATAAGGTTAAGAAGTCTTCTGGCGGCGCTCAACGAGAGCGAGTCAAGAGAAAAACGCTGAAAAGTTGCAAGGCAGAGCGGATAAATTATGCAAAAATGTACTGATTATACTAACGGCTATCCCTTGTGGGATAAGTCAATGAAGCACACACATAAAATTCTTATACCCAATATGCTTCCGTGGCATTTCCTTATAATAGAGGAAGTTTTAAAACTGCACGGATACAACGTGGAAGTGCTAACGAACGAATCTCGCGCGGTTGTGGACGAGGGATTGAAGCACGTGCATAACGATACCTGTTATCCCTGTCTGTGCGTTGTGGGACAGTACATTGACGCGCTCAAAAGCGGCAAGTATGATTTGGACAGAACTGCGCTTCTCATAACGCAGACGGGCGGCGGATGCCGCGCTTCGAATTATATGTCCCTTATAAGAAAGGCGGTAGGAAGCGAATTTCCTAACGTACCCGTAACTTCTTTAAACTTTTCGGGACTCGAAAAAAATTCTTCTTTGGACATGCCATTATCGCTCATAATGAAACTCGGTTACGCGATTTTTTACGGCGACAGCATAATGTGGTGCTATAACCAGACTAAACCCTATGAAGTGGAGTCGGGCGATGCGGATGCGGCGCGCGATGAATGCGTAAAATTCGTCGTAGATGCGTTTAAACGCGGCAAGCATAAAAAGCTCAAACAGCTGAACGCGCGCATAATCGGCGTTTTTGCCGCAGTCAAAAGGAATAAGGAGAAGAAAGTAAAAGTCGGCATAGTCGGCGAAATTTACGTAAAATACGCGCACCTCGGAAATAACAGGCTCGAAGAATTTTTGCTTTCGGAAAATTGCGAACCCGTTGTTCCCGCGCTGATGGACTTCATTTTATATTGCATTATAAATACGGTGAACGATGCGGAGTTCTACGGGCGCGAAAAGTTCAAAGCGTTTCTGTATAAAATAGTCTATAAAAACGTTCACCGCAAACAAAAGCTATTGATAAAGCAGTATGAAAAGGACGGAAATTTTATGCCTTTGCACGACTTTGAACATTTGCGCAAGTGCGCGGATAAAGTTCTGAACCAAGGCGTGAAGATGGGCGAAGGTTGGCTCATACCCGCGGAAATGGCGGCGCTTGCCGAAACCGGCGTGCCTAACGTCGTCTGCGCCCAACCGTTCGGCTGTCTGCCAAACCACATAGCGGGCAAAGGCGCGGTGCGTACTTTAAAAAATCTTTATCCCGAAGAAAATATCGTTGCGGTTGACTATGACCCTTCGGCAACGAAAGTCAATCAGGAAAACCGAATAAAACTTATGCTCGCTACCGCAAGGGAAAATTTATCGCATTGAGAAAATATATAGAGCAGCACGTTAGTATTGAATTAAAAGAGTTAAGTTTATTTCTTTGACTCTTTTTGCCGGATAAAATTAAATTTATAAAAATCAAAAGAGCCGAAATGTAATATTTCGGCTCTTTTAAAATCGCTTTTAAGCTATTGTACTTTTAATTATTTCCTCTTACTTTATTGAGCGAAATTTTTGCTTTTTCCGCTACCGCTTCTTTGGTAAAGCCGAAGTGCTTGAACAGAACTTCCGCGGGGGCGGAAATACCGAAGGTTTTCATAGCTATAACTTCGCCGTAATCTTTCGCGTATTTGTACCAGGCGAAATGCGACGCGGCTTCCACGCAGACTCTCGCTTTGACGGCGGAGGGGAGCACGTGCTCTTTATACTGTTCCGTCTGCTTTTCAAACTCTTCCATGCACGGCATGGATACTACGCGGGATTTGATTCCCTCCTGCGCAAGCAGCTCCTGCGCGCCAATGCAAAGTTCTATTTCGGAACCCGTTCCAATTAATAGCACGTCTGGCGTGCCCTCGCAGTCGGAGAGAATATATCCGCCAGTCATAGCGGTAAGTCCCGAACCTGCATAGTTGGGCAAGTTCTGTCTTGAAAGAACAAGCACCGTGGGCGAGTCGGAAGTGAACGCGGAAATATACGCGGCTGCCGTTTCCTTTCCGTCGCAGGGACGGAAAACTTTAATATCGGGAATGGAGCGGAGCGATATGAGTTGTTCAACGGGTTGGTGAGTGGGACCGTCTTCGCCTACGCCGATAGAGTCGTGCGTCATAACGTAAATGACGGGAATATTCATAAGCGCGCTCATTCTTATACCGCCCTTCATATAGTCGGAGAACGAGAAGAAAGTGGAGCAGGCTATGCGCAGTCCGCCGTGAAGCTGAATGCCGTTACAAATTGCCGCCATTGCGTGTTCGCGTATGCCGAAATGTATATTGCAACCCTCTCTGTTATCGGGCGAGAAGTAGCCTTTGCCTTTGAGTTCGGTTTTGGTAGAGGGGGAGAGGTCTGCCGAACCCGACATAAGGTTGGGCATAGCGTTTGCTATTCTGTTAAGAATTTTTCCTCCCGAAGCTCTCGTCGCTTCCGAACCGCTGAAATTGAAAAGTCCGGGCATTTCCGTAAAATCGGGGTCCTCAGCGGACATAAATCTCTTGTATTTTTCCGCAAGGTCGGGATACTCGCGCTCGTACTTTCTGAACAGCTCGTTCCATTCCCGCTCTTTTTCGAGTTTTTTATCGGCAATACCCATGCAGTGCCCTTTAACTTCCGCAGGTACGCCGAAAGGTTCTTCCGTCCAGTTGAAGAATTCTTTCGTCTTATTAAGATTTTCGACGCCCATAGGCGCGCCGTGTACGTCCGCGCTGTCCGCAAGGGGAGAGCCGTAGCCAATTATCGAGCGGCAGATTATAATGGAAGGGCGGGTTAAATCGCTCTTGGCGCGGTTTATCGCCATTCTCAGCGCGGCAAGGTTGTTCGCGTCGTTTACGCGTATTACCTGCCAACCCTGCGCGGCAAATCTCGTTGCGGGGTCTTCGGAGAACGTTGAGGAGATATTGCCCTCGATAGTAATATCGTTTTTATCGTAAAGAAGAATAAGTTTGCCGAGCTTTTGCGTACCCGCGAAAGAGCAGGCTTCATAGCCGAGTCCCTCTTCGAGACAGCCGTCGCCGCAAAGCACGTAGGTGTAGTGGTCCACGACAGGGAAATCGGGTCTGTTAAATATCGAAGCGAGGTGCGCTTCCGCAACGGCGAAACCCACGGCGTTGCCCAGTCCCTGTCCGAGCGGTCCCGTGGAAGTTTCCACACCCTCGGTCTTGCCGTATTCGGGGTGTCCGGGCGTTTTTGAGCCGAACTGTCTGAAATTCATCAAATCTTCTCTTGAAATATTGTACCCGAACAAATGCAACAGCGTGTACAGCAGCATAGAGCCGTGTCCCGCGGAAAGAACGAATCTGTCGCGGTTGTCCCATTTGGGATTTTTGTAACTGAAATTAAGGAATTCGGCGAACAGTTCGTATCCGATGGGCGCCGCGCCGATACAGATGCCGGGGTGTCCGGAATTGGCTTTTTGTATCGCTTCTGCGGATAAAATTCTTATAGTATCTACGCTCTTTTTGGCAACAGACATAAATTTCTCCTTTACTTTTAGTTATGTATATATTTTATTAAATTATCGGTATTGAGGAATGAATAAGGCTTTAAAAGCTGTAACAGCTTGTCTGCCATAATCTTATTTCCGCCCCTTGTGCCGCTCTCGAAATTGAGCGGAAGAACGGGGTCGTGAACGCTCATTCTTAAAAGCAGCCAACCGTCGCCGCCGTCCTTGGGGAAGTTAATTCTCACGCCCTCGTAATTGCTGTCGGCAAGTTTCATTCCGTCGGTATCTTTGACTTTCTCTGTAAGCTCTCCGATAACTTTCTTGCCCTCGGCTTTAAAGTCTACGCTGTTATCGTTGAAAGAAATTCTCACTTCGTCGCTTTCAACGGGTTCGGGCAGAGCGCTTATAAGTCCCGTAAGGCTTTCGCCGTCTTTAAGATTTGCAAGCGCGATAAGCAGTTTAGTTACAAGGTATGCGCCGTCGTCGAGGTAATAATTCTCTTTAAACGCGGCGTGTCCCGAAGTTTCCATCGCAAGGGGGGAGTACGCACCGGTTGCGTTAAGTTCTTTGCACTTGTCGATAACGTTTTTATATCCGCGCTTATATCTGAGGTGGAAGCCGCCGAGGCATTCTATGAACTGCGTCAATCCGTCGCTCGTCACCGAGTCGGTTACGATGACGCCGCTTTTTTCTTTCATTAAAATCGCCGCGAGCAAGGCAATTAAACGGTTGCGGTTAATTTCTTTTCCGCTTGCGTCAACCGCGCCCGCACGGTCTACGTCGGTATCGAAAATAATTCCGAGTTCGGCTTTCGAAGCGATAACCGCTTTGGAAAGACTCTCTATCGCGCCCTTGTCCTCGGGGTTGGGAATATGGTTGGGGAAGTTTCCGTCGGGTTCCAAAAATTGGCTTCCCGCCGTATCCGCGCCGAGCGGGATGAGAACTTTTTCCGTAAAGAATCCGCCCGCGCCGTTACCCGCGTCTACTATAATTTTTCTGCCTTTGAGCGGGGTTTCGTTTCCGCACGCGGAACGCACGGTTTTTACGAGAATTTCGGAATATTCGTCCATATACGGTTTCTCGGAATATTTGCCGTCGCCGCTGAGAAAGTCGCCGCTTTCCGCAATGGAAAGTATTTCGTCTATATCCGAAGAATCGAGTCCGCCGTCGGGCGTAAAGAATTTAAGTCCGTTCCTGTCGGAAGGCAGGTGGGATGCGGTGAGCATAATGGACGCGTCGCACTTATATCCCGATTTTTTCAAAAGAATAAACATAGACGGAGTGGATGAAAGTCCCGTATAGACCATATCGCTTCCGCTTGTCAAAATGCCGCGCTTTACGCATTCTGTAATTCGTTCCGCCGAAATTCTGCTGTCGTGTCCGACGGCGATTTTAAAGCGGTTTTTCTTGTACTTTAAGCTGAGCCATTTAATAAAGGCACGGCTGATTGCAAGAACTGCTTCGTCTGTAAGCGTTATTTTTCCGCCCGAAGCCGTACCGCGCACGTCCGTGCCGCTTTTAAGTTGTTTAAACGTTTGAGAACACATATATAAACATTATAGTATATTTTATATATTATTAGCAAGTATTTAAAGTCGAATATTCTTAAATTTTGGACTGAAAAATTATAGCAAATCGTTTTGAATTTGATATAAAAATATGTTACAATGAACTTCAAGCAAAATTGAAAGGTGCATATAATGTCTAAACAGAATTTCGTTGAACAAATCGCCGATATAGAGCAAGATTTCCCGCAGTGGTATACCGACGTGGTTATAAAAACGGGACTTGTGGATTACGGACCCGTAAAGGGCACAATGATTATCCGCCCCTACGGTTACGCCATATGGGAGAATATTCAGTCCCAGCTCGACAAACGTTTCAAGGCTACGGGGCATAAAAATGCTTATTTCCCGTTGCTCATTCCTATGAGCTTTTTTACGAAAGAAGCCGAGCATGTGGAAGGCTTCGCGCCCGAAGTTGCGGTAGTTACCCACGCGGGCGGGGAAGAGCTTGCGGAACCCCTTGCAATCCGCCCCACTTCCGAAACGATATTCGGCAGTATGTACTCCAAATGGATACAGTCTTACCGTGATTTGCCCGTGCTTATAAACCAGTGGGCTAACGTTATGCGTTGGGAAAAGACTACGCGTCCTTTCTTGCGCACTTCCGAATTTTTATGGCAGGAAGGACACACCGCGCACGCAACCGAAGAGGAAGCGCTTGAAGAAACTATGAAGATGCTCGGCGTGTACAAAGAGTTTGCGGAAAACTGCCTTGCAATACCCGTGATTACGGGAAGAAAGACGGAAAAAGAAAAATTTGCGGGCGCCGTCGCAACGTTCGGTATGGAAGCGATGATGAAGGACGGAAAGAGTTTACAGGCAGGAACGACGCACTATCTCGGGCAGAACTTTGCAAAAGCGTTTGAAATAAAATATCTCGATAAAGACGGCGTTCAAAAGCACGTGTACACTTCCAGTTGGGGCGTGTCCACAAGACTGATAGGCGCGCTCATAATGGCGCACGGCGACGCGCGCGGACTTGTTCTGCCGCCCGTAGTTGCGCCCGAGCAGGTTGTAATCGTTCCCATAGCCGCTAAAAAGGCGGGCGTTACGGAAAAGTGCGAAGAGGTAAAGGCACAGCTTGAAAAAGCGGGAGTGCGCGTAATTCTCGACGGCTCTGACAACAGTCCCGGTTGGAAGTTCAACGAGTGGGAAATGAAGGGCGTTCCTTTGAGAATAGAACTCGGACCTCGCGACATAGAGGAAGGCAAGGCGCTGATATTCCGCCGCGACACTCTTGAAAAGCAGGCTTATTCACTCGAAAATTTAGCGGCAGAGGTTACAGCTCTTCTCGATACCGTGCAGAAAGATATGCTCGAAGCGGCAAGGAAAAGGCGCGACGGGCGCATAGTTTACGCGGAGTCGCTCGAAGGAATACTTAGCGGCGTAGAGGGCGGAAACTTCGTCAAAGCGGGTTGGTGCGGTTGCCGCGAGTGTGAAGACAAAGTCAAAGTAACCGCCGCGGCGACGGCGCGCGTCTATGCCGAAGGCGAAACGGCTGAAAAGTGCGCTGTTTGCGGCAAATCTTCAAAGCATGTCATAATATTCGCAAGAGCTTATTAATTAAAATAAAATCATAACTACGTGTGCAACACGTAGTTTGCGCAAACCCTAAAGGGCAACGCTACCGCAAATGCGTTCATTCTTCCGTCATTGCGAGCGTAGCGCGGCAATCCAGACTATTCCGCTCTTTTCGAACATTTACTTCTGGATTGCTTCGTCACCTACGGTTCCTCGCAATGACGACAAAACGGCAACGCTTACGCTTCTTTTTTGCCTCCCGCATAGCGGGAGGTTGTCTTTTAGCAATACAATAACCCCGCCCGAGCGTTAAACAACGTTCGGGCGGGGTTTATTTACGGTTTTTTTAAATACATTTATAATTTTCAATCCTGTAAACCTAAAATGTAGTCGGATGAAATTTCAAAAATTATCGATAACTTAAATAAAATATCTATGCTTGTTTTAGATAGTCCGTTTTCGTATTGGGAAACCGTATTGGTTTTTACTCCGAGCAGTTTGCCAAGCTGTGTCTGCGTTAATCCGCGTTCAACCCTCAATTCTTTAATTCGGTTTCCTGTTTTTACCATATCGATTTCTTTCATACAGATATTTTATAATATTTTTAAGTAAAAGTCTTGACATTTCTGTGACACAGAATTAATATATAATATATTCTGTAACACAGAAATAAATAAACTTATAGGAGAAGTTTTTATGGGAAAGTCTGTAATTGAAGATTTATACTACTGTCGTAGAGGTAACGTACAGTATATAAAAAATTCCGAAGAATATTTAAAAATATTAAATGAAGTAAATCAACTTTACGGGCAATTAGTTAAAATTTTAGATGAAGAGAGCAGAAAAGTATTAAAAAGGCTGATGGATTTAAATACCGAAATGGAGGCGGAAGCGGATTTGGAAAATTTTAAAGAGGGTTTAAAAATAGGGATTCTATTGGGCGGAGAATGTTTCGGAAAATAAAAACAGCCTTCCTCGTTCAGAGGAAGGCGGCGCCGCTTTCCGCGGCAATTTATAAGGAAGGTATTCCTATCGGTTAATTCTTTTTTCGATTAGCGCGATTATGCCGTACATTCCGCCGGCAAGCGCGCACAGTATAAAGGTTGCCGTCATTACGAGGTCTAATTTAAAAACCTGACCGCCGTAAACTATCAGATAACCCAGTCCCGCTTTCGAAACGATATATTCGCCCATAATAGAGCCTATCCAGGCAAGCCCCACGGCGACTTTTAAAGTGTTCATCAGCGCGGGAAGAGATGCGGGTATAATCAGTTTTCTAAGCGTCGTCGCTTTGCTTGCGCCCATAGATTTCATTAAAAGCAGTTTTGTTTTATCTACCGCTATGAAACCCGCGAGCATATTCATTATACAGACTATAATCGAAACGAGCACCGTCATAAAAATAATCGCGTCATAGCCTGTGCCTATCCATATGATAATAAGCGGCCCCAAGGCAATTTTCGGCAGCGAGTTTAAAACAACGACGTAAGGTTCGAGAACTTTATGCACGGTTTCGCTTGCCCACAGCACAACGGCTATGGCGTAACCTAAAATAACCGCGATTATAAAACCCGCTATGGTTTCCGCAAGCGTTATGCCGATATGGTAGAAAAGCGTGCCGTTTTTATACAGTTCGCCGATTGTGTCTATTACGCGCGAGGGCGAGCTTGTTATAAACGGGTCTATAACTTTAAGATATGCGCACAGTTCCCATATGCCTAATATAAGCGCGAGAATAAGTATCCGCGAAAGGGTGACGACGATTTTTTT
>CAMXOH010000011.1 GCA_947245485.1 uncultured Clostridia bacterium | reverse complement strand
TGGAATATGAGACCGATTGTGCCGGGACCGCAGTGCGCGCCGATTACGGGACCTACGGGTTGAACCGTTATATCGAGTTCGCCGAACTCGTCCTTTATATTCTTTACGAACTCGTTACAGGCTTGCTCGTTGTCGGCGTGAAGGACAAAGACTTTGTATTGTTCGAGTTCCTTGCCCTCAGCGCGCATATATCCGCAGAGTTCCTTTAACGCTTTTTTAAAGCCTTTTACTTTATTGATGTTTACTATTTTTCCGTCTTTGTCGAAGTGAAGCACGGGTTTTATTCCGAGAAGGTTTCCCATTACTTTGGAAAGTCCCGAAACTCTTCCGCCGCGGTACAGATAAGTTAAATCCTCAACCACGAAATACGTCGCGACGTGGGGAATAAGCTCGTCGAGGTACTCGTCGAGTTCGTCCATACTTGCGCCCGCCCTGTATTTTTGCGCGGCGTAGTAAGTGATGAATCCGCTGCCGAGGGATATGGTTTTGGAATCTTTATATCTTATTTGTCTTTCGGGATACTTCTTTAAAAGGTTTGCAATAGCGTTTTTCATTGCTTCGAAAGTCGCGCTCATCTGATGCGAAAACGTTACGTAATAAATATCTTCGCCGCGGGCAAGCACGGGTTCGAAATATTCCACGTAGGCATATTCGTTCAGTGAAGAGGTTTTCGGCGCGGCGCCGCCGCGCATATAGTTAAAAAACTTTTTTAAATCCGTGTTCTCGCCCATATCGTAAAAGTACTCTTTGTCGTCTAACGTATAGGGCATTCTGATAAGATTTAGTCCGAGTTCTTTAACGGTGGTGTGCCAAAGTTCGCAGTTTGAATCGCAAAATAATTGATACATAATATTCTCTCTGAAAAATTATTTATTTTTTTTAAGCAGTTCGTTGTAGTAACTTTCGAGCTTTTCCGCTATACTGCCCAAAGATTTATAGAAAAAAATCCGCTGTTCTTCCGACAGCTCCGCGCTTCCCGACTCAACCGCGCGGGTTGCGCGCTCCTGAATAAATTCCGCAAAGCTCTTTCCCTTGTCGGTAAGGCGTACGGGCGTATTGTGCTTGTTCGGGTCGTACGTTACGTAACCCCTATCCTGCATTGTTTTAAGCGCGCGCGATATTGCGGCTTTATCTTCGAGGGTGAGTTTTACAAGTTCGCTCGAAGTAAGTCCTTCGGGGTGTTCGTTCAGGTAATACCCGCACATTACGTGTATTGCTTTTAAATCGTATTCCTGCATTTCGAATTGCTTTATTTTCTGTACAAGTTTGTTAATTTTCAATATACTTATAGTGAAATGTTCGAAAATCTTTTCCATCGCTTGCCTCGCGTTGATTAATCAACTTAAAATCATTATAGTATAAATTAAACTGTAAGTCAATAAAAAAAATAAACAAAAGCCGATTTACAGACTTTTACAGTATGTAAATCGGCTTTTGCTACGCGTCAGTGCGAAAGAATCCAGTTTTTTACTTCTTCCCGCTCGATGGGGATTATGTTTTCAACAGGATACTTGGATGAAAACCCTCCGTTGGTGTAAACAAAATATCTACCGTCGTTCGTAATATACAAAGTCTCTTCATAGCCGCAAGGATCGCCGGGTACACCGTAGGTGAATTTCTTGTCTACCGTAGAAGTTTTGGTATCGTATACGACGCCGTTAAATTCTTTACACATAGATATTCACTCTCCCTTGACAAAAGTTTAACACATCGGCATTTTTCGGTCAATTAATTTATTTTTCATTATCCCGTGCACGCGCGTTTGTTAATTAATAAATAAATATGTTAAAATAAACAGCGATATGACAAGTAATTTCACTTGACAAAAGGTTGAACGTCGTTTAAAATAATGTAAAGCGAAACTGCTTGACGGAGAAAAGCCGTATGGATAAGTTTTCTTTTATTTCTCTGTGGGACGCGTACGGCGGATTGCTTACGTCCGTTCAGAGGGAAATAACCGATTTATATTTCAATAAGGATTTAACCGTTTCGGAAATAGCCGAAGAAAAGGGTATTTCCAGACAAGCCGTTTCGGAATGCCTGAAAGCCTGTAAAAAACAGCTTGAAGATTGCGAAAACAAGTTGCGCTTACTCGAAAAGTTAAGGGTAATTTCTATCGAATGGTCCCTTATGCTAACCGACGCGTGCGGTTGGGTTGAGAAGTTCAAAGCCGCCCACCCCGAACTTGCGGGCGAAGCGGAAGCGCTGAACGGAATTTTGCTTAAAGACTATTCCGAAGAAGCCGCAAAAGCGTTGTCGGAATCGGGCGTTAAGCCGCTTGACGGCGCGGAATACAAGATGAAAGTTTTCGGCGCAAGCAAGACGGGCGATGAATAAGGAGGCGCGAATGGGAGCATTTTCTTCACTATCGGAGAGATTAAATCATATATTTTCCAAACTTACGAAGAGGGGAAGACTTACCGAGCTTGAAATCAAAACCGCAATGCGCGAAGTCCGCGTTGCGCTTTTGGAAGCCGACGTCAACGTAAAAGTCGCAAAACAGTTCTGCGCGGACGTATCGGAAAAGGCGGTAGGGCAGGAGATTATAAAAAGTCTCAATCCCGCCCAACAGGTAATTAAAATCGTCAACGACGAATTAATCGCTTTGATGGGTTCTTCCAACCAGAAACTTGCGGTGTCATCGAAGCCGCCCACGGTAATTATGATGTGCGGTTTGCAGGGCGCGGGCAAGACGACGCTTTGCGGAAAACTTGCCGTAAACCTTAAAAAGAGCGGTAAAAAACCGCTCTTGGTAGCGGGCGACATATACCGCCCCGCGGCTATTAACCAGCTTAAAGTAGTCGGCAAAAACGCGGGCGCGGAAGTATTCGAAAAGGGCACGCAAAACCCCGTAAAGACGGCTCAGCAAGCCGTTGAATACGCTAAGTCAATGGGTTACGACACCGTTATAATAGATACGGCGGGCAGACTCGAAATAGACGAAGCGTTGATGCAGGAACTCGAAAATATCAAAAAAGGCGTAGAAGTAACCGAAATTCTTCTCACCGTCGATTCGATGATGGGACAGGTTGCCGTAAACGTAGCCAAAACTTTCAACGAACGGCTTGAAGTTACGGGCATAATACTAACAAAACTCGACGGCGACACTCGCGGCGGCGCATGTCTTTCGATAAAGGCGGTTACGGGCAAACCCGTCAAATTCATCGGCGTCGGCGAAAAACTTACCGATTTGGAGCCTTTCTATCCGGAACGTATGGCGTCGCGTATACTCGGTATGGGCGACGTGCTTACCTTGATTGAAAAGGCGCAGGAAGCCGTATCTGAAGAGCAGGCGAAGGTTATGCAGAAAAAAATGCTTGAAAACACCTTCACGCTCGAAGATTATCTCGTCCAGTTCGAAAGTATGAAAAAGATGGGCGGCGCGCAAGCCGTGCTTGCAATGATGCCCGGCGTCGGCGGCAAAGTCAAAGCCGACGACATAGACGAAAACAGAATAGAACGCACAAAGGCGATTATTCTTTCAATGACTAAACGCGAACGCGTAGAACCTTCTATTATAAATTCTTCGAGAAAGAAGAGAATAGCGGCGGGAAGCGGCACAAGCGTTCAGGAAATTAACCAGCTTTTGAAACAGTTCGAACAGACAAAAATGTTGATGAAGCAGTTGAAATCGGGCAAACGCCGTTTACCCTTTTAAATATTAAAATTTCTTAACATAACGAAAAAAATCTTAAATTTAAAAATAAATAAAATTTTTAGCCGAAAGGCGCAAGGAGAAATTAATATGGCAGTTAAAATGAGATTGACGAGAATGGGCGATAAGAAATCTCCCTTCTACCGCGTAGTTGTTATCGATTCGCGCAAGGCGCAGTCGGGCGAGTATATCGACAAAATCGGTTACGTTGACCCCCTTAAAACCCCCGCTGAAATCAATATCGACGTTGAAAAAGCAAAGGCATGGCTTGCAAAAGGCGTTCAGCCTACCGAAACCGTTAAGAGCTATCTCGTAAAAGTCGGCGCAATGGAACAGAGCGCTAAGTTGTCTGCGCCTAAGACTAACGATAAGAAGAAAAAGAAGTCCTAATTTAAAACGCGTATAAGCGTCGCAATACTGTGTTGGGTTTGCGTTTGTACTGCGCTCGCGTACTTCATTGTACGCTACGCTTGTGTAATCCGCACCCGCCTTGTCTTGCTTGCTTCTCCGCGTTTTAGCAAATAGAGAAGTCGCAATACTGTGTTGTGCGTTTGTACTGCGCTCGCGTACTTCATTGTACGCCACGCTTGTGCAATCCGCACCCGCCTTGTCTTGCTTGCTTCTCCGTGTTTTAACGAACACAAAATTACAAAGAGCAATAATTCTTAATTCAAAATTTAATATTCTGAATTAAACGGAGTTTTTATGTTGGATTTAATCAAATACGTAGTTGAAAAATTCGCCGAAAAGAAGGACGAAATCGAATACAAGGTTGAAGAAAAAGAAACCGAAATCGAAGTTACCGTTCTTCTTGCCGAGTCCGATATGGGCAAAGTAATCGGCAAACAGGGCAAAATTGCAAAGGCGCTACGCACGCTTGTTAAGGCGTCTACGCCCCGCGAGAGTAAAAAATACGTTCTTGAAATCAAAGAAAAAGAATAATTTTACGGCGTACTTTATTTGATATGATTAACGATACGCTTACCGTTGCAACGGTATTGAAGCCGCAGGGAATAAGAGGAGAAATCAAGGTTAAAGCCTTGACGGACTCCGCCGAAGACTTGACGGCTTTTAAAAAATTAATCATCGGCGGCGAAGAATATTCCGTTATGTCCATACGCGTTCAGGGCGAATTCGCCTATTTGGGACTCAAAGGCATAGCGGACAGAAACGCTGCCGAATTACTGCGCGGAAAGGACGCTGAAGTTTTGCGTTCGGACGCGCCCGAACTGCCCGAAGGGCGGTTCTATATAGTCGATTTAATCGGCTGCGAAGTGTTTACCGAGCGCGGGGATTTGCTCGGCAGAGTATCTTCCGTGACTCCCGCAAAAACCGATATTTACACAATAACGCAGGGCGGCAGGGAAATTACTTTTGCCGCCGCCAACGGAGTAATAACGGACGTGGACGTGGAGGCGGGAAAGATTACCGTTAACGGCAAACGCTTTAAGGAAGTTTCGCTTTGAAAATAACGATACTTACCCTGTTTCCCGAAATGTTCACGCCTCTATTCGGCAGTATAATCGGGCGTGCGGTGAAAGAGGGAAAACTTAATATCGAAGTCGTGAATATACGCGATTACAGCGAAAACAAGCATTCCAAATGCGACGATTATCCTTTCGGAGGCGGCGCGGGAATGGTGATGATGCCGCAACCGCTCGGTTCGGCGATACAAGCCGTAGACCCCGAGCACAAGGCGCACCGCGTATATCTTTCTCCCAAGGGGACGGTTTTCAATCAGGACAAGGCGTTCGGACTTTTAAGTCACGAACACCTTATTTTGCTTTGCGGGCATTACGAGGGCGTTGACCAGCGCGTAATAGATTTGTTTATCGACGAAGAAATTTCAATAGGCGATTACGTTCTGACGGGCGGCGAACTTCCCGCAATGGTAGTGTGCGACTGCGTTGCACGCTACGTGGACGGCGTTATTTCGGGACAGTCGCTCGTGGACGAAACGTTCGGCGAGAGCGGACTCGAATACCCCCAATATACCCGCCCCGCTGTGTACGGCGGCGTTGCGGTGCCGGAAGTTCTGCTTTCGGGCAATCATGCCGAAATAGATAAATGGCGCAGGGAGCAGAGCCGTCTTCTGACGAAAAACCGCCGACCCGACCTGCTCGGCAAATAAACTAAAAAGAATATGCGGCGGACTTTAATATGAAAAGAATACAATGGTTCCCGGGGCATATGACCAAGGCAATGCGGATGATGCAGGAGAGCGTGCCGCTTGCCGACGGCGTTATATACGTGCTTGACGCGCGTTGTCCCGCGGCTTCGTTCAACTATAAACTTTTGAAAATGACGGGAAATAAACCCGTAATATACGTTCTCAATAAGGGCGACCTTGCCGACGAGAGAGCGGTGAACCTTATGCGCGCGATAGGTGGCAACGCGGTTATTATAAATGCGGTTAATTCCAATTCGCGCAGGGATATTATGGCGGCAATAGAAAAATCCGTCGCCGAAAAGCGTGAAAAAAATCTCTCCAAAGGCTACAATAAAACTTTCCGCTTTATGGTAGTCGGCGTTCCGAATACGGGTAAGAGCACGGTTATAAATCTTCTTGCTGGTTCTAAGCGTACGGTTACTGGGGATAAGGCGGGCGTTACCCGCGGCAAGCAGTGGATAAGGCTCGACGGCTTCGAACTTTTGGATACCCCCGGCACTATGCCGCCTTCATTCGAAAATCAGAGCCTTGCGCTCCGTCTTGCATACGTTGGCAGCATTAACGATGATATTCTCGATTTGGACGATATCGCGCTCGAACTTTTGGGCGAGCTTTACGAAAAGTATCCCAAGCGTTTGGAAGAGCGTTACGGCATTACGGGCGGAAGCAAACTCGAAATGCTCGACTGCGTATGCGCGCGGCGCGGGTTTGTACTGCGCGGCGGCGAATACGATTACGAGCGCGCCATACGCGCCGTTATAGACGATTTCAGAAAGGGCAGGCTGGGGCGCATAACGCTTGATTCACCCGAAGATATTGCGCAGTATTTTAATAAAAATGGTTGACAAACTTTTATACGAAAGGGAGCTTTCGGCGCTCGGCTATAAATATATTTGCGGGGTTGACGAAGTGGGCAGGGGACCGCTAGCGGGACCCGTCGTCTGCGCGGCTGTAATTATGCCGCTCGACTCGCTTATAGACGGAGTGGACGACAGCAAGAAAATTCCCGAAAAAAAGCGCGAAAAAATTGCCGCATTGATAGCGGAAAAAGCTATTGACTGCAATATATGCCGCGTCGAACCCGATATCATAGATAAAATAAACATTTTAGAAGCTACTAAGCTGTGTATGAAGAACGCAGTCGAGGGACTTAAAATCAAACCCGACTTTGTTCTTACGGACGGAAATATGACGCTTGAACTGTCGATTCCCCAGCGCAGTATAGTAAAGGGCGACTCGCTGAGCTATTCGATAGGCGCGGCTTCCGTTGCCGCAAAGGTGTACAGGGACGATATTATGCACGAGCTTGCCGCAATATATCCCGCTTACGGTTTCGGCAAAAATAAAGGGTACGGAACAGCGGAGCATATCCAAGCGATAAAAGAAGCGGGAATATGTCCCGTTCACCGCAGGAGTTTCACTAAAAAATGGAACTGAAAAGCGCGAACGCAAAACTTGGCGCAAGCGGCGAAAAGGCGGCTTGCAGGTATCTTAAAAGGCACGGTTATAAAATAATAGAACGCAATTTTAAAAACCCTTTCGGGGAAATAGATATTATAGCGGCAAAGGACGGCGTAACCGCCTTTATAGAGGTAAAAACGCGCCTTACGGATACATTCGGCGCGCCTTGCGAAGCTGTGGGCGAAGAACGTAAGCGCCGCTATATATCGGGGGCAAAGTATTATTTTGCGGGCAGGCGCATCGATTGCACGGTGCGTTTTGATATAATAGAAGTTTACCGCGGTGAAATCGAACATATCGAAAACGCGTTTTATTGAGCGCGCCGCAAATAAAAATTTAAATGATAAGGAGTAAAAAGATGGAAAAAAGAGCATACGAAATTTATTCGCATGTAAACCGCGAGATAAGCGTAAGGGTAATACCCGGACACTTCGCAACCAAGCATTCGCATATCAGCCACTGCATAGATATGACGAAAGTGAAATCCCAGCTCGATATGGCGAAGGCGGCGGCGAAGATTCTCGCGAACAGTTTTGTCGCAACGCCCGTGGACACCATAATCACTCTCGAACGAATGAAAATGGTAGGCTCGTTTATGGCGGACGAACTTGCGCATTCGGGAATAAATAACAGACAGAATATAGCTGTTTTAACGCCCGAACTTATGGGCGACAAAATGATACTCCGCGACAACTTCCTGCCTTACGTTATGAACAGCCACGTTCTGCTTTTAACGGCTTCGGCGACAACGGGACAGACGATTAACAGCGGCGTAGAGGGCATAAGCTATTACGGCGGAGACCCCGTCGGCGCGGCTACCGTATTCGGCGGCGAATTTAACTGTCCCGTACCAGTAGTCAAACTTTTCGGCGTGGAAGACATAAAGGGTTATTCCTCGTACTCGCCGCAGGACTGCCCGCTTTGCAAAAAGGGCGTAAGGGTTGACGCAGTCGTAAACTCTTACGGCTACAGCAAACTGATTTAAAGTTTCACGGAATTTTGTCGGCGCAGAACAGCCGAGAAAATATTGCGATTTTTGCTTTCGCCGAATAATATTTTGTTTGTGAAAATTGCGACACACCCCATAAAATGAGTTGCAAAATCCGAAAATATTTGTTAATATAATTCTCGACTCGCGGTAGTCCTATGCCCTGAGGGGTATGAATACCGTAAAATTACGGGAGGTCATTATAATGAAAGGTTTAGTTGAAGCTATTGAAAACGAGGGTATGAAAAAGGAAGTGCCCGCGTTCAACGTTGGCGATACGGTAAAAGTAGGCTTCAAGGTAATCGAAGGAACGAAGGAAAGAATCCAGAACTTCGAGGGCGTCGTTATCGCTAAAAAGCACGGCGGCATCAGAGAAAGTTTCACCGTTCGCAGAATGTCGTTCGGCGTAGGCGTGGAAAGAACTTTCCCGCTTCATTCCCCTAAGATTGCTTCCATAACCGTAGTAAGAAAGGGTAAAGTCAGAAGAGCTAAACTCTATTACTTGCGCGGTCTTACCGGCAAAGCCGCTAAAATTGCGGAAATCAAGTAAATTAAATAGAATTAAAAGCTCTTGCGCGCGGTACGCGGCAAGAGCTTTTATATATTAAAATAACAGAAAATTACAAAGGCAAAATATGTTATCTAAAATAACAGGTTTCGCGCTCAACGGACTTGACGGCGTTCCCGTTGAAGTGGAAACGGACATTAACAAGGGTATGGTTTCCTTCGACCTTGTCGGGCTTCCCGACGCGGCGGTTAAGGAGAGCAGGGAGCGCGTGCGTTCGGCTATAAAGAACAGCGCGCTGATATTTCCCGTAAACAAAATAACCATTAACTTAGCTCCCGCCGATTTAAGAAAGGAAGGTTCGTATTTCGACCTTCCGCTTGCTGTCAGCATTTTAAAGGCGAGCGGACAGCTCACCGCCGATACCGACGGTATTGTGTTTTTCGGCGAGCTTGCGCTTGACGGCGCGCTTCGTCCAGTAAACGGTATATTGCCAATATTAATTTCGGCGAAAAACAGAGGGTTTAAACGTTTTATCGTACCCGAGGGCAACGCCAACGAAGCGGCGTATATAGAGGGAACAGAAGTTTACGCGCTCAAATCTCTGCGCGAGACGGTAGATTTTTTAAACGGCGGACAATTCGAACCCGTGCCGCGGAAAAGTTTTTCGGCAACACGCGGAGAGCGTTCATATAACTACGACTTATCGCTCGTCAAAGGGCAGAAAGTGGCGAAAAGGGCGCTTGAAATCGCCGTGGCGGGCGGACATAACATTTTGCTGTCCGGACCACCCGGAACGGGCAAAACGCTCCTTGCACGCTGTATTCCGACGATTATGCCCGATATGACTTTTGACGAGGCGCTCGAAGTTACGAAGATACATTCCGTCTCGGGCGAACTTTCGGAAGAGGGGATTGTTTCTTTGCGCCCGTTCAGAACGCCGCACCACACGGCTACAACCGTTTCGCTCTGCGGCGGCGGCGCGGGCAGAATACACGCGGGCGAAATTTCCAAGGCGCATAAGGGCGTCCTGTTTTTAGACGAGCTTCCCGAATATACCCGCAGCGCGCTCGAATCGCTCCGTCAGCCGCTCGAAGACAAGGTTATCACGGTGACGCGTTCGGGCGGCGCGGTGACTTTCCCCGCAGACTTTATGCTATGTGCGAGTATGAACCCTTGCCCTTGCGGAAATTACGGTTCTTCCTATCTCAACTGCTCTTGCACACCCGCGCAGATACATAAATACAAAAGCAGGGTTTCTGGTCCTTTATATGACAGAATAGATATTCACGTGGAAGTGGACGGCGTAAAGTACGACGATTTGATTGCCGAGGGAACAGCCGAAACCAGCGAAGAGGTAAAGGCGCGCGTGGAGAAAGCGCGTAAGATTCAGCGCGAGCGGTTCCGCGCCGAAGGCATTCTCGTCAACGCCAATATGGGCGAAAAGCAGATAAAGAAATACTGCCGCCTTTCGGCTGAGTGCGAAGAAATTTTGCGCGGTGCGTTCGAAGCGTTGCACCTTTCGGTGAGGGCGCGTTCGAGAATTATCAAAGTCGCGCGCACCATTGCGGATTTGGATTTTTCCGAAAATATCAAACCTCCGCATATACTCGAAGCGGCATCCTACCGCAATGCGGAAATAAAATGAATTACACGAAAGAAGAAACGGACGTAATAGTTCTGTCGAGTTTAAACGAACTTTCATACAACTTAAAACGCGCGTTGCTGTCCGATTTCGAAAGTACCGCGCCCGATTTTGCCGCAAACGAAAATTTGTTGATTAAAACGCTGTCACGCGGCGTATATAATAAAGTGAAGGCAAAATTTTCCGACGTGAATTACAGGAGAGAGGTTCTCGCTTCTCTCGAAGCAAAGAAAATCGTATGCGTTACTTACTTTTCGGAATACTACCCCGAAAACTTAAAGACAATCGACGCGCCGCCTGTAATTCTGTATTGCAAGGGCGATGTATCGCTGCTTAAAACGGAGTGCTTTTCAATAGTCGGTTCGCGGGCGACGCCCGCAAAGAAACTTGCCGACTGCGCCGAAATTGCGGGCGGACTTTCAAAAGCGTTTACCGTGGTTTCGGGTATCGCCGACGGCGCAGACGCGCGCGCTTTGCAGGGCGCGCTCGATGCGGGCGGAAAAGTTATTTCCGTGCTTGCGGGCGGTTTCGATAAGATATATCCCGCGTTCAATGCAAATCTCGTCGAAAAGATTTATTGTAAAGGTTTGGTTATTACCGAGTATCCTCCCGAGGTGCCGACAAAGAGTTATCATTTCCACATACGCAACCGCATAATAGCGGCGCTCGGTACGGGCACGCTAGTGGTGTCGGCGGGGCGGAAGAGCGGCGCGCTCATCACCGCTTCGTATGCGTACGAATTCGGCAGGGACTTGTTCGCAATTCCCGATTATCCCGATTCGCCGTCGGGCGCGGGGTGTAATTTTCTTATTAAAAAAGGCGCGGCGCTTGTTGAAAATATACTTGACATTTTCGATTTTTATGGTTTAGACTTTAAAGCGTCCGAAAAAAAGCCTATGACGGATGCAGAGCTTAGCGTTTACGAAGCGGTTAAACAGAGCGGAGAGGATTCGGCCGCGCGGATTGCGGACAGGCTCGATAAACCTCTGTACGAAGTTCTTGCCGTATTGACGATGCTTGAAATGAAAAAACTCATCGTCCGTTTGGGCGGAAATATGTTCAAAGCGGTATAATCGCCGCAAGCAAAAAATATATAAATTGAGCGTCCGACAGGGCGTAAAGGGTATTTATATGGATTTAATTATAGTGGAGTCGCCTTCCAAGGCAAAAACAATATCGAAGTATTTAAAGGGCAAATATAAAGTTGACGCGTCGGGCGGACACGTAAGGGATTTGCCGGAAAAGACGCTGGGAGTGAGAATTACTTCCGATTTCGAACCCAAGTATGAAATAACGCCGAGTAAAAAGGACGTAATCAAGCGTCTCAGCGCGGAAGCGGCTAAGGCTGGAAAAGTCTATCTCGCAACCGACCCCGACCGCGAAGGCGAGGCAATCAGCTGGCATTTGCAGACCGTACTCGGACTCGACGAAAACGGAGATAACAGAATCGAGTTCAACGAGATTTCCCCCGCGGCTGTAAACAACGCGCTTAAATCTCCGAGGAAAATAAATTATAACCTTGTGGACGCACAGCAGGCGCGCAGAGTTCTGGACAGGCTTGTGGGTTACAAGCTCTCCCCTCTTTTAAACAAACATATTCAAAACGGCTTGTCGGCGGGCAGAGTACAGTCCGTTGCGCTCCGCTTAATAGTCGACAGGGAGAGGGAAATTCAGGCGTTCGTGCCCGACGAATATTGGACTTTCAACGCAATGCTTCAAGATTCGGAGCGCAAGTATGCGCCGTTCAAGGCTGTTTATCAGAGCAAAAAGAACGGCGAAAGCGTTGGCAAGGAGCTTGCGGACAAAGTAGAAGCGGAAGTAAGGAATTCGCCGTTCACGGTTACTAAGGTGCAAAAGGGCGTAACTAAAAAACACGCGCCCGCGCCCTTTACGACTTCCTCTCTCCAACAGGACGCTTCGAATAAATTCGGCATGACTTCGCCCGAAACCATGTTAATAGCACAGCACCTCTACGAAGGTATGGACGTGGGCGGCGACCATATAGCGCTTATTACCTATATAAGAACGGACTCCGTGCGCGTTTCCAAGGAAGCGCAGGACAATGCGCTTGCGTTCATTAAAAACTCTTACGGCGAACAATACGCGCCGCAGACCCCCAACTATTACGCGACGAAGAAGGGCGCGCAGGACGCGCACGAGGCGATAAGACCTATTAATCTCGACGTAACTCCCGCAAGCGTTAAGGGTTCTCTCGATAAAAAACACTATAACGTATATAAGCTGATTTACGACAGGTTCATAGCTTCGCAGATGGCGGAAGCGCAGTACAATTCGATGCACGTGGAAGCCGATTCGGCGGGATATATATTCAAGGCAAGCGGAAAAGCGTTGCTGTTTGCGGGATATACCGCAGCGTATCAGGACGCGAGCAAAAACGATGAAGAAGAGGATTCGTCGAAACTTCTCCCGCCCGTGGAAGAGGGCGACGGACTGCATCTCAACGAACTTACGAAAGAGCAGAAGTTCACCCGTCCCCCCGCAAGGTATACGGACGCTTCGCTTGTAAAGGCTATGGAAGAAAAGGGCATAGGCAGACCTTCCACTTACGCTTCCATTATATCCGTTCTCACCAAAAGACATTATGTCGGTAAGGACGGCAAATATATGATTCCCACGGAAGTTGCATACAAAATCACGGATATGCTCGTCAAGTACTTTACGGACATTATGGACGTCGGGTTCACCGCGCATATGGAGGACGATTTGGACCGTATAGAGGACGGCGGATGCGACTGGCACAAAATCATTGCGAATTTTTACCCGGGGTTTGCGGATAATCTTAAAAAAGCGTCTACCGACGGCGACGAACTCACCGACGTTAAATGCGAAAAGTGCGGCAACCTTATGATTAGGCGTATAGGCAAGTACGGCAAATATCTCGCCTGTTCGAACTATCCCGCCTGCTCGAACATAGTCAGCGAAAGCGAAACGGAAATATCCGAAATGCGCTGTCCCAAGTGCGGCGCGAATATGGTTGTAAAGAGCGGCAAGTTCGGCAAGTTCTTGGCTTGTCCCAACTATCCCGAATGTTCCGCCATACTTCCCATCGACGCGAAGATGACGGAAGTTCAATGTTCAGACTGCGGCTCGTATATGTTGCTTAAAAAGGGCAGGTACGGCAACTTCCTCGAATGCCCCAAATGCGGCGCTAAACGCCCTCAGTCGGGCGAAGAGGGCGCAAACGGCGGCGATAAGTTCGAGGGCGTTTGTCCCGACTGCGGCAAACCTATGCGCCGTATGCGTTCCAAAACGGGTAAAATTTATTACGGCTGTACTGGTTATCCCGATTGCAAATTTTTAAGCTGGGATATACCAACGGGCGACAAGTGCCCCAAGTGCGGAAAGTATCTCATCAAGCGCGGAAATAAAATCAAATGTTCCGAAAAGAACTGCGATTATTCCGAAACCATTCCCGAAAGCAATGAAGAAAATTAAAATAATCGGCGCGGGACTCGCGGGGTGCGAGGCGGCGGACTTTCTCGCAAGGCGCGGCGTCAAAGTGGAACTTTACGATATTAAACCTAAGAAGTTTACTCCCGCGCATTCCTCCGAAAACTTCGGGGAACTCGTCTGTTCCAATTCGTTGAAAAGCAAGGACGTATACGGCAACGCGTGCGGACTTTTAAAAGAGGAAATGCGCGCTTTCGGCTCTGTTATGCTCGACGCGGCGGAGAAGTCGCAAATTCCCGCAGGCGGCGCGCTTGCGGTTGAAAGAGAGGTTTTCTCGCAATATATTACCGAACGAATTAAAAATAATCCCAATATCGAAGTTATTTGCGAAGAAGTAGTAAAGGTTCCCGACGAGTGGTGCATTGTAGCCACGGGACCGCTTACTACCGACGCGCTTTCCGATAATATCCGCGACATATGCGGCGGGCAACTGCATTTTTACGACGCTTCCGCCCCGATAGTTGCAAAGGAAAGCATAGATTTCACCAAATGTTTTTACGGCGACAGATACGGCAAGGGCGGCGACGATTATATCAACTGTCCGCTTGAAAGAGAGGAGTACGAAAACTTCGTTCGCTCGCTCATATCCGCGGACAAAGTGATTTTACGCGACTTTGAAAAGCGCGAAATTTTCGAAGGCTGTATGCCTGTGGAAGTGCTTGCTTCGCGCGGCTTGGATTCGCTGAGATACGCCATGCTCAAACCCGTAGGACTTACCGACGCCGAGGGCAGAAAGTTTTACGCGGTATTGCAACTCAGAAAGGAAAATGCGGACGGCACCGCATACAACCTTGTCGGCTGTCAGACAAATCTCAAATTCGGCGAACAGAAGAGAGTTTTTTCAATAATACCCGCGCTGAAAAACGCAGAGTATCTCCGTTACGGCGTAATGCACAGAAACACTTTCATCAATTCGCCTGCGTGCCTTAACGCGGACTTTTCGCTCAAAGAAAGAGCTACGGTATTCTTCGCGGGGCAAATCACGGGCGTCGAAGGATATGTGGAATCGGCGGCGAGCGGACTGCTTGCGGCGGTACATATGTATGAAAAACTCAATTCGCGTCAACCCGTAATTCCCGACAATACTACCGTAATGGGCGCTTTGTCACGGCATATATCGGGGGCAAACGGTAATTTTCAGCCGATGAACGCTAATTTCGGTATTTTGAAACCTGCCGAAGTCAATATAAGAGACAAGAAAAAACGTTACGCATATCTTGCGGAACGCGCGCTTGAAAGCATAGCGCAATATAAAGAAAATTTAAATTTAAAATAATCAACCGAACGGCGGGCAACCGTTTTTCGGACAGGAGTTATTATGACGGAATTTCATGCAACGACGATTTGCGGCGTCAAAAGAAACGGTAAAACGGCGATTGCGGGCGACGGGCAAGTCACCATGGGCGAAAGCGTAATTTTCAAAAACAGCGCGACTAAGGTCAGAAGAATTTACGGCGGAAACGTAATTCTCGGCTTTGCGGGTTCGGTTTCGGACGCGTTCTCGTTAAGTGAAAAGTTCGAGGGAATGCTCAATAAATTTTCGGGCAACCTTATGCGCTCGGCAGTGGAGCTTGCCGAACTCTGGCGTTCGGATAAAGCCGTGCGGAAGCTCGAAGCGCTGATGATAGTGGCGGATAAAGACACTATGCTTATAGTATCGGGCACGGGCGAAGTTATCGAACCCGACGACGGGATAGCGGCGATAGGCAGCGGCGGCAACTATGCGCTTGCCGCGGCGCGCGCGCTGTATCAGAATACCGATTATACCGCGGAAGAAATCGCGCAGAAATCTTTGAAAATCGCAAGCGAAATCTGCGTTTATACCAACGACAACATAAAAGTGGAAAATATCTGATATTAAAAAAATCGAACCGCCTCGATTTATACGGCAAACGCCGTCGGCGGAAAAGGAGCATTTATGGATTTAACTCCCAAACAAATAGTTCACGAACTCAATAAATATATCATAGGACAGGCGGAAGCGAAAAAAGCGGTTGCAATCGCGCTCAGAAACCGTTACAGAAGAAGCTGTCTTTCGCCCGAATTGCAGGATGAAATCACGCCTAAAAATATCATAATGAAAGGTCCTACGGGCGTAGGCAAAACGGAAATTGCAAGAAGGCTTGCCAAACTCGTGAAAGCCCCCTTTTTAAAAGTCGAGGCGACAAAGTATACGGAAGTCGGCTACGTCGGCAGGGACGTCGAGTCAATGGTGCGCGACTTGGCTGAATGCGCCATCCGCCTCGTCAAAGAGGAAAAGACGGCGGAAGTCAGTTTCCGCGCCATGGCTACCGCGGAGCGCAGAATTGCGAAAGTTCTTGCAGAAATGAAAAAGGACGAGCGCGGCGAAACCGCAAAGGAAGTTTTCGAACAGAACCTTGTGGACGAAATACACGCGGGCAAGTACGATAATACGCAAATCGAGATAGAAGTAAACGACGTTCCCAAGCCTTTGGAGCTTTCCCCCGGAAGCGGCGCGGCAATAGATTTGGGTTCTATATTCAGCGGAATGGGAATGCACAAGAAAAAGAAGCGCAAAATTACCGTCCGCGAGGCGAAGAACCTTATCGTCGCGGAAGAGGCGGATAAACTCATAGACAACGACGCGGTAAACGCGGAAGCGATACGCCGCGCAGAAAACAACGGAATTATTTTCATAGACGAAATAGATAAAATAGCGGGCAAGGGCAACCACGGCGCGGACGTTTCGCGCGAGGGCGTGCAGAGAGATATTCTCCCAATCGTCGAGGGTTGCACCGTAATGACGAAGTACGGTCCCGTCAAGACGGACTATATCCTGTTCATTGCCGCGGGCGCGTTCCACGTTTCCAAGGTCGAGGATTTAATTCCCGAATTGCAGGGAAGATTCCCGATACAGGTTGAACTTCAAAGCCTGACAAAACAGGATTTCATAAATATTCTCACACAGCCGCAGAACGCGATTACCACACAGTACGCCGCTTTGCTTGCGGTAGATAATATTGATTTGCATTTTACTGCGGACGCAATCGAAAAAATAGCCGAAATTTCCGAGGACGTAAATTCGACTTCGGAAGATATAGGCGCGCGCAGGCTTCATACGGTAATGGAGAGACTTCTCGAAGATATTTCCTACAACGCGGGCGGGAACGATTATCCCGTCATTCAGGTTGACGTAAACGCCAAATACGTTGAGGAGCATTTGGAGAATATCATAAAGAACCGCGATTTGAAAAAATACGTTCTTTAATGCGGTATATGCGCCGCCGAAATACAAACTTTTCGCTTTTTGGCGGCAAGGCGCATAAATCTTGCGCAAGAGGTTTGATATGGATTACGTAACAAAGTCGATTAAAATGCGCGCGGACTCGGGCGATTTGAGCGCGATGCTCGAATTAGGGGGGAAATTCGCCCGCGGCGACGGCGTCGGACGCAATCTTGCCAAAGCGGAACAATACCTGTTAAAAGCCGCGGAAAGCGGTGATTTAACGGCGCAGTTGGAACTCGGCAAACTGTATTCGGAAAGCGAAAAATTCGAACCGTGGAAAGCAAAATGCGTCTTGGAAAAAGCCTTGGCGCAAGGCAGCGACGAGGCTTGCATACTCATCGGCTTGCTGTATTATAACGGCGCGTTTGACAGTTACGATTATGAAACTGCCGTAAAGTGGCTGAGACAACCTGCGGAAAAAGGCAACTCCGAAGCGCAGTTTTATATCGGTTCGAGTTATTTCGAACTGAACGACGACGAAAAGGCTTTTTACTGGTTAAAGAAAGCGGCGGAGCAGAACTTTGCGGAGGCGCAGTATAAGTATGCGTTATACGCCGCCGATACCGACAGTGAAACGGAACAGTGGCTTTTGAAAGCGCTCGAAAACGGCTATGTTCACGCTTACTGCGCATTGGGTAGGCTATACGTCTATTCCGATGAATGCAGGGACTATGCCAAGGGAGTAGAGTTGCTTACCGCAGGCGCGGAAAAGGGAATACCGGACGCAATGTGCAGTCTTGCGGAATGCTACTACGACGGCGAAGCAGTCGGGCGAGATTTGGACAAAGCGTTCTACTGGTATAACCGTGCGGGCAAGTATAACGTTTTTAATTACTTCGGACTTGGAAGATGCTATCTGTACGGCGCGGGCGTAAAAAGCAATTATAAAAAAGCTGTAAAATTTTTAAAGAAATCAATGACAAAGGAAGCGCTTTACGAACTCGGCAACTGCTATTACAACGGTTGGGGCGTAAAGCAGGACAACGAGGAAGCGGAAAAGCTCTGGCGGCAGTCGGCGGAACAGGGATACAAAGAAGCCGAAAAAGCCCTTGAACAATATCACGTCAATTAAACAGCGGTATTATGCAGAAATACGTTTTAAAGCAAAAAATCGCGCGCGCAAAAGCAGGCGACGCCGACGTTCAGTGCGAACTGGGCAGAGCATATTTGTACGGCGACGATATTAAATGCAACGCTAAAAAAGGCGAAAAATATCTTTTGCTTGCCGCCGCGCAAAGTCACGCCGAAGCTCAGTTCGAACTCGGTAAATTCTATCTTGAACGCGATACGGAAAAGGCGGAAAATTGGCTTGTAAAGGCTGTCGGTAACGGTAGCGGCGAGGCGGCTTATATTATCGGTTTGCGGTATTATGACGGTGAACGTGCGCCGCGGAACCTCGATAAAGCAATACAGTGGTACGAAGTTTCCGCAAAGCGCGGGCATATCCCCTCGATAACAATGCTCGGCGCAATATATAAAAATTGCAATGACGGACGGGCAAAAGTCAAGGTGCGTGATTTGCTGACAAAAGCGGCGGAGCAGGGCGTTGCCGAAGCGCAGTACGAACTGGCTCTCTGTTACTATGGCAAAGACATGGAAAAAACTGTATCGTGGCTGGAAAAGTCGGCGAAAGGCAACTTTTTCCCCGCCTACGAAAAGCTCGCTTTTTTCTACGCCGCAGAGTGTACGGACGAGGGAAACAAAAAGGCGGTTAAGGCTTTTACGGTCGCCGCGGGAAACGGTTGCAAATTTTCCGCGCTTCAACTCGGAAATATATATTACGACGGCAGACTCGACGTTCGCCGCGAACCCGACAAAGCATTTTATTGGTATCAAAAAGCGGAAAGCGAAGGTTTGACGGGCATTGCGAAATGCTATTTGTACGGCGTCGGGACTGAACGCGATTATGCAAAAGCATTCAAAATTCTTTTAAAAGAAGCCGAGTACGGGGCGTTGGCAAAATACGAACTCGGCAACTGCTACTATAACGGCCGAGGCGTGGAGCAGGACAAAGAGGAAGCGGAAAAGCTGTGGCGGCAGTCGGCGGAACAGGGATACAAAGAAGCCGAAAAAGCTCTTGAACAATATTTTAATTAAACGGTGGCAAATATGATTAACATACCCAAGGGGACGAAAGACGTTCTTCCCGAACAATCCTATAAATGGAGATTCATAGAGGACAGCGCGCGCGAGGTAGCGCGCACGTTCAACCTGTCCGAAATCCGCACTCCCACGTTCGAGTATACGGAACTTTTCAAACGCGGAGTCGGTGAGACGACGGACGTCGTCAATAAGGAAATGTATACTTTCGAAGATAAGGGCGGCAGAAGCATAACGCTCAAACCCGAGGGTACCGCGGGCGCGGCAAGAATGTTTGTCGAGAACGGACTTGCGAGCAGACCGATGCCATTAAAGACGTATTACATTACTCCCGCATTCCGTTACGAACGCCCGCAGGCGGGCAGGCTGAGGGAGTTTCACCAATTCGGAATAGAGGTTTTCGGTTCGCAGTCTTACGAGACGGACGCGGAAGTTATTTTTGCCGCTTCTGCGTTTTTGGACAAGCTCGGCGTTAAAACCAAGCTCGAAATAAATTCCATAGGATGCCCAATATGCCGCGCCGAATATAACAAAGCGCTTAAAAATTACTTTGAACCCAAACTTGAAAGTATGTGCGAAACGTGCCGTACGAGGTACGTTCAGAACCCTTTGAGAATGCTTGACTGTAAGGAAGAAGGTTGCAGAAAAATCAATGCAGACGCGCCCAAAATCACCGATTATCTCTGCGAAGAATGCAGGGAGCATTTTACGGGCGTTAAGAGCCTTTTATCGGCGCAGGGACTCGAATATACCGTTAACCCGCGCATAGTAAGGGGTTTAGACTATTATTCCAAGACCGTATTCGAATTTGTTTCCGATGAAATCGGCGCGCAAGGCACTGTTTGCGGCGGGGGCAGGTACGACGGTTTAGTGGAACAGCTCGGCGGCGCGCACGTGCCCGCAATCGGCTTTGCCGCGGGCATAGAGCGGCTTATGCTGTTAATGGAAAATACGGGCGCGAAATTCCCCGAAGAGCAAAAACCCCGCATATATATCGCGGGTATGGATAAAGAGACGCGCGCGGAAGCGTTTAAAATAGCTGTCGGACTCAGATTAAAAGGAATAAGCGCGGAAATCGACCATATGAACCGCTCGGTAAAAGCTCAATTCAAGTATGCGGATAAATTGGGCGCGGAATATGTCGCGGTTATCGGCGAAAACGAGCTGAAATCGGGCGTAATAAATATTAAAAATATGAAAAACGGCGAACAGCAAGCGGTTAAAACAGACGAACTATACGCATACTTAAAATGAGATTTAAAACTTCTTAAAATATAACGTACCTAAATAAGACGGCAGCGCCGTATTAAATTCAAAATTACATAAAGGAGAAAAAGTATTATGGTAGAACAAATCAACACCGAAAAATTCGATGAACTTTTAAAGGGCGAACAACCCGTCGTCTGCGATTTTTATGCTAACTGGTGCGGACCTTGCAAAATGCTTGCGCCCGTTATGGAGCAGGTAAGCGAAAGATTGCACGATAAGGCGGTATTCGTCAAAGTGGACGTGGACGAAAATATGGAGCTTGCTTCGCGCTACGGCGTTATGTCCATTCCCCTTGTCGCCGTGTTCGAAAAGGGCGAATTGAAAGCTAAGAACCTCGGGTATATGTCCAAGACGGAAGCCGAAGAATTTTTAACCAAGAATCTTTAAACAAAACAGAAAGCCGCGGAGCAAGAGCGTTTGCCCGCGGTTTTCATTTTTTATTCACTGTCCGCACAAAAATTTTTATTTGCATTCTATTGAGTTATGCAAAATAATATGTTACAATTAATAAAAAAATCAGGGAGCATACAATGATAGACATTTCTTTAATCGCACAAACAGACCCCGAACTTGCCGAAGCGTTAAAACTCGAACTTAACCGTCAGCAGAACAATATAGAATTAATCGCAAGCGAAAACTTCGTTTCGCCCTCGGTATTGGCGGCGGCGGGAAGCCATTTGACAAATAAGTATGCCGAGGGTTATCCCGCGCACCGTTATTACGGCGGCTGTCAGTTTGTGGATATGGCGGAAGAGCTTGCGAGAAACCGCCTTAAAGAACTGTTCGGTTGCGAATACTGCAACGTTCAGCCGCACTCGGGCGCGAATGCCAACCTTGCGGTATTATTCGCGGCGTGCAATTACGGCGATACGGTTATGGGAATGAATCTTGCGCACGGCGGACACCTTTCGCACGGTTCGCCCGTGAATATATCGGGTAAGTATTTTAATATCGTTCCCTACGGCGTGAGCGAGAACGAAGAGGTTATCGATTACGACGAATTCGAGAGAATAGCTTTGGAGTGCAAACCCAAACTTATAATTTCGGGCGCAAGCGCGTATCCGAGAGTTATCGATTTCAAACGCATACGCGAAATATGCGACAAGGCAGGCGCGCTTATGATGGTTGACATAGCGCATATCGCGGGACTTGTGGCGGCGGGACTTCATCCCTCGCCCGTGCCCTATGCGGACTTTGTTACGACCACTACGCACAAGACGCTTCGCGGACCGCGCGGCGGTGCGATTATGTGTAAAGAGGAGTGGGGCAAAGCTATTGACAAAGCCATATTCCCCGGCGTTCAGGGCGGACCGCTTATGCACATTATAGCGGCAAAGGCGGTAGCTTTCAAAGAAGCGCTCTCTCCCGAATTTAAGGAATATCAAAAACGTATCGTCAAAAATGCAGCGGCTATGGCGGAAGAGTTCGATGCGCGCGGCGTAAAAATGGTTTCGGGCGGAACGGATAATCATCTAATTTTGCTTAATCTGTCGGATAAAAATATTACGGGTAAAGAGCTTGAAAAACTTTTGGACGAAGTAAATATTACGGTTAACAAAAACGCCGTTCCTTTCGACAAACAGAAACCATTCGTAACTTCTGGCATACGCGTCGGAACGCCTGCGATTACTTCGCGCGGAATGGGCGAGAAAGAGGCTCGTAAAATAGCAGAGCTTATTTCGGAAGTAATAGAAAACAGGGAGGGTGCGTTCAAGTACGTCAGGGCGGAAGTCGCAAACCTTTGCGCGGCTTTCCCTCTTTATTCCGATTGCGTAAAATAATACGGTGAAAAACCGCTTAAACAATGAGTAAGTTCACTTCGCTTTTACATAAATTCTTCGATAAAAAAACTTTAAAATTCTTTGCCGTCGGCGTGATTAATACCGTGCTCGGCGCAGGGATAATGTTCATTTCCTATAACGTTCTTAAAATAAATTATTGGATTTCGTCCGCGATGAATTACGTCGTGGTTTGTATAGTCAGCTTTTTTCTCAATAATTTCTGGACTTTCGGCTATAAGGACAAATCGATTAAAACCGTTCTGAAATTCATACTTACGGTTTCGGTGTGCTATGCGTTGGCGTACGGCGCGGCTGAACCTTTGATAAAACTTATGCTTTCGGGCAGTTCGAAAGCAGTGCAGGAAAACGTTGCAATGGCTTGCGGTATGGTGCTGTATACCATAATAAATTATCTCGGGCAACGCTTTTTTGCATTTGCGAAACTCAGAACACGAAGAAAAAAGAACGAGGAAGAGCAGAATAGCGAAGAGAACGAAACGCTTGAAATTGCGGAGCAGAACGTTGAACCGTCTGCCGAGGCGGAACTTTTGCAGAACGCAGAAGAACAGGATTAAAATTTAATTTATAAGCGGCGCAGTCCTTTCGGGACTGCGCCGCTTCATATTGCTGTGTTATAAAACTTTAAAACCACTGTAACGGAGTTTTTCCGTCGTGAGCGTATCGCCAGAAATTACCTTTCTCTTCGGGTTTGGTTTGGCTGTAATAAAATATCCTTAACTCCGCATGCAGGGGTTTTCTGAATTGGAAGCCGTTGAAATCCTCTTCCGTACCTTCGTAATAAATCTTTGACAAGTAGTCGCAATTAAAAAACATATCTTTGGTAAGTTCTACCGATTTCGGCAACACGATTTCGGTAAGAGAGTTGCACTGTCGGAACGTTAACTGCATTGTTTTTACATTTTTACCTAATACGACTTTTTTAAGGTTTATACAATTATTGAAAGCGCTAATCATAGAATTTATACCGTCTCCGATTACAACTTCCGTAAGCGAGTAACAGCGGGCAAATGTGTTTGCCAATCTGCCTTGTACGCTGTCGGGTATAACTACTTTAAAAAGCGACTCACAACTCGAAAATGCCGATGTTCCGATTAGCGTTACGCTTTCGGGAATTGTTATGCTTTCAAGAACGAGGCAACCAGAAAATGCCGATGTTCCGATTTTTGTAATGCTTTGCGGAATGGCAATATTTTTCAAAGATTTGCAATCGGCAAAAGTTGCGTCGGGAATTTCCGTTAACGTTTCGGGCAGTTCGACGGAAATAAGGGCGGAGCAACCGTAAAAAATTCTGTTTCCCAACTCGTCCAAGGTTTGCGGCAGAACGATTTGTTTAAGCTCTGTGCAATCTCTGAAAGCATTGTTCCCTATTTTTTTCACGCTTTGAGGAATGACGATATTTTCAAGCATACGTACGTTAGCAAAAGCATTTGCTCTTATTTCAGTCACACTGTCGGGAATTACGCTTGTCTTGCAACCCCAATAAAGAATAGCGCCGTCCTTGGAAAGAATGCAGTTGTTCTTACTTGAATAAATCGCATTGTCTTGCGCCACCGTCATAACCGCAAGGGACGGACAGTTGCCAAAAGCATAGTCGCCTATTTCTGTCACCGCCGACGGCACGTTGATTTCTTTAAGCGAATTACAGCCGTAAAACGCATACTCGCCGATTTTCGTTACGCTTGACGGCACGTTTATTTCTTTAAGCGAAACGCAGCCGGAAAAAGCGCTTGCGCCTATGACTTTTACGCTTTCGGGAATGATAATATTTTCAAGCGTTTCTCTCCCGTGGAATGCGCTCATTGACAGTTCTTCAACGCCGTCGGGAATAACCGCTTTACCCGCTATAAATATTTTGCCGTCTTTACTCAGAAGACAACCTTGCTCGCTCTTATAGTTTGCGTTGTTTTCATCGACTTCGAATTCAAGCTCTTTGCAATCAACAAACGCATCATAGGCTATTTCTTTTACGGCGCTTGATATTTTAATGTTTTTAAGCGAAGCGCAGTTAAAGAATGCGCTTTGCTGAATGCTTGTTATCGAATCGGGTAAAATTATTTCCGTAAGATTTACCGCGCCGCGGAGAGAGTCGGGGTTGATAATTGTGCCGCTTGTTACTTTCACGCTGAGCAGATTTGCGTTGTAGTTGCCTATTGCAAACAGCGACGACGCGGGAACTTCGGCTCTCTCTATTCCGCACCCTCTGAACGCGGCGTGTTCTGTGTTCACTACGCTGTCGGGAATAATTATTTCTTTTATCAAAGCGCAGTTTTCAAATGCGTAGGAACCTATTTCGGTTATTCCGTACTCGATTGTAACATCGGCAAGTTTGGCGCAATTCGCAAGCGCGGAGGAGGGTATTTTTCCGTTGCCCGTAATTATTACGCTTTGCAAATTTGCGTTGCGGAATATTTTAATCAACTCCGCCCGCGCCTGTACGTGTTCTATTAAGCAATCGGCAAAAGCGTAATTGCTCACGCTTTGCACGCTGTCTGGTATTGTTATTTCCGTAAGGGAAGTACAGCCTTTGAAAGCATAGTCGCCGATTTCGTCTAAAAGTTCGTGGAAATTAAATTCCGTAAGCGCGGTGCAACCCGTGAAAGCGAATGCGCCTATACTGTAAACCGTGTCGGGAATGGTTATTTTTGTTATATTGCTTTGTCTGAATGCGTTGGAGGCAATATGTGTTACGGGTTTATTGTTATAAAATCTCGGAACGGTAATTTCCGTGCCGTCTATATCGCCTATACCGCTGACGCTGTAACTTGTACCGTCGCTGTTTAAAGTATAGCTCAGGGATTTTTCGTATCCGCATACCGTGCAGACTCCGCCGTTAAATTCGTGGCTTTCCTGACCGGAAATAACGTTGTCGTGTCCGCAGGTTGCTCTATGGAAATGGTAATCTGTATCAGCCGACCATTCTTCCGAAAATTTATGCGTGTGCGGAAGGCGGTTTAATATAGATTCCTGCGCGTAACGGCATACGTAGCATATTCGTCTCTCCAATCCTTCTTGTGTTTCGGTAGGCTCTGTTAATGTGAGCCATTCTCCGAAACTATGCGGATTTTTGCCCGTCACCACATCGTGTCCGCAGATTGCGGGGAACCAGTGTTCGGTAGCGCTGTATTGCGGTTTGTCGGAATATTTGTGCGTGTGCGTAAGAGTAGGAATTGTCAAAATCTGCTCGTGAAGACAGACGGAGCATTTCCTCTTTTTTAAACCGTCCTGTGTTTCCGTTGCTTCAACGGCTGTGAACCATTTCCCGTATGAATGCGCGGATTTGCCCGTAATTTCATCGTGTCCGCAAATTGCCGGAAACCAATGGTAAGTATCGTCGGCTTGCGGTTTGTCCGAAAATTTGTGAGTATGTAAAGGGGAGTCCGTACTCCGCGTTTGTTCATATCCGCAAACTGCGCAAATGCGTCTTTCCAAACCGCTCAATGTCTCGGTGGCGGGAATAACGGTTTCCCATTCCCCCTCGTGTTCGGCAAGTTGAAACGTAAAATCGTCGTGTCCGCAGTCGGCTTTATGCCAATGTTGCGTTTCGGATTTCGACCATTGCTCGGAATACGTATGTATATGCTCAGGCTCTTCGTCGCGGTTGGGACGGCACGCGCTGCTAAGCGCGGTAACGCAAAGCATAGCCGCAAGCAGTGAAGGAATAATTAACTTTTTCATAAGTCCACCTCTCTATCCTTATTATAAACTATTTTACCAAAAAGTCAAGTTTGCTTTTTTCGTCAGAGTATTGACAATTCCGTAAATTTGCGTTAAGATATTAATATATAAATTTAAATATTGAAAATTATGATTATTTGGAACGAGCAAAATTTTTTAAAAACTTACCGCGGCACCGAACAGTTTATAACGGGCGGTGAAAAATATTATAAACTTTTTCTTGAACTGCTTGAAAATGAAAAACTGTTATCACAAATCAGGTTCGCAAACGACGTATTGAATATTCCGCCGTTAAAGACTTTTATTTTATACGAGCGTGAGTATTCGGGCAACAACGTTTTCACGGAAAAATTGCCGCCGTATATCAAAAAAGGTTTTGGGGCGTGTTTCGGGTATCTCTACAAATTCATTTACGGTGGATACGACTCCGAACAGAGTTGGTTTAACGACTTGCAGACGGGTATAAAAACGGCAAGTTTTTTTAAAAGAAGGAGTCGATAGTATGAGCGCTAAAAGGACGGGCAGTCGCGCGTTAATAAAACCGCTACGTGATTTTCTTGTTATCCCGACGGATAACCGCAACCGTATAGTAGATTATATTACCGAACGAATGGGTTGCGGGGAAAAGAGCATTGCGCTGTGTTTTCGCGGCGATTATTTCACGCTCTACTACCGTTGCTGTCAGCTACTAAAAGTCAAGGCGAAAGGCGGCAAGATTATCGGCGAATTTAATTTCCGCTACGCGTTACCGCAAACCGAACCGATTGCGGTTAAAAACGAATTGGAACAAGCAGGCGTGAATTTCGGAAATAATGAATGCGCCGCCGCGTTTGTATTGCAGGGTGAAGGCTGTGTGACTTGCGGCGCATTGAACTTTATATTGGCAAAATATATCTCGCTCATAGATGATTTCATAGGTTGCGGAAGCGGAAAAAACGGCAGAGAGAAGGACAGGCAACAGCAACTTTTCATCGCAAATTTCGGCAAGAGGGCGCAGACCTATTTCGATATAGAATATACCGAGCCGCGCGAATCATTGATTGCGGCAGGGTATTACGATTACGCGCAGGATAAAATCGCCGCGCATAAAAAGGACAAGGGCGGCAGGTTCGACTTGCTCGGTTTAAGAAAAACGGAAGAGGGATTTATCTTACAGTTCGTCGAGTTGAAGTCAAATTACCGCGCCTGCACGGACGACAAATCGGGCGTGAAAAAGCACATAAAAGATTACAAAAAATATTGCGGGTATGAAACGCTTTTGAACGCGCGAAAGGCGGACGCGGTTGATACCGTAAATCTTTTGTCGGAAATTCTCGGCGAAAATTATCAATACGGAAAACTTAATGAGGACGGCATAGTCGGGCAAGAAATAGTGTTCATATTCACCGACGGGGCGGTAGCGCAAGAAAAACTCTACAAAAACGTTTTGAAAGAAAACGGAATAAATACAATTTGCTACGACGAAAATTTAAATGAAATTTTACCTTAATTATTTAGATTAACGAACAACGACAGGCTGTGCGGAGACTCGGGGAATAGGGGAATATTTACGCAAAAATGAAGCAAAACGAACTTGACTGCAACATATTGCGGGGGCAATACAAAATCGGCGGAAATTTAATCGAGTTTTCATACGGGGAAACAAAAATTTTAGCGGAGCTTGGAAAGGAGCTTGACGGCTGTGAAGATACGTTAAGCGATATGGAAAAACAGGTTTTGCATACGGAATATGACGCAGTGATTATTTCCCACTATCACGCCGACCACGCCGGTTTAATAGGGCAAAAACACGATTGCCCCGTATATATGGGGCAGGGAACGAGAAATATTCTTGAAGCAATGTGTTTATACGCAAATACCGCTTGTCCCGACAATATTAAATGCTATGAAAACGCCAAGCCGTTTTATATAGGAAATATTAAAGTTACGCCCTTTCTTTGCGACCATTCCGCGTTCGACAGCTATATGCTTCTATTCGAGGCGGGCGGTAAGTCCTGCATATATACGGGCGATTTCAGATTTCACGGCAGAAAACCCAAGGAAAGTCTTTTAAATAAACTGCCGAAAGACGTGGACGTTCTCATTCACGAGGGTACCAATCTTGGGCAGAACAAGCAGTGTTTTTCGGAGCGCGAGCTTGAAAATAAAGCCGTAACTATTATGAAGAAAAGCGATAAACCCGTATTTGTTTTTCAGTCGGGTTCCAATATCGACAGGCTTGTAAGTTTTTACCGCGCTAGCAAGCGAAGCGGCAGAATTTTTTACGAGGACTGTTACACGGCGTTGCTCGCAACCGCGGCGGGCGGAAAAATTCCCCACCCCGACGCGTTTAACGACGTGTACGCGTTCACGCCTAAAAGGCTGAAAGAAGAGCGCGCCGAAATGTTATTGCGCTACAAAAACAAACGCGGGTTACAGCGCATTGCGTTAAACGGCAAATATACTATGACGGTTCGCCCTTCAATGCTCGGCTACGTTAAAAAACTTTCCGAGAAAATGGATTTGAAGGGTTCGACGCTGATTTATTCCATTTGGAGCGGGTACAAAGAAAAACCCGACGTTGAGAAATTTTTAACCGAACTCTCCGCTATGGGCGCGCAGATAATCACACTGCATACAAGCGGGCACGCCTCTGCGGAAGATATTGAATTATTAAAAAAAACCGTTTGCGCAAAAGAGGGAATATGCGTGCACACCGAACAGGGAAAGGCGATACCCGATTCTAAGAACTAAACCGCTTGGTATAATTTTCTATTAACGCAAAAAATTTGAAATTCAAATAAAAATGCGCTTGACAAGGCGGTTTGTGAATATTATAATGAAACTACAATTTAAAGTTATTCTTTGGGGCGAGGTGCAATTCCTCACCGGTGGTTAAAGTCCACGAAGATTAGGCGCAAGCCGAAATCCCGAATAGGTGAAATTCCTATACCGACGGTACAGTCCGGATGTTAAAAGAATTTTTAAAGCGGTGTTTTATCGTTTAAATCCGTCCCGAAATTTCGGGACGGGTTTTTTCAAAGAACGACTTTAAAAATAAAATTTTAAGGAGTTCTTTAACAATGGAACAGGTTTCTTCTAAGCGGAGCTATTTCAGCTCGACAAGAATAGCGTTCATCGCTATGTTCGCAACTTTGGCGGGAATTTTTTACTTACTTAAATTTTCCCTGCCGTTCGCATTCCCGGGGTTCCTCGAATTTAAGTTTGCGGATATTCCCGTACTAATCGGCACGTTCACTCTCGGACCCGTGTCGGGCGCGATTATAGTCGTAGTGGGACTCTTAATCAAACTTGTGTTCAAGGGCACTACGACGATGTTCGTCGGCGATTTATCAGACCTTATAACTTCCTGCACGTTCGCCATAGTCGCGGGAATAATCTATGCAAAAAAACGCACGTTCAAAGGCGCGCTCATCGCAATGGCGTCGGGTATGGCGGCAGAAATAATCGTGGCTCTGTTTGTCAACAGATTTATTTTAATTCCGTTCTTTGCCGAATACTACGGCTGGAAAGCTATTATCGGTATGATGCAGGCGCTCTTCCCCAACTGCACGCAGGAAACGTTTTATAACTATTATCTTTGGGTTTCGGTACTTCCGTTCAACGCTTTAAGATGCCTTGTCGCAATACTCATAACCCTTCCCGTATACAAGCGCATATCCGTCCTTATAAACAGGTTCAACGCCAAACTCACGCCGAAGGAAGACGCGGACGGAAGCAAAACCAAAAAAATCAATCTGGTTTCGCTTATCGTCGGAATCGCGGTTGTATTGATTCTAGTTCTTTTCGCATTGCTCCAATACTTTGTATTCTCCAAATAATACTAAGCCTCCGACAAAGCGCGGAGGCTTTTTCTTGACATAGCGCAAATAAATTGCTATATTAAACCTATGGACGAATTTTCAAGAACAGAGCTTATATTCGGCAAAGAAGCTATGCAAAAACTTGCCGCCGCGCGTGTTGCGGTATTCGGACTCGGCGGAGTGGGCGGCTACGCGGTTGAAGCGTTGGCGCGTTCGGGCGTGGGCGAACTTCATTTAATCGACAACGATAAAGTGAGCGTAACCAACATTAACCGCCAGATATATGCCCTCCAAAGCACAATCGGGCAGTATAAAGCGGATTTGGCGCGCGAGCGCGTGCTTGCCATAAACCCCGCCTGCAAGGCGTTTGCCCATAAACTTTTCTATATGCCCGAGACCGCAAAAGAGTTAAATTTCAATTCGTTCGACTATATTGTGGACGCAATCGATACGGTGACGGGGAAAATATGTATAATAGAAAACGCCAAAGCCGCGAACGTACCCGTCATAAGCTGTATGGGCGCGGGCAATAAAACGGACGCTACCGCATTCGAGGTGACGGAACTATTTTCCACTTCGGTTTGTCCGCTTGCAAAGGTAATGCGCCGCGAACTTAAAAGGCGGAATATAGACGGTTTAAAAGTCGTTTATTCAAAAGAAATACCCATTACCCCCGACATATGCCTTGACGAAAGCGGTTCGGTGCGAAAAAGCGTGCCTGCAAGCGTGTCTTTCGTTCCCTCGGTTGCGGGACTAATCGCCGCGGGCGAAGTCATAAAAGAGCTGATTAAATTATGAGTAAGGTTACAAGCCGCGGGCAAAAATGCCCGCGGCTTATTGTGTAAACGAAAACCCCGCGATACCGTCATTGCGAGCCGTAGGCGAAGCAATCCAGAAGTGAATGATTGGAAAGAGCGAAATAGTCTGGATTGCCGCGTTCGAGATGCTCCCTCGCAATGACGAGTATTCAGCTAAATTACAGATTAACGTTTGTATTGT
>CAMXOH010000010.1 GCA_947245485.1 uncultured Clostridia bacterium | reverse complement strand
TTGCTTCACTGCGTTCGCAATGACGTTCGTTAATTTACACGATTTAAATTTCTTTACCGTTGATTTTCTGCTCACAGGCAGTAGCCTCATGTGAACCCCGCCACTAACGCGTGGTTTTCGTTTACACAAAAAGCCGACGGCGCAATTTTGCGCCGTCGGCTGAATTTTCTGTTTAATTATTTGACAAGCAGAGCGAGCGCCGCTTTTAATACGTGCATTCTGTTTTCGCCCTGTTCGAGAACAAGACTGCATTTGCCGTCTATAACCTCGTCCGTAACTTCGAGTCCGCGCGTGGCGGGGAGAGGGTGCATAAACGCGGCGTTGTGGGAAGCGCAGTTCATAAGCGCGTTGTTTACTTGGTAAGGTTTCAAAATTTCGCGTTCACCGTCGGATACGGCGGAGTGATAACCGTAACTCTCCGTATAGATAACGTCCGCGTCGCGCACGGCTTCCACGGGGTTGTCGGTTATAAAAATTTTACCGTACTGCTCCGCGTGGGTTATATGCTCGGGTTTAATTCCGAACTCTGCGGGAGAAGCTATGGCAAGTTCCATTCCGCACTTAATCGCGCCCATAATAAGCGAAGAAGCAACGCTTTTACCCTTGCCGACGTAAGCTATTTTCAAGCCTTCCAGCTTGCCTTTCTTTTCCCATATAGTGTATAAATCGCACAGCGCCTGCAAGGGGTTGAAGTCGTCGTTATTGGAGTTTATAATGGAAATGGGAGAAACGGCGCAGTATGCGTCCAAATCGCATTGGCTTATGCCGCGCGTAATAAGCGCGCCTACACCGTAGCGCGCGATTACGTTCACTACGTCCTTTATATTCTCGCCCGCAAGCATATCCTGTTTATTGTAAGGCAGGCTTACGCAGGTTCCGCCCAACTGCCGCACGCCGATTTCTATTGCGGAGCGCATTCTGAGCGAAGTGTCGCCGAACAGAAGCGCGACGGTGACGTCGTTTAAAATCGCCGTGGTTTCGTGCGCCGCGAATTTCGATTTCATCGCCTTTGTGGCATACAGAAGCTCGAAAATTTCTTCCGTCGTGTAGTCGGCAAGTTTTGTTAAATGTTTACGTTCTACCCCGTAAGAGGGGGAATAGCGGTTTATATCCATAATTCTCCGTAACGCGCAACGTTCTGCGCGGCTTTTTCTTTAAGTCTATATATATTATATCACGCTTCGCGCAATTATTCAACCCCTTTGCGGGAATACGCGCAACCGCAGTAATTTTGTCTGTACAGTCCGTGTTCTTTTGAAAGCTGAGTGCTTCTTAAAAACCCTCCGCGCTTTTTAAAATCGGAATACAGCCATTTCGCTTTTTCGCTCTGCAAACTTATGCCTATTGCGTTTATCAGTTTAGCGTCCTTTAAAGGACTTATGGTGAGCGTGCTCGTAAAGTATTCGAACCCGTTTTCAGCGGCGTAGCCGGCGGTTTTTTCAAGGCGTAGTTTAAAGCACTTTTCGCACCGTTCGCCGCCCTCTTTGCAGTTTTCAAATCCCTTGACTGCGCGGTAAAATTCTTTGCAGTCGTGTCCGCAGTCCGCAATTTGCGCCCAACCCGTCCGTTCAATAAAGCGTATAAGCTCGTCCTTGCGGCGCAGATATTCTTCGTCATCGATATTCGGGTTATAGAAAAACGCGGTAATTTCAAAAAAGTCTTTAAGCCGTTCGAGACAAGCCGAAGAGCAGGGGGCGCAACAGCAGTGCAACAAAAGACGGGGTTTTTTGTCAAGACTTTCAAGCTCCGCGTTCATAAGTTTGTCAAAGTTAGGCTCGTTCATACAATAAGTTTAACATTTTACGGCGCAAAATACAACAAAAAATTCTTTCAAAAATTTAGCATTTTCCCCCTTTTAAGGTTGGTAAATAAGTATTTTTATGTTATTATATTAATCGGACATAAATTTTCGCCCGCCGCGCGCGTGCCCGCGGGCAAGGAGCTGTATATGGCAAGTTTGAAACTTAACGGAATAGATAAAATTTTCCCGTCGGGAAGCCTTGCGCTCTACGACGTCAAACTCGAAACAAAGGACAAGGAGTTTATTGCGATTGTCGGCGGCGAAGCGAGCGGCAAGACCACGCTTTTAAGAATAATCGCAGGACTCGAAGAACCCTCTTCGGGCGAAATAATAATAGACGGCAAGGACGTAACGCAGGTTGAACCCAAGGACAGGGATTTGGCTATGGTATTCAGAAGCAGTACGCTTTATCCCGCGCTTACCGTATTCGACAATATGGCTTTCGGCTTGAAAATAAGAAAAGCTCCCCAGACTCTCATCGAGCAGCGCGTAAAATCCGCGGCTAACATTTTGGGACTTAACGACGTCTTATACCGCAAACCCAAAGCTCTTACGGCGGCGCAGAAACAGCGCGTTGCAATCGGCAGGGCGATAGTGCGCGAACCCAAACTCTATCTCTTCGACGAACCGCTGTCGGGACTCGACGACAGTTTAAAAGCCGAACTTTTAAACGTTATAATCAATTTGCAGGCGCGTATGGAAGGCACTTTCGTTTACGCGACGAAAAACGTTGCCGAAGCAATGACTTTCGGCACGAGAATAGCGGTTATCAAAAACGGCATATTACAGCAGGTTGATAGTCCCGCAAATCTGTACGACTATCCCGCAAACGCATATGTGGCGTTCTTCATAGGCGCGCCCACGATTAACTTCCTCAATAAAGCGAAAGTCGTAAAATGCGAAGAGGGCGTTTTTGTTGAGGACAGGGGATTGAAACTTCCTCTTCCCGAAAACATTATAAACAGATTTAAAAATATCGAAGAGTACGCAGGTACGGAAAAAACCGTTATAGTCGGTATCCGTCCCGAAGACGCGGTTTGCGGAAGCGAGGGCGTCGACGCGGTAGCGGGTAAAGTGGAAAGCGACGGGGACAGAACTTATGCCGAATGCGCCGTCGGCGGACATAATCTCGTAGTAAGTTGCGCTTCGGATTTGACAAAGGGCGCGGCGGTAAAAATCAAGTTCGCTCCCGAAAGACTTTATCTCTTCGACGGAGAAACCCGCCTTACCCTTCTCGAAAGGGACGGGGGATACAAAAAGACGGACTTTGCCGACGCGGATTACTCGCCTATGCCTTTTGGCGACGAAGAGGAAGTAATTAAAAAATTCAAACAGAAGAAAAACGAAAAGAAAAAGAAATAACGTTTACTTAACCCCGCGGACAAACGTGGGGTTTGCGTTTAAAAATAGAAATTTTTGTATATAATATTTTGTATATGTGGGAAGTAATTCTTGACGCGTTTTTGGACACGCTTGTGGTTTTTCCGTTCCTGCTCGTAATATATATTTTAATCGAGTTTTTGGAACACCGCACTTCGTTCACGCGCAATCATAAAATTTTACAGGGCAATCTTGCCCCGCTAATCGGCTCGGCTACGGGACTCGTTCCGCAGTGCGGTTTTTCGGTTATGGCGGCAAAGCTCTACGATAAAGGACTTATACGCACGGGCACTCTGCTCGCCGTGCTTTTGGCTACTTCGGACGAGGCGTTTATTATATTGCTTTCAAGCGGAACCGCCGCGGCGGCGATAATGCCGCTCGTCGTGATAAAGCTGTTCGTCGGCGCGGGCATAGGCTATCTCGTCAATTTTCTGTACTCTGCGGAAAAACTTTCGGACGCGGGGCTTGAAGAAATTCACGCCTATTCGTGCGGCAGGGAACACGAGGGACACAGCGACTTAAAAGTTTTTATAGTAAATCCGCTTTTGCATTCGCTCAAAATCGCGTTCTATCTCTTAATTGTCAATCTTGTTTTCGGCTTTATCATAGACGCCGTGGGGGAAGAGCAAATCGCGGCGTCAATGCTCGGCGGCGCGTACTTCCAACCCTTTATAACGGCGCTGATAGGGTTGATACCCAACTGCGCGTCCAGCGCGATAATTACGGGAACTTACGTTCACGGCGGAATAACTTTCGGCAGTTGCGTCGCGGGACTTTGCGCAAACGCGGGTTTGGGACTTGTGGTGCTTTTCAAAAACACCAAAAAGCTGAAACGCAACCTCGTATTCGTTTTGACTATGTATCTTATTTCTACGGCGGTAGGAATAATAGTAAACAGCTTTATGGTGCTTTTGAATTTGATATAATTAAAAAACGCTCTGCCTCAAATTGCAGAGCGTTTTTGTTGTGTAACGAAAACCACGCGATAGTCGCGTGGTTGAAAAAAGGTTAATCGATAAACAATACAAAAAACTCCGTTTGATTTATAATAAAACTGCGACCTGCCAGTTACAGAAGAAAAATCAAACGGAGGATAATTATAATGCCAGAGCAAAATAACATCACAAATAGTTTAGCACACACAAAATGGAATTGCAAGTATCACATAGTGTTCGCGCCGAAATATAGGCGGAAAGTATTTTTTGAAGAGAAACGAATAGAAATACGAGAAATCTTGCGAACGCTATGCCAATGGAAGGGCATTGAAGTGATAGAAGGAGAAATATGCCCAGACCATATACATATGTTGGTAAGTATACCGCCCAAAATGAGCGTTGCGGGATTTATGGGATATCTGAAAGGCAAGAGCAGTCTAATGATATACCAAAAGTGGGGCAATATGAAATTTGCATACCGCAACCGCGAATTTTGGTGTAAAGGCTATTATGTAGATACGGTAGGAAAAGATACCGTAGCAATAAAAGAGTACATAGCAAACCAATTAAAGCACGACAAAGAAGCAGACCAGTTAAGCGTGTTTGACCCGAACGACCCTTTTAAGGGTAGCAAGTAACAGTTGCAAGACTGGCAGGTCAATTCTCCGGCGCACTTGTGCGCAGCTGGTAATGATTAGGGCTAATTGCCCGAAAATGAAATACCACCCGCTATGCGGGTGGATATTTACTTGTTGAATTCAACTTTTATTTTAATTCATTTAATATATTTGCTTTTTCATTTTATTTGTGATAAAATTGAGTGGCTACAATACTAAATTAATATTCTTAATTCTTGGGCGTATCCTATATAGCAGGATATGCACATTTTGCCTAAGGTTTAAGAATATTTGGTATTGTAGCAAATTCCAAATGTTGTGCATTCCGGAGTGTGCTTCATTTGAAGCACACTTTTGTTTTTTATAAATAAAAACCGTTTTTTAAATATTGACACATTAGGAATATTTTGTTAAAATAAATCCGTCAGATTAATTTAATTTTTTTCGCTAATGGGCATAGTTTAGGTAGGACTATACCCAAGTTACTGTTTACAAATCCTATTAGCGAAATTGTAATTAGTCTGACAACTCGGTAACAGGCGTATGTTCTGCGGTGTCGTTTCCGCAGGAAACGGCATCTTTTTATTTATACGGAGTTTATTATCTGTGTTCTTATGCGATTAGAAAAGTAATTAAATAGAATTTGAATTTATTTATCAGATATTAAGATTAACTTCGTTAAATAAAGGACTGTCTAAAAATTGACTTACAGTCATTTCGAACCCTCTTGCAATTAAAATTGTTGTTGAAAGCAAATTGTCGTTGACTGTTTCGTGTATTATATTTTTCAACGTTGAATGGGGAACGCCGCTATCCATAGCGAGTTTATACCTTGTAATATGTTTTTCTTTTAAAAGTTCATTAATTCTCAATGCCAAAGCATGATTAACATTATTCATAAGTTGCTTTCCTTTATTGTTATATGCAACTATAATGTTAATATTTATTTTTAAATTTATATGGTTGCACACAACTATGACAAATGCTATAATTAAAACAAAAAAGAAATCTTGTTGTTGTACAGGACACCGCCCGAAAGGGTTTCCATATTTATACGAAAAGGACATAAAAAAGCATAAAGCCTATTTAAAAGCGCTTGAAGAAAAAATAAAGTTTGTAATTACCGTGTACGGAATTACAAACTTCATTTCGGGTATGGCAATGGGCGTTGATTTGGACTTTGCGGAAATAGTTTTGAATTTACGAGATGAGCAGCGTTTTTCCGTTACGTTGGAGTGTGCAATTCCTTGCCCCAACCAAACGCTGAAATGGTCTGCAAAGGAAAAAGTAAGGTATAACGCAATTTTGGAACATGCGGATAATATGAGTACGGTTTCCGACGTATATTCGCCCGACTGTATGTTAAAGCGCAACCGATATATGGTAGACAAAAGCGATATAGTAATTGCGGTATTTAACGGCATTCAAAGCGGCAGAACTTGGTATACCGTTAACTATGCGAAAAAGAATAAAAAACAAGTCGAACTTATAGCATTAAATAAGATTAATTAAAGAGGTTATATATGCAAATATTTAAAAACGAAAAAGTCTGTTATAGTATGATTTTTACAATAATTTTGAAAAGTTATATGCGCTTGAATTTGAGAAAGTTAAGCAGGCGGAAAAACACATAGAGAGTGGAAATCTGTCGGTTTTTTCGCTGATTTATGTTTGGGCGTGGCGCAAAACATAGAACACGCGGTTAAGAGATATGAAGAGGGGAAAAGTTTATTTTAATTTCTGAAATTCAGGTTAAAAAAAATTTTTACTCAAAGTATTGCTTTTTTCTAAATAATAGTATATAATAATAGTGCAAAATAACTTGCGCCTGATAGGGCAGGTTCATAGTCCCTAGCCAAGAAATTGGAACAAGACGCTCCGCCTTAAAGTTAAGGCGGAGCAATTTTTAGGTAACGTATGTCATTATTTGCATTAACAAATGATTATTATCAGGAATTAGTAAAAGACCCCGAATTTGAAAAAAATCCACAAGGCTTTATTATACGGTTTTTAAATTGAATTATAAAAATGAAAATATAGTCCGCTTAAATTCACTTGAAAAAACCTCGGATTTCGTTTGACTTTGTTTTTTCGGTTTGGTATAATTTGTTAGTAATTTGCAATAAGTGCTTCGGCGAAGGAGGGTAGAGAGATATGTCAACAATAAGAGTAGGCGACAACGAGTCGGTTGAAAGCGCGTTAAGACGCTTTAAGAGAAAATGCTCGCGCGACGGTATTATCGGCGATTTGCGTAAAAAGGAATTTTACGAATCCCCCTCCGTTAAAAGACGCAAAAAAGCGGAAGCGGCAAGAAAAAGAAATAAAAACTAAACAGAAGGGTCTGTCCGTATAAACTTACGGACGGACCTTTTTCCTTTTGAAAAAAGTCGAACAATGCAATATTTTGGCGATACATGTTTCGTATTTTGAATAGGTATTCTTTAAAAACAAAAAGGGCGGTTTATGGAAGACATTAAAGAATTGGCGCGTGCTGCAAAGCAACGGCTTAAAAACAAATTTTGGGAAGAATGCAAAAGAAATATCGACGACGGCGCGGCTTGCGCACGCGAAAAGGGTATTAACGAAGCTAAGGTAAAACACTCCCTGCGCGGTAAAGTCAAGGACGAAATTAAAGGGGAAAAACCCGATTTATTCTATTTAAAGGTTAAAGAGCTTTTGGATAGGGAAGGCGAAGTTTCCGACGCGCTCGGCAGACTTACGGACCGCGCTTATTACGAAACGCTGTCTTATGAGGAAAAACAGCGCTATACGCTGAGTCTTTCGGCAAAGTATTTGCAGGCGCTCGATAAATACAGGCGTGAAAAAGCGCTCGGCATTTAGCCGCGGAACTGACTTTCGTCAATAAAATTTGTTCGTTAAATGCGCCCGCGGCGATTGTCTTTTTTGCGCGGGCGTGTTATAATTTACGGTATGAACGAAGTACTTTCAAAACTCAACGAAGAACAGATTAAACCGGTAACGGACACCGAAGGCGCGGTGCTCGTTCTTGCGGGCGCGGGCAGCGGAAAAACACGCGTTCTCACTTCACGCATTGCTTACATAATTTCCGAGGGTAAGGCGGAGCTTTCCGGCATTCTCGCCATAACTTTCACGAACAAAGCCGCTGGGGAAATGAAAGAGCGTCTTTCGGCAATGCTCGGCGAGGGCGACACGCGCTGGATTTGCACGATTCACTCTATGTGCGTTAAAATTTTAAGGCAGTTTTACGACAGGGCGGGACTTAAAGAAAACTTTTCGATATACAGCGAAACCGAGCGCGGAAACATTATAAAAAAGGCGTTTCAGGAGCTCGATTTCGACGACGAAAAACTTTTAAAAAGCGCGAAATATCATATAGGCAACGCAAAAATGCTCGGACTCGACCCCGACCAATACGGACGCAAATACGCGTTCGAGCGGGATATAGACAACGTTGTTTTAATTTACGACAGATATAACAGACACCTTAAAGAAAACAACGCGCTCGACTTCGACGACCTGCTTTTGGAAACTTTGCGTCTTTTGCGCCGCGACGGCGAAACGCGGGAGTATCTTTCCGACAAGTTCAGATATATTCACGTGGACGAATTTCAGGACACGAACGGCGTTCAGTACGAAATCATTAAACTGCTTGCTTCCAAACATAAAAATTTATTTGTCGTCGGCGACGACGACCAGTCGATATACGGTTGGCGCGGCGCGGAAATAAGAAATATTCTCGCGTTCGATAAAGACTTCCCGCAAGCAAAGGTGTACAAGCTCGAACGCAACTACCGCTCCACCAAAAGCATACTTTCGCTTGCCAACTCGATAATCAAAAACAACGCCGCCCGCCGCGGAAAAACGCTGTGGACGGAAGCCGAAGAGGACGCGAAACCCGTCTATTTTCAGGCTGACGAGGAGGCGGGGGAAGCTCTTTACACGGCGCGCATTATCTCGGACGGAGTCGCCCGCGGCGGAAAATATTCGGACTACGCCGTGCTTATGCGCATAAACGCGCTTACGCGCTCTTACGAGCAGGAGTTTACCAAATACGGCATACCATATAAAGTTTTCGGAGGTTTCCGCTTCTTCGAGAGAAAGGAAATAAAAGATATACTCGCTTATTTAAGGCTCATTTCAAACCCGTTCGACAGCGAGGCGGCTGAAAGAATAATAAACGTTCCCAAGCGCGGCATAGGCGGAAAAACCGTGCAGGTTATGTACGAGTACGCGCAGAATACGGGACTTTCCCTGTACGACGCGTGTCTTGACTGCGAAACCCTGTCTCTGTCAAAGGGCGCGAAGGATAAAATATCCGACTTTGCGAACCTTATAAAAGGTTTCATTATTTCCTCGCAGGATACTCCCGTAAATTCGCTCGTGCGCGAGATTATCTCGCTTTCGGAATTGCGTTCGGCTTACGACGACGGCACGGACGAGGGCGACGGAAAACTTGCCAATATTGACGAATTTATCGCTTCGGTTGACGATTTCGTCCGCCTCAATCCTAATGCAACGCTCGACGAATATCTCAACCAGATAACGCTCTATTCCGACTTGGACGAAATGGACGAATCGGACTACGTAACCATAGCAACCATCCACGCCGTAAAGGGACTCGAATTTCCCTGCGTGTTCGTCTGCGGACTCGAAGAGGGGATTATGCCCTCCTCGCGCTCGGAAAACGATTTGCAGGGCGTAGAAGAGGAAAGGCGGCTTATGTACGTGGCCATAACGCGCGCGGAGAAGAATTTGTATTTAACGCGTTCCAAATCGCGCTATCTTTACGGGCGCAGAGGTTTCACTTCGCCCTCTAAATTCATTAACGAACTGTCGGCGGAACTCGGAATAAAGAGCGGCTTCGGCGGTATGGCGCAGGCTTACGGCGGACGCGGCTATGCGGGCGGTTATAATTCGGGTTACGCTTCGGGCGGACAAAAGAGCTACGGCGGGTATAAGAGCGACTTCGGCGGCAGGCAGGCGTATCCGTCGGACGACGGCTACGAAAGCGATTTGCCGCCCGCGGGGTTTGCGCAGAGTTCCTCGTTTAAACCCTCTTTCGGCTCGTCCGTTTCCGCAAACAAAAGCGCGGGCGGGCAAAAATACTCCGTCGGCATGCGCGTATTCCACGCCAAGTTCGGCGCGGGTATGGTTGTCGCCATTAAAAACGGCGGCGCGGTAATCAACGTGGCGTTCGACGGCAAGGGGATTAAGGAGCTTTCTGCATCGCTCGCTCCGCTTAAAATTCTAAAATAAAAGGTGTATTATGAACAGAATGCGCGAGCTTATAGATACGCTCAATAAATGGGCGTACGAATATTACGTTTTGGATAATCCGTCCGTTTCCGACCGCGAGTACGATAAACTCTACGACGAACTTAAAGAACTCGAAGAGCAGACGGGCGTCACGGAATTCGACAGTCCTACTAAGCGCGTCGGCGGCGAACCCGTAAAAAGTTTCGGCGAACACGAGCATATAGAAAGGCTTTACAGCTTGGATAAAGCGGTGTCTTACGACGAGCTGGACGCATTTTTCACCCGCGTAAAGAAAGCCGTAGCAGAACCGCAATATACCGTCGAGTACAAGTTCGACGGACTGACTATGTGCCTTACCTACGACGGCGGAAAGTTCGTGCGCGCGACAACGCGCGGCAACGGCGTAAAGGGCGAGGACGTAACCGCGCAATGCCTTACCATTAAAAGTTTCCCTCTCGCCATTGATTATAAAGGACTTTTGGAAGTTCAGGGAGAAGCGGTAATACGTTTGAGCGTTCTTGAAAATTACAACAAAACTGCGAAAGAACAGCTTAAAAACGCGCGCAACGCAGTCGCGGGCGCGATACGCAATCTCGACCCGCGCGTCACCGCGGAGAGAAAACCCGATATTCTTTTTTATAACGTTAACTATATGTCGGAAGGTTTTTTGCCCACGCAGGAAGAACACTTCAAGTTTTTATCGGACAACGGCTTCAAGGTTTTTCCCTATCTCCGCCTTTGTAAAAACGAAGAAGAGGCAAAGCGCGCAATAGAAGAAATAGATTTGGAGAGAAAGAATCTCGACGTTCTCACCGACGGCGCGGTGATTAAACTGAACGACTGCGCCGCGCGCGATACAATGGGTTATACAGATAAATTTCCGCGCTGGGCAACGGCGTACAAATTCGAAGCGGAAGAGAGCGTTACGAGGGTTAAAGACGTAATATGGCAGGTTGGCAGGACGGGTAAACTTACTCCGCTCGCGCTTGTCGAACCTGTGGAACTTGCAGGCGCAACGGTGAAGAAAGCCACGCTGTACAACTACGGCGACGTTCTCCGCAAGGATGTTAAAATAGGCAGTAAAGTGCTTATACGCCGCTCGAACGAAGTTATTCCTGAAATACTCGGCGCCGTAGAACACGCGGAGGGTAGCGTGCCCGTGGAAAAGCCTGCGGTTTGTCCGTATTGCAAAAGCGCCGTGGAGGAAGTCGGGGCGAACATATTCTGCCCGAATAAAAAATGCCGTCCGCGCGTCGTCGGCAGGCTCGAACACTTTGCGCAAAAGGACGCTATGGATATAGAGGGATTCTCCGAAAAGACTGCGGAACAGCTCAATGAAATACTCGGCATAGAAAAATGTTCTCAACTATATTCGCTCACGGCGGAACAGTTGAAACTGCTCGATGGCTTTAAGGACAAGAAAATATCGAATCTTTTGAAATCCATTGAAAAGAGCAAGAACGTTCCGCAGGAAAGATTTCTGTTTGCTCTCGGAATAGACGGAGTGGGCAAGGTTGCCGCAAAGGATTTAACTAAAAATTTTCAAAGCATCGAAGAGCTTTCGAATGCTTCCGCCGAACAGCTCGTTCAGCTTGAAAACATAGGCGACATAACCGCGGAAGCCATAGAGAATTGGTTTAAAGAACCCGAAAACGCCGAAGAATTGGCGGCGCTTCTATCCGCGGGCGTCAACCCGCAGAGAAAGGCGAAAACTGTTGTCGGCGCCATATTCGCGGGCGAATACGTGGTTTTGACGGGTACGCTTAACAGATACAAGCGCAGTGAAGCGCAGAGCATTATAGAGAAAAACGGCGGGGAATGCCAAAGCGCGGTGACAGCCAAGACTACGCTCGTAATAGCGGGCGAAGCGGCGGGTTCCAAACTTGAAAAGGCAAAAAAACTCGGCATAAAAATAATAGACGAAACAGCTTTCGAAAATATGCTTAATTAATAATCACGCCGAGCGTTACAAAACGCTCGGCGTGATTTATTGTTAATCGGTATTATCGGGAAGACGCTGCTTCTTTCAGTACATACGTTTCTTCAACGCCGTCATTGTTAATGCAATAAAGGTTAACCTGTCTGTTCACCTCGTTAAACGTGCCCATTCCGTTGTCCCATAAAACGTCTTTTTCTATCTTGTCCCATTTTTCTTTGCTCGCCATATAATATATCTTGCAAAGTTTAGAGCAACCGAAAGAATTATATTCGAATTTAGCGATGTTATCCCACAGTTTAATAATTTTAAGATTGCTTAAATTGCGTATATCTTTGTCGGTTATGGTGTGATACGTTGATGAGGATAAGGCATATGAGTGTGTGCTATATGTAAGTTCAAGCTCTTGAATTCCGGCGGAAGTGTTATTAATTGAACGAACACCGATTCCGCTTTCATTTTGCTGCGTCCAGAACAGAACGTCGGCGGGGATAGTAAGTCTGTTTATCGTATGTATCGGCGCGCCGTTTTCATCGTATCCGAAAGCCCGCAAACCGAGCGATTTCAGAGTTCTCGGCAGAACGACGTTGTTAAGGTTTGTACAGTTGGTATACGCTTCTGCGCCTATTGAAATTACGCCTTCCTTATAAATGGCGTTTTCAAGCCTTGTACAGTTCATAAACGCTTGTTCGCCTACGGTTTTAATGCTTTCGGGCATTTTACTGATTTCTTCACCGCAAAATACGGTACTGAATTTTTCACAGCCGTAGAACGCTCTGTTTCCGATTGATTCGAGCGTGTTCGGAAAGTGGAAATACTCTATGGAAGTACAGTACATAAACGCTTCGTCGCCGATTGTTTTTACGCCGTCGGGAACGGTGAAGGCTTTCGAATTAATCGTCGAGCCGTTATCGATTATAACTTTGTTATACTCGGTCATGCCGAAGAACGCGCGTTTGCCGATTTCTTCCAGAACGCTGTTTTCCGCAAAATTCACTTCTTTAAAGTTCACCCGCACTCCCTGTTCGTAACCGTAAAAATCTAAAAATCCAGCCGGTATTTTTTTGACTTTCGCGCCGATATTGATTACTATTCCGTCCGTTTGGTTATCCGACATATATCCGAACCCGCCTGTGAAATCGGCGGCGTTTACGTTAATCGTCTTTAAGTTTACGCAACCTGTGAACGCGTTTCCGACAGTCAAAGAAATTTCGCCGCTCGTTATCTCCGTTAAATCGTTCCAGTTTTTAAAAGCGTCGGCTTCTACCGTAAGATTGTCGTGAAGAACAAGTTCCCCTTTTACTAAATTGCAATTTTCAAAAGCGCCTTGTTTTATCAGCGATATATGTTCGGGCAAATTGAACTCTTTTATCGCCGTGCAGTTTCTGAAAGCGTATTTACCTATTTCGCTTACGCATTCCGCAAAACTTATTTCGGCGAGTTCATAGCAGTTTTCAAACGTTCCGTCGGGAACGCGCGCGCCGCTGTTTACGTTTATTTTAACGAGTTTTCCTTTCGGTATAAACTCAAAAAAGTCTGCGTGGAGCGAAGCCTCGGTAATGTTTGTGCAATTTTCAAACTCTTTCGGATTCGCAACAGTTGTGTTGGAGGGGAGTATAAGTTTATTTAAATTAACGCAGTCGGAAAACGCATAGTGCGATATGTGCAGGGTGTCGCCCAAAGCAATTATTTCTTTAAGGCTTTCGCAGTTTGTGAAAGCGTGAAGTTTTATTTCTTTTACGTCTTCGGGAAGTATGAGGGTTTCGAGCAATTCGCCGTTAAGATACAGCGAGCGCGAACATCTTACGGGGTTAGACATATCGGCAAATTCGATATTAACCCAATCCGAAACTGTTCCCGCAAAATCGACGCGCGTCAAAGACGGGCATCCTTCAAAGGTAGTTGCCCGGAATTTTTTTACCGTGGAAGGCAATTCTATGCTCAAAAGGTTGGGACAGTCTCTTATAGCCGTAATTTCCTCCGTTCCTTCCGACACGGTAATGCTTACCAAATCGGGACAGTTTATGAACCCGCCGAAAGTTTTAATGCTCGAAGGGGCGGTGACGGAAATAATTCCGCTTTCGTTTTCAAACGCGCTGACGTATTTGCCTACGCCGTCGACTATATCGAAGCGACTAAGCACTATCGAGATTACCGGTATTCCGTTTATTTCGGAGGGTATTCTTATGTGCGTATCCGTAGCGCAACCTCTGCCGCCGACGGCATAACCGCCCGAAACTTTTTCATAAACCAAACCTGCCGTAAAATCGGGTGCGTATCCGCATTCTTCGCATTTGTTTTGAGCTATTGCGTGTTCGGACTCGTTTTCTTTTATTCCGCACAGCGAACATTTATCATAATGAATTAAATCGTCGTGTTCCGACGCCAATTTGTGCGCGTAAGGAGTAGTTTGCTGTTGTTTGATTACATAACTGCAACGCGAGCATTTTATTCCTTCGCTTAGTCCCGTGCTTGTGCAAGTCGCGGGGATTTCGGGAATAACCGTCGGGTTATGCCCGAGCTCGGGTATAGTTATATACTCGGTTAAGAACGTAAAGCATACGCTGCATCTCTCATATTCTTCATTACCGGGACTTAGGCAAGTCGGTTCGCAGCGTTGTATAACTTCCGGCGTATGCGGTATGCAAGGTATGGGTTGGGACGGCGTAATCGTTATATTGCATACCGAACATACAATAGCGTCGGTATAACCTTGACTGTCGCAGCTTGCGGGCATACCGCTTATAATGTTCTCCGTATGGGGAACTATTATTTCTTCGGGTTCCGACGTGATAACGCCGCAGTAACTGCATTTTGCGCCTTCCGTCCAACCGGGCGAAGCGCAGGTAGCTGTTTTGGCGGGAATGGGTATCTCCGTATGCGGAGCTTTCGGTATTTCCTCGCCGTATGTAATCATTTCGTTGCAATCGATGCAAATAGAATATTCCGTCCAACCTGTTTCCAAGCAGTTCGCTGGTTGCTCGGGAATAATTTCGGGCGTGTGTCCCTTAACGGGCAGAATTTCCTGTTTTATAACTGTTTCGCCGCACGTAACGCATTTTATGCCTTCGCTCAATCCTTCTTCGGTGCAGGTAGGTTCGCGTCCGCTTATTGTTTCCTCTGCGTGTCCGTTCGGTTGAAGTTCTTCACTTTCCTCGATAACGGTATCGCATACGGTGCAGTACGTTTTTTGCGTATAGCCGGGTTCTGTGCAAGTCGGGTGCTTGCCGTCGAGCGTCTTTAAGGAATGCTCGGCAAGAGGAAGTTCTTCCTGGCGGGAAATTACTTCTTTGCATACCGTGCAAACTATGCCGTCCGACAGTCCGTGCGTTTCGCAGGTAGAGGGAGTGCCTGCTATAATTTTTTCTTGGTGTTTGTTTGCGGGAACGAAGTCGTCTTTAAAACTGTCTCCGCATTCGCACTTGTAAACAGTATAACCTTCTTCCGTGCAAGTGGGTTCTATTATTTCTTGCGAATAAGTATGTTTTTCATGCGTAGGTTTGTCGCCGTTGATTTCGCCGCCTTCTTCCGTTTCGCACGCGGCAAGCGCGGCGCAGGCTGTAAAACCCAAAACCGAAAGCAGTAAAACGGTTAATTTTTTAAGCATTTGAAATTCCTCCCCTGAATTAATGTCTTATGTTTTTATAATTCTAACATATAAACATAAGTAAAGCAATAGTTTAAAAAAAATTAAAAAAACTCTTGACAAATGCGAGAAAGTGTATTATGATATTATCAACTTATGAATACATATTCATATATTAATAAAGGAGAACGCAAATGCAAAACACGTGCGCAAGCGAAGAGGAACATAAAGCAAGGGTGGAGGCGGCGAAAATCTCGATGCCTTCCGACGAAAAAATTTACGAAATGGGCGCAAGGTTCAAAGTCATTTCCGAACCTTCCCGCCTTAAAATACTGCTCGTTCTTTCGGGCGGGGAACTTTGCGTGGAGCATATTACCGAGGCAGTCGCGGGCAACCAGAGCGCGGTATCGCACCAACTCAAAATTCTCAAAGACAATAAAATCATCAAAAGCAGAAGGAACGGCAAAAACGTTCTTTATTCGGTTGCCGACTGGCACATACTCACTATGATAGGCGTTGCAAAGGAGCATTTGGACTGTAATGAATAACGTGATTAAAATAAGCGGACTCGACTGCGCGAATTGCGCGAGGGAGCTTGAAGAGGAACTTAGTAAAATCGACGGAGTCAATTCCGTTACCGTTGATTTTATGGCGCAGAAAGTATATGTGGACTGCGGAGAAGAAACGCTCGCAAAAGTCAAGTACCGTTGCGGGCATTTCGAAGAAGTTAAAGTCGTGGAGAATTGCGAAGTCTGCGCCCGCGGCGAGAAACTTAAAATAACGGGACTGTGTTGCGCCAACTGCGCAAGGGAACTCGAAGAGGATTTAAACAAGCTCGACGGCGTTTCCGCTACCGTGGATTTTATGAATATGCAAGTCGTGCTGTCTGCGCAAACGCCCGAAGCGAGGGAGCAGGCAGTCTATGCGATAACGCATTTCGAGGAAGTGAAAATCATCGACGGCAAAGAAAAGAAGAAGAGCGCAGTAAGGGCGCATATTAAAGAAATTCTGCAAATAGCGATTTCGCTCGTCTTCTTTATACCCGCGCTTATTCTCGACTATACTATTGCGCAAACATCTGCGGCGGCGAGCGTTGCCGCCTATATATGTTACGGCGTTGCGTATCTGTCCGTGGGTTATACCGTGCTTTTCAATACGGTTAAAAATATAGCGAAAGGCAAAATTTTCGACGAGAACTTTTTAATGACGGTAGCGTCGCTCGGCGCGGTTGCCCTCGGCATATTCGGCGGCGACGGCTTTATGGAAGGCGTTGCGGTAATGTTTTTATACCAGCTCGGCGAGCTTCTGCAAGGCATAGCCGTAGGTTCTTCACGCAACTCAATTTCCGCGCTAATGGACTTGAAGAGCGAAACCGCAACTTTGCTTGAAAACGGCGTTCAACGCATAATATCCCCCGACGAACTCAAAGTCGGCGACAAAATTATTATAAAAGCGGGCGAAAAAGTTCCCGCAGACTGTAAAATTTACAAGGGCGACGGTTCGCTCGATATGAAGAGTCTGAACGGCGAACCTCTGCCGCGAGACGTTCGGGCGGGAGATGAAATTCTTTCGGGAAGCATAAACCTTTCGGGTGTAATAGAAGCGGAAGTATTGCGCGAATACAAAAATTCCGCGGCGGCTAAAATTCTCGAACTTGTGGAAAACTCAACGGCGAAAAAATCAAAACCCGAAAAATTTATTTCTAAGTTCGCAAAGTACTATACGCCCGCGGTTTGTCTTGCCGCCGTACTGCTTGCGGCGCTCGTTCCCACGGTAATATGCGCCGTCCAATCCTCTTTCGCGTGGTCTGTGTATGCGGACTGGTTCTATAAGGCGCTCGGTTTCCTCGTAATATCCTGCCCTTGCGCGCTCGTAATGTCCGTACCGCTTTCGTACTTCTACGGCATAGGCAGGTGCGCTAAATTCGGCATACTCGTAAAGGGTTCGACGTGCCTTGACGAACTTGCGCTTGCAAAGGTAGCCGCGTTCGATAAGACGGGCACTGTTACGCAGGGAACGTTCTCGGTAAAAAGCTATACTGACGAAAGAACGCTCTCTCTCGCGGCGGGCGCGGAAAAATTTTCTTCGCACCCCATAGCGGGCGCATTCGCCGAATTGGAAGGAACGCAGGGAATCACGGGCGCGGAGGAAATCGCTGGCAGAGGCATAAAATGCGTATCGGACGGTAAAATTCTGCTTTGCGGCAACGCGGCGCTTCTTAGAGAAAACGGGGTGGTTTTCCAAGAAATAAACAGCGTTTCAACCCTCGTTTACGTGGCGTTGGACGGCGAATATATCGGCGTCGTCGAAATAGACGACAGTATAAAGGACGGCGTTCCGGACTGTATCAAAGAGCTTAAAAAGCAGGGCGTGACTCGCACGGTAATGCTGACGGGCGACTCTGCGGCGCGCGCCGAGGAAATAGCGCGTGCGGCGGGACTCGACGGATTCAAAGCGGGACTTCTTCCCGGCGACAAGCTGAAAGAGGCGGAGCTTTTAAAAGAGGAGGGCAAACTGATTTACGTAGGCGACGGCATTAACGACGCGCCCGTTATGTTTGCTTCCGACTGCGGCATTTCTATGGGAAGCGTCGGTTCGGACGCCGCGATTGAGGCGAGCGACGTCGTGCTTGTGTCCGACAGTCTGCCGCTTATACCCAAGGGCAGAAAAATCGCAAAGCGCACGCGCAGAATAGTAATACAGAACATCGTCGGCTCGCTTTTGGTAAAGGCGGCGATAATGGCGCTCGATATAGCCATACCGGGATTTCCGCTCATAGTTTCGGTTATAGCCGACGTCGGAGTTATGCTTTTGGCTGTACTCAATTCGATGCGCACTGCGCTTGTAAAATAAAAGGTTGATAAATTTTCGACAAAAATCGGCAAACGTGCTTCAAACGTTTGCCGATTTTGAACCTTATGTGTTACAATGTGAAAAACAAGTGAAAGTCCCCGCGGGGACTGTTTGCGGTTAAAACCGCAAACGCTTACGCTTCACTGAATATTTTACGGAGGTCACTATATGAGTGAAGAAACAAAAGAAGAACAGGTTTCCGAAACCGAAGTACCAGAAGTTGCCGAAGTAGCGGCGGGCGGCGCGGCTGTTGCGGAACAGACAAGTCCCTACAAAGGCTTTTTCGGCGCGCTCGATAAATTCTTCGGAATCACCAAAGCCAAATCGAACTACAAAACCGAAATATTTGCGGGACTTACAACCTTTATGGCAATGGTCTACATACTCATTGTCAATCCCAGTATCTTTGCGTATAACGGTATTCCGAACCTTTCGTTCGACGCGATGTATATAGCTACTTCGCTCGGCGCGATAGTAGGTACGCTCCTTATGGCGTTCCTTGCTAAAATGCCTTTGGCGCAGGCGTCGGGTATGGGCGTAAACGCATTCGTAGTATTTAACCTCGTCGGCGGCGGACTCACGTATCCCAACGCAATGGTGTTCACTCTGCTTGACGGCGTAATATTCATCATCCTTACGGCTACCGGACTCAGAAAGTACATATTCACCGCAATTCCCGACGAAGTCAAAAAAGCGATTACAGTCGGTCTCGGCTTATTCATCGCGTTCATCGGTTTGCAGAATGCAAGCGTAGTAGTAAACAACGATTCAACCCTCGTTTCGCTCGTATCGTTCAACGTGCTTTTAAGCAACTTCGTAACGTTCAGCAACGGCACGGTGGGCGCAATGCTTCCCGCAGTGGTTGCCATACTCGGCGTAATCGCAATCGCGGTTCTTTCGCACTATAAAGTAAAGGGCGCGATACTCTGGGGTATTCTCGGCTCCGCGGTACTCTATTACGCGTTCGCAGGTTTAGGTTGTCTTATCCCCGGCGAGCATATCGTAACCGTCGGAAACGTATCTCTGCCCTACGACGAATACGTAGCTACGCTCGGCGCGGTTCCCGTAACGGCTTCGCACTTCTATACCAACGGCGAAGCGTGCAAACAGATTTTCGCAAACATAAACTTCTCCAATCCTTTCGCGGCGTTCGGCGCATGGGGTAAGGAATCTGCGGGCAAGGTGTTCTACGAAGGCTTTAATTTCGATACTTATCTCGGAATCGAAGGCAACAACGTAGGCACGCTCATCGTCCTTTTGATAACTTCCGCGCTTTCCCTTTGCATGCTCGATATGTTCGATACTCTCGGCACGCTGTACGGAGCTTGCGAAAAGGGCGGACTTCTCGACAAGGAAGGCAATCCCCTCAATATGAACAGATGTATGCTTTCCGACGCGATTGCAACCACTTGCGGCGCAATCGCGGGAACTTCTACCGTAACCACGTTCGTAGAATCTTCCGCGGGCGTTGCGGCGGGCGGTAAAACGGGTTTCACCGCGCTCGTCACGGGACTTCTGTTCCTCGTAGCAATGTTTTTAAGTCCCCTTGCAAAGCTCGTTCCTTCCGCGGCGACGGCTACCGCCCTTATATGGGTTGGCGTGCTTATGATGAGTTCCGTTACCAAAATCGAATGGACGAACCCCGCAAAGGCGCTTCCCGCATTCCTTACGGTTGCGGTTATGTCGTTCGGATATGAAATTTCCTACGGTATCGGTATCGGTATAATTTCAAGCGTCATCGTAAACGTCTGCATAGGCAAAGTTAAGAGCATATCCGTAGTAACGTGGATAATAGCCGCATTCTTCCTTGCAACGTTCATTCTTACGCACTGATTGTTAAAAATAAAATGCAGGCTTTTTCGAAGTCTGCATTTTTCTTAAAAACAAATATGAGCCGCCGCGCTGTTCTTTTGCGCGGCGGCTTTACTTTTTACCTCGCCTGTGCTAAAATATAAAGAAAACGAAAGAGGTTAAGCATAATGGAAAAATGTATCAGAGCCGCAAGGGGTGAAATCAAAGCGGAACTCGTGCTTAAAAACGCAAGCTACGCAGACGTGTTTACAGGCAAAATCCGTAAAGCGGATATAGCAATAGTCGGCGATAAAATCGTGGGTACGGGCAATTATTCGGGCGAAGAGGAAATAGACTGTTCTTCGTTTACCGTAGTTCCCGGATATATAGACGGACACGTTCATATAGAATCTTCTCAGCTCTCTCCCGAGGAGTTCGCTTCGCTCATAGTTCCGCGCGGCACTACGACTATAATAGCCGACCCGCACGAAATCACAAACGTGTGCGGAATGGCGGGTTGCGAATACATTGCAAAAGCGTCGGAAAACGTTCCGCTCGACGTAAAAATCCAGCTTCCTTCCTGCGTGCCCGCAACCCCGTTCGAGACGAGCGGCGCGGTGCTTAACGGTAAAGATATAGAAAAAAACATAAACAATTCTTACGTGTTCGGTTTGGGCGAATTTATGAACTATCCCGGCGTAATAAACTGCGACGCGGACGTAATGCAAAAGCTCAAAGCCGCGCACGCCGCAGGTAAGGTAATAGACGGGCATGCCCCCGCAGTATACGGCAGCGAACTCAACGCGTACCTTTGCGGCGGCATATCCACAGACCATGAATGCGTGACGCCCGAAGAAATCGAGGAAAAGATTTCAAAGGGTATGTACGTGCATATCCGTCACGGCTCCTCGACGCAAAATCTTTCCAACGCAAAGTGCATTACGCCCGCAAATATGCGCCGCTTTATTCTCTGCACCGACGACAGACACGCCGCTGACTTAAAGGAAAAAGGGCATTTGGACGACGCGCTCCGCCGTCTCGTCGCGGACGGACTCGAACCCGTTACGGCTGTCGCTTGCGCAACGCTCAACTGCGCGGAGTGCTACGGACTGAAATACCGCGGAGCGATTGCCCCGTTCTATCTTGCCGATTTAGTCGTGGTTAACAATCTCAAAGACTTCGATGCGGAATACGTAATCAAAAACGGACGCGTAGTCGCAAAGGGCGGCAAGGCGCTGTTCGATACTTCCAAACGCCACCTTCCCGAAAACGTTTTAAACACCGTGCACGTCCGCGAACTCAAAGCCGAAGATTTCGTAATGAACCTCAAATCGGACAGGGCAAAAGTTATGACTATCGAACCGGGCGGCGTCGTTACGGGGTGCGAAGTCGAGAACGTGAAAAGACTCGGCGGCGACGTGCAGGTAAAGGGTACGGAACTTTTGAAAATTGCCGTGGTAGAAAGGCATAAAATGACGGGCAATATCGGCAGGGCGCTTTTTAAAGGATACGGCTTAAAGGGCGGCGCAATGGGAATAACCATAGCGCACGACTCGCACAACATAATTTTGCTCGGCGACGACAACGCGGCTATGGCTAAGGCGGCAAACACGCTCAAAGATATAGGCGGCGGAATGGTTCTCGTAAATTCTGTTTCGGGCGAAGTCGATTACCTGACGCTCGACATAGGCGGACTTATGTCCTCGCGCGACGCGGAAAGTTTACAGCGCGACTCGCGCGCGCTAATCGAAAAGGCGCACGCAATGGGCGTTAAGCGCGAATACGAAGCGTTTATGTCGCTCGCGTTCCTGTCGCTTGCGGTAATTCCGAGATTGAAAATTCTTGATACGGGACTTTTCGACGTGGAAAAATTCGCTTTTACCGACGTCGAAGTTTAAAAAAACAAAAAATTGCAATTTTATTTAAAAAACGATTTTACTTATCAGCCATAATATGGTAAGATATAGGGAGTTAGTTAAATACTTTTATAAAACAAAACGCGCGCCTGTACGCGCGGAAACGGAGTTGAAATGGGACTTATCAAATACATTCTCGGTTCGGATTCGAGAAGAAGCCTTAAAAAGCTCAATAAACTTGCGCTTAAAGTCGAAGAGTTGGAGCCTAAATATGCGGCGATGAACGACGAAGAGCTTAAAAGCCAAACCAAAATTCTCAAAGACAGACTTGCGGCGGGCGAAACGCTTGACGATATTCTCTTCGACGCTTTCGCGGCTTTGAGAGAGGCAAGCTGGCGCGTACTTAAAATGAAACACTTCCACGTTCAAATCGTCGGCGGTATCTGTCTGCATCAGGGCAGAATCGCCGAAATGAAAACGGGTGAAGGCAAGACGCTCGTATCCACGCTTCCCGCATACTTAAACGCGCTTTCGGGCAAGGGTGTTCACATCGTCACCGTCAACGATTACCTTGCAAAGCGCGACGCGGAGTGGATGGGTAAAGTCCATAAGTTTATGGGACTTACGGTAGGCGTTGTCGTTCCCGGTATGGAGGACGACGTGAAGAAGAAGGCGTACGCTTGCGATATTATTTACGCTACGAATAACGAGCTCGGCTTCGACTACCTCCGCGACAATCTCAAAACTTCCATTCCCTCGATGGTTCAGCGCGAACTCAACTATTGCATTATAGACGAGGTTGACTCCATATTAATCGACGAAGCGCGTACCCCGCTCATTATTTCGGGCAGAGGCGGAGAGAGTTCGGTTCTGTACGAACAGGTAGACTCGTTCGTAAGAAGGCTCAACGGCGGTTTCGACGACGACAAGAAGGACGCGGAAAAGAAAGCGCCTTCCCGCAAGAAGAAAGATTTGAGCGAGAGCGAACTCGAAGCGCAGAACAGACTAAAAGCCATTTTGGAAGAAATGGAAAACTGGGACTATATCATAGACCGTAAGGACAAGTCCGTAACCATTACCGAAAAGGGCGCGGAAAAAGCCGAACAGTTCTTTAAAATAGCAAACCTCGGCGATATAGAAAACGCCGATTTGAACCACCATATACAGCAGGCGTTGAAAGCGCACGAGCTTTTTAAACGCGACGAGGACTATATCGTTTCCGACGACGGCGAAATTCTCATCGTAGACGAATTTACCGGACGCGTGCTCAACGGCAGAAGATATTCGGACGGACTTCATCAGGCTATCGAAGCGAAAGAGAAAGTTAAAGTCAAGGACGAAAACAAGACGCACGCTACCGTAACTTTCCAGAACTATTTCAGACTTTACAATAAGCTGTCGGGTATGACGGGTACGGCAAAGACGGAAGAGGACGAGTTCAGAACTATTTACTCGCTCGACGTCGTGGAAATTCCCACTAACCGCCCCGTACAGCGTTTCGACGAAAACGACAGAATTTACGCTACGGTAGAGGGCAAGAAAAAGGCGATTGTCAACGAAGTGGTTGAACGCCACGCTAAGGGACAACCCGTTCTTATCGGTACCGTAACCGTAGAAAAATCGGAAGAAATTTCAAGACTTCTCCGCCGCAACGGCGTCAAGCATAATATTCTCAACGCAAAGAATCACGAGCGCGAAGCGGAAATAGTCGCGCAGGCGGGCAGACTCAACGCGGTAACAATCGCAACCAACATGGCGGGACGCGGAACGGATATTCTTTTGGGCGGCAACCCCGAGTACCTCGCTAAAAAGCGTATGCGCGAAGAGGGTTACGACCACGATATGATTGAAGTCGCTATTTCCTATGCGGACAGAGAATTTACCGAAGAGGAAATAGCCGCAAGAAACCGCTATGCCGAACTTTACGCTAACTATAAGGCGGAAACGGACGCGGAAAAAGCGGAAGTAATACAAGCGGGCGGTTTGTGCATACTCGGCACCGAGCGTCACGAATCCCGCCGTATAGACAACCAGTTGCGCGGACGAAGCGGACGACAGGGCGACCCCGGCGATTCGGTATTCCTCATTTCGCTCGAAGACGATTTGGCTAAGCGTTTCGGCGGCGAAAGAATGAAAGCGCTCTACAACGCGTTTAAAATCGAAGAGGACCAGTACCTCGGCGCGAAAATGCTTTCCCGCGGTATAGAAAACGCGCAGAAAGCAATCGAGGGCAGAAACTTCGGTATAAGAAAGCACACCCTCCAATACGACGAAGTTATGAACGAACAGCGTAAAACTATCTACGGCGAACGTATGAAAGTTTTGAAGGGCGAAAACGTTCACGAACAGATTTTGAAATTCATACCCGACTACGTAGCGAAAATAGTCGGCGAAACCGTCAACACGGAAGCTATGCCCGAAAAGTGGGACGAGAACGCTTTGAACGAGGCGTTGACGCAAAAAGTTTATCCCGACGAATGTCAGTTCGTAATCACGCGCGAAATGCTTGAAAAGTGGGATTACGAGTACGCAATCGATAAAATTTCAAAAGAAGTAATAAAGGCATACGAACAGAAAATCGTCAATATCAAGGAAGATACCGAAGGACAGGTAGACTATTTCCAAATTGAACGCAACGAACTTCTGCGTGCCGTAGACAGAAACTGGATTGACCATATCGACGCTATGGACCAGCTCCGCAAGGGAATAGGTCTGCGCGGTTACGCACAGCAGGACCCCGTAATCGCGTACAAGCAGGAAGGCTTCCAGATGTTCGACGAAATGATTGAACGCATTCAGACAATCACGGTTTCAAGACTTCTTAAAGGCAGAATAGTCAAAGTACAGCAGGGCGTGCCCGTGCCTCCGCGCCGCACTCCCGCCGAAATGATGAGCAGTATCAATCCCGCCGTCGCGGCAAGGGCAAGACAGATTGCAGAGCAGAAAGCGGCGGAAGCGGCGGCAGACGCGCAAAATAACGAACAGCCTGCGTCCTCTGAACAGCAACCCGCTACCGAAAAGCAGTCGGGACCCGTAATAGGCGACGCGCCCAAATCCCCCACGGATTTAATGACCAATATAGGCGGCAAAGCGCTTCCCAGAGTGAACTCCAAAGATGCCAAAATAGGCAGAAACGAACCTTGTCCCTGCGGAAGCGGGAAGAAGTATAAGAACTGCTGCGGCAGAGTATAAAAAGCTCACAAAATTATTGACGTTCGGCGATGTCAATAATTTTCGTGATTTGAAGGCTGCTCGCCCTCTTCGCGCAATATTAATGGCGCTCTTAATATATAATTGCGCGAATTCACCTCGGTGAGCCGAAGGTATTCGCAAATTGAGTGCGCCGGCGGAGGGAAACCCTCCTTGCGCCGTAAAAAAATTATTGCTTGATTTGCCGGCGGCAGGGTACAACCGAAATTTAAAAACGTAATTAAACGGAAGTTTATGTTTAAAGCAGACGATTACAGATTAAGACTCAAAAGCCTTTCGGATACGCTTTCGGAGGCGAAATACGCGCTCGATATAGACAATCTAGGCGCGAAGCTCGACGGACTCAAAACCGAGCAGGAAGACCCCGCAGTGTGGCAGGATTTGGAAAAATCCAAGCGCATAGGCAGGGAGATTTCCGCTGTCGAGAACAAAATCAATTCATATAAAAAGGGCGAAACCGCGCTTGCGGAAGCCTATGCGTTTATCGATTTAATCGAGGAAGCGGACGACGAAAGTTTAATTCCCGAACTTGAAAGTATGATTACGGTTGCCGAGGACGACATAGAGCAGATGCGCATACGCGCCCTTTTGCGCGGCGATTACGACGCGAACAACGCAATTTTAAATCTTCATTCGGGCGCGGGCGGAACGGAAGCCTGCGATTGGACGAGTATGCTTTACCGTATGTACACGCGCTATTGCGAACGTTCGGGTTTCAAAGTAACCGAACTCGATTTCGAGGACGGCGACGAAGCGGGACTTAAAAGCGTCAGTTTTCGCGTCGAGGGCGAAAACGCTTACGGATTTCTTAAAGCCGAAAAGGGCGTGCACAGACTTGTAAGAATTTCTCCTTTCGACTCAAACAAGAGAAGACACACGTCGTTCGCGTCTTTGGAGGTTATGCCCGAAGTCGAAGACGACGCCGAAATCGAAATCAAGGACGAGGATATAAGAATAGACGTATACCGTTCGTCCGGCGCGGGCGGGCAGAAAGTCAATAAGACGGAAACCGCGATAAGAATTACGCACTTCCCTACGGGAATAGTGGTAACGTGCCAGAACGAAAGAAGTCAGCTTCAAAACAAGGAAATGGCTTTCCAATATCTCAGAGCCAAACTAATCGAAAGAAAAATCGCCGACAGAGAAGCGGCGGACGCCGAGCTCAAAGGTGAAATCAAAAAAATAGAATGGGGCAGTCAGATACGCTCCTACGTGTTCTGTCCCTATACGCTTGTCAAAGACCACAGGACTGGTTATGAAAACACCAACGTTCAGGCGGTAATGGACGGAGATATTCAAGGTTTTATAATCGACTATTTAAAAAAGACTATATAATCCCCAAAGGGAGGGTATTATGGCACTTGACGTTAACACGGCGGGTACGGAATTTGTAAAAAGCGTTTTAATTCTTTACAGGTCCAACAAGTATTTCCGCGAAAAAGAAATACTTGCAAAAAAACTTTTGGATTACGCTATTGAAGCGGGCAGACTTGTAAGCGAGCTCGGCGGCTGTTCCGAATATGAAGCGGGTGCAACCGCGCTAAAAGCAAAGGAAGAGCTTAAAAGGACGCTTTTCATTTTAAACGTGATGTCCGAAGAGAGCATATATCCCAAACGCCGCATTCAACCTGTTAAAACTCTCGGAGAAAATATAATACAGCTTGTCGAACTTTTCATAACCGAACAGCCGCCTTGCGCGCAACCCGCTCCCGCGGAAGCGGTGCAGACGGTAGCCGCGGCTCAGCCTGTCCCTCAGCTTCAACAGGACAACAGCGAACAGCTTTCGCTCGCGGGCAACGTTCAGGAAAACGACGGCGGCTTCAACGATATTTACTTCGGAACCATTTAAAATAAACACGCTATGGCGGCGGCTTGTCCGCCGTTTTTTGACTATGTACGGACAGAATTTTACCATTAATAAAGAACCCGTTATTATCGGAATAGAGTCGAGTTGCGACGAAACCGCCGCGGCGGTGATACGCGGCAGAAAACTTTTGTCCAATGTAATTATATCCTCCGCCGCTGAACAGTCCAAATACGGCGGAGTAGTACCGGAAATAGCTTCCCGCGCGCACTCGGACGCAGTGGATTGCGCGGTTGCGGAAGCTGTCCGTAACGCGGGCATTGCTTTAAAGGATATAGACGCGGTTGCGGTAACGTACGGCGCGGGACTTTTGGGCGCGCTTTTGGTGGGACTTTCATTTGCAAAATCGTTCGCATATTCTCTTAACGTTCCGCTAATCGCCGTAAACCACATACGCGGACACCTTGCGGCGGCATATTTATGCGAACAGACGCTAAAACCCCCTTACGTTACTTTGCTTGCAAGCGGCGGGCATACGGCGGTTATTCATACGAAAAGCTATACCTCGTTCGAAGTTCTCGGCGCAACGGGCGACGACGCCGCGGGCGAAGCGTTCGACAAAGTCGCGCGTATTCTGGGACTTCCCTATCCGGGCGGACCGAACGTTCAAAGACTTGCCGAAGAGGGAAAAGACGTTATCGCGTTTCCTCAGTCGCTCGTCAAAAACTCGGCGGAAATGCAGTTCTCTTACAGCGGACTTAAAACCGCCGTTATCAACTATTGCCACAACGCCGAACAAAAGGGCGAGGCGTACAGCCGCGCCGACGTCGCCGCTTCGTTCCAGCGCGCGGCGCTCGAACCGCTCGTCAGAAAGACGGTGGAAAGCGCGTTAAAGCTGAACGTTAAAACGGTTACTGCGGCGGGCGGAGTCGCGGCAAATAAATATATGCGTGAAACGCTTTCCGCGGCTTGCGCAAAAGAGAACATAAAACTCGTTCTGCCCGAAAAAGCGTTCTGCACCGATAACGCGGCGATGATAGCCGCCGAAGGTTTGATACAGTACCTTGAAGGCAATTTTGCGCCGCTTAATATAAACGCGTGCGCGCATATTCCTTTGAAATAAAGTATTTACAGCCGAAACTGCGCCAAGGGCGCGGCGGCGCGACAGGAATTAAAACGGCGTGGATATTTCGCCGATAGATAAAAATCCGTGAATTAAACAGGAGTCAGATATGTACAAAAAAGTAGACACTTCTTTAAACTTCGTAGAAAGAGAAAAGGAAGTGAACGAATTCTGGAAAGAGAACAAAATATTCGAAAAGAGTATGGAGAGAAACGAAGGCGGCGAGGAATTTTCCTTTTACGACGGACCCCCTACGGCGAACGGCAAGCCGCACGTAGGGCACATCTTGACGCGCGTTATGAAGGACTTGATACCGCGCTACCATACCATGCACGGAAAACACGTTTTAAGAAAGGCGGGTTGGGATACTCACGGACTCCCCGTCGAACTCGAAGTGGAAAAATCGCTCGGCTTGGACGGCAAGGGACAAATAGAGAGTTACGGCATAGAACCCTTCATCGCGCAATGCAAAAAGTCCGTTTGGAAATATCAGAACGAGTGGGAGAAAATGTCGTCGCGCGTAGGTTATTGGGTTGATATGGACAACCCTTACGTGACTTACGACGACAAGTATATCGAATCCGAATGGTGGGCGCTCAAAAAGATGCACGAAAGAGGACTTCTGTACAAGGGACATAAAATCGTGCCTTATTGCCCGCGTTGCGGAACGGCGCTTTCCTCGCACGAGGTTGCGCAAGGTTATAAAAGCGTAAAGGAAAATTCCGCCGTTGCGCGCTTTAAAGTCAAGGGCGCTGACAACCGCTATATCCTTGCGTGGACTACGACGCCCTGGACGCTTCCTTCGAACGTTGCGCTCTGTATGAACCCCGACGAACCCTACGTTGAAATCAAAGCGGACGGCGTAAACTACATTTTAGCCGAAGCGCTTGCGGAAAGATTTTTCGAACAGTTCGAAGTGGTTTGCAGAAAAACGGGAAAAGAGTGGGAAGGACTTGAATACGAACCGCTCTTCAACCAAACCAAAACCGAAATAGCGCGCGTATCTCCCGCGAACGCGCCTTTGAAAGCGCACTACGTTGTGTGCGATACTTATGTAACTATGGGCGACGGCACGGGCGTGGTTCACATTGCGCCCGCGTTCGGCGAGGACGACTATAAAGTCGGCAAACGTTACGGACTGCCCGTAGTTCAGCTCGTGGACGAACGCGGATGTTTCGACAGCCGCTTCGAGGTTTTAAACGGATTATTTGCAAAAAAAGCCGATAAAAAAATACTCGATATGCTTGAAGAGAGCGGACTTCTTTTCAAAGTAATCGCATTCGAACACGACTATCCCCATTGCTGGCGTTGCGATACGCCCCTTCTCTATTATGCTAAGTCGAGTTGGTTTATTCAGGTGACTAAGGTTAAGGACGAAATCATCGCCGCGAACCGTTCGGTTAACTGGATGCCCGAAACCATAAAGGAAGGCAGAATGGGCAACTTCCTTGAAAACGTTATCGACTGGGGACTTTCTCGCGACAGGTATTGGGGAACTCCTCTGCCCGTATGGGTATGTCCCGACTGCGGTGAAATCGAAGTTATAGGCTCCAAGGCGGAGCTTAAAGAAAAGTGCGGTATACCCGCGGAACAGGATATAGAGCTTCACCGTCCCTATCTCGACGGACTTACCTGCAAATGTAAAAAATGCGGCGGCGCAATGAAACGCACGCCCGAAGTAATAGACTGCTGGTTCGATTCGGGTTCTATGCCCTTTGCACAGTACCATTACCCGTTTGAGAACAAGGAAGTTTTCGAAAAAACTTTCCCTGCCGACTTCATTTCGGAAGCGGTTGACCAGACGCGCGGATGGTTCTACACTTTACTTGTAATCAACACAATACTTTTCGGCAAAGCGCCCTTTAAAAACTGTATCGTCTTGGGGCACGTTAACGATAAAAACGGCATAAAAATGTCCAAGCACAAGGGCAACGTAGTAGACCCGTGGAGCGTCCTCGACAAGCAGGGCGCGGACGCGGTAAGATGGTATTTCTACACTTCTTCCGCGCCGTGGCTTCCCTCGCGCTTCTCCGAGGAAACCGTATCGGAAGCTCAGAGAAAGTATATAGGCACGCTGTGGAACACTTACGCGTTCTTCGTGCTGTATGCGGAAATAGACAGATACGAACCCTCGAAATACGATTTAAACAAATGTAAGCTGTCGGTTATGGATAAGTGGATACTGTCCAAACTCAATTCGCTTGTAAAATTTGTGGACGAAGGACTTAAAAATTACGAAATTTTCGAAACGAGCCGCGCATTGCAGGACTTCTCAGACGTGCTTTCGAATTGGTACGTGCGCCGCGGACGCGAACGCTATTGGGGCAGTGAAATGAACGAGGACAAGGCGGCGGCGTACACTACGCTTTACACCGTGCTTGTTACGCTTGCAAAGCTCACCGCGCCTTACACGCCGTTCATTGCGGAAATGATGTACCGCAACCTCGTTCCCGAATTTTTCAAGGACGCTCCCGTAAGCGTGCATCTTTGCAAATTCCCCGTAGCGGACGAGAAATATATAGACAAAACGCTCGAAGACGGAATGGAAGAAGTTCTCGACGTAGTCGTTTTGGGCAGAGCGGCAAGAAACGCGGGCAATCTCAAAAACCGTCAGCCGCTCGCAAAAATGGTGGTGGTTTCGCATAGGAATATAGAACTCTCCGAAGAAGAACGCGCGATTGTTCTCGACGAGCTCAACGTGAAAACTTTCGAAGTTGCCGAAGACGCGGAAAAATATATTTCCTATAAGCTCAAACCCCAGCTTAAAACTCTCGGACCCAAGTACGGTAAAAAGCTCGGCGCAATTTCAAAATTCCTCTCCGAATGCAACGCAAAAGAGGTTGTAAACGCCGTTAAAAACGGCGGCGAGTACGAAATCTCGGGCGAGGACGTGATTCTGAAATTCGAAGATTTGCAGATATTCACCGAAAGCGCGAACGGCTTTACCGCCGCGGAAGATAAGGGCATTACCGTTGCGCTCGATACGGCTCTCACCGAAGAACTCATTTTCGAGGGAATAGAGCGCGAAATCGTTTCTAAAATACAGAATATGCGTAAAGACGCAGGTTTCGAAGTGACCGACAGAATAGAAGTTTACTTCAAAGCCGAAGGCAAAGCGCAAAAAGTACTCTCAAAAGGCGAGTTCGCAAAAGACGTCTTAGCCGAAAAAGTTTGCGAAGGCGAAGCCGACGGTTACTCGAAAGAGCAGAATGTTAACGGCGAGAAAGTAATTTTAACGCTTGTAAGAAAATAAAAACGCATATATACTTCGCAATACTGCGTTGCGCTGCGTG
>CAMXOH010000009.1 GCA_947245485.1 uncultured Clostridia bacterium | reverse complement strand
TCAGTCGGTAGAGCATGCGGCTGTTAACCGCAGTGTCGTTGGTTCAAGTCCAACAAGCGGAGCCATTCCGGTGACGATAGCACAGAGGACCCACCTGTTCCCATTCCGAACACAGAAGTTAAGCTCTGTTACGCCAGAAGTACTGATTTGGACACGAATTGGGAGATAAGGTAGTTGCCGGATTTCAGTAACAAGAACTCAGACTTTTGTCTGAGTTCTTTGTTTTTTATGTGCGTATAATAAAAACAACCGCCTGATTTTGATATGCACCTCCAAAAGTTAGACAAACTTTTGGAGGTGCATATTTTTATGAGAAAGAAAGGAACAAAGAATAAAAAGTATAGAGCAGAGTTCAAAATATCTGTTATAATGGATATGCGTAAGAACTATCCGGGTTACCGTGGAACAGCGAGAAAATATAAGATAGGCTCGAACGAGCACAACGGAATGAATACGGTAAAGAGATGGGAACGCATATACTTGGAAGAAGGAGCAATTGGACTCGCCGAAGAACGGCGAGGGCGAAGCACAAAAATGGATAATCCAAAGAAAGGCAGACCGAGAAAGAAACCATTAGATAAAGAAATAGAGAATGATTTAGTAGCGGAAAACCAACGGTTAAAAGAGCAATTGGAATATGCTCAAATGGAGATAGAGTACATAAAAAAACTGAGTGCCTTAGTTCTTGCGGAAGAACAAGAGAAAAATAAAAAGCAATAATTGTTTTGGAATTAAGGCATAAATATCCGCTTAAAGAATTATTGAAATTATCTAAATTGACAAGAAGCACGTATTACTATTATCTTAAACAGAAAAACAAACAGAGTAAATTAAGTCGGGTTATGCCCGATTTTTTTTATTTTACGGCGGCAAACTACGGCGCGCGGCGGACTGCGCCGGGCGCAAGTTTGCAGTTTATTCGACTGTTTAACAGTTTTACCGCATTGTAGCAATTATCAGTTTTTGTTAAAATGTAACTATCATAAGACTACAAGGAAAGCATATGGCGGGACTGAATCTTACAAATATTTATAAAGTTTATCCCAACGGAACGAAAGCCGTAAACGATTTTTCGATGGATATTGAGGATAAAGAGTTCATAGTTTTCGTCGGACCTTCTGGTTGCGGAAAATCTACCGTTCTCAGAATGATAGCGGGACTCGAAGAAATCAGCGCGGGAGAACTTAAAATAGACGGTTCGGTTGTTAACGACGTTGACTGTAAAAACCGCGATACAGCGATGGTTTTCCAGAATTACGCGCTGTATCCCCATATGAGCGTCGCGGACAATATGGCGTTCCCTTTGAAGATGACGAAACTGAACAGGGAACAGAAAGCGCAGTTAAAAGAGAGAGTCGATAAAAAATATCCGCCCGTCCTTTCCGCCCAAAAGTGCGAAAAAGATGCGGAGTACCGGGATTTAAAGGCGCGCAACGCAGAAGTCAGAAAGAAGTACAAAGAGGATAAAAAGGTGGTTCTTACCAAAGAGGATAAAATTGCCGTTTCCGAAAAAGTAAAAAACGAATATCCGAAATCCTTAAAAAATTCGGTTTTGAAGCCTTTGCATTATTTGGCGGCAAAGCGCGAATACAAGACGCGCATACGGGAGGAGAGGAACCTTGTCCGCCCGATTTCTGTCTTGAACAATATTTTGAAACCTTTTCACGTTTCTTTTATGAAGCGCGAAGAAATGTACGCGAAAGTAATAAAAATCGCCGAAATTCTCGGACTCGAAGAGTATCTCGGCAAAAGACCGGGCGCAATGAGCGGAGGACAGCGACAGAGAGTCGCGCTCGGCAGGGCGATGGTGAGAAATCCCAAAGTGTTTCTTCTCGACGAACCCTTATCCAACCTCGACGCGAAACTCCGCACGCAGATGCGCAGTGAAATAACCAAACTGCACAACAGGTTGCAAACCACTTTTATTTACGTAACCCACGACCAAACCGAAGCTATGACAATGGGCGACAGAATCGTCGTTATGAAGAAGGGCAGAATACAGCAGACGGATACGCCCGTCAACCTGTATTCGTATCCCGAAAACCTCTTCGTCGCAGGGTTTATCGGCACGCCGTCGATGAATTTTTTCGACGCTACTGTTGAAAGCGACGGGGAAAACGCGAGCGTAAGTTTTGCGGGCGGAAAAAAATTGAGTTTTTCCGCAGAACACATTAAAAAATTCGAAAGAAAGTATCTGGGCAAAGAGCTTGTTTTGGGCGTGCGTCCCGAAGATTTCAAAGTTTCCGAAGACGGCGTCGAATGCGTCGTACTGAACATAGAAATGCTCGGAAGCGAAACCCTTCTCTACTGCGATTTCGATACCGAAAACGTTACCAACTACGAGAGCGGCAAATATCCTTTCATAGTAAAAGCGGAGGGAGTGTGCCGCCGCCGTTGCGGCGAACGCATAAAAGTAGCGATAGATTTCGAAAGAGCGCACTACTTCGATAAGGACAGCGAAGAGAGCGTAATGAAACGCTTCGTCAGCTACAACGAAATTCCCGCCGTCGTTTCGGGCGGCAAACTTAGTGTAGGCGGCTTGGCGGCTTCGCTTCCGCCCGCGCTTGAAAATCTCGACGGCGAGTTCGTTCTGACTTTCCCGACTTCGGCAATTACATGCGACGGAGATTTGGAAGCGGAAGCGCTCGAATGCGAACGGTTAAGTCAGGGTTGGCTGACGCGCATTTCGCTCGGCGGGCAGAAACTTTACGCGCTGTTCGCAAGCGAACGAACGGGCAAAATAAAAGTAGGCGTCGATTGGAGCGAAGTAACCTTCTCCCGCGGCGGAGAAATTATAAAACCCGCGCTGACAAAGGAAAACGTATTCTCTGTAACGCTTAACAAGCGCGCGCTTGGTTCCGAAGAGAAAAAGGCGCTTCCCGACGGGGAAAAAAGAAATTTCGACGCGGAAGTTAAACGCGGCGAAACCTCGCTCGTCTGTCCCGTGCCCGTGCTTAAAAGAATACTCGGTGCGAGCGACAGAAAATTATTCGGAACGGATATGCGCCTTATATTCGGTGAGGACGGCGTAACGGACGAAAAAATATTCAAAGCAAGCATTAAGGAAATATACGATTACGGAAACAGGCGTTACGCGGTTTGCGCTTGCGGGGACAGTGAAATAGTTCTCCCGTACAACGGCGAAAGCGGCGAAATGTGCTTCGGCATAGACTTACTCAAAGCGAGTATTTACGATAATTATTCGGGAATCAGGATTGCTTGATATGAAAAAAAACTACGGTTTGATAATTTGTTTGTTCATATTTTTCTCCATATGTTCGGCAGCTTTCGGGTGCGCACCTCCCAACGCACCCGAAACGCCGAACGCAAAGGACAGTATGGTAAGAGTTTATAACGTTCCCGACGGAGTTGAAAAGTACAAGGGCGCGGAAATTTTCATCGGGCAGACGGAGATTCCCGCATACGAGGTAATGGTTAACACCTCCCAAAATTGGACGGGCGACAATTACCAGCGCAAAGCAAACGGAGTCTGTCTTTTCGAACTTAAAGGCAAAGCGGAAGTTACCGTAAAACCCGAAGTTAAAATCAATTACTCTTCGGTTGTGCGTCCGCTCTCGGCGAAAATCACTCCCGTTGCGAACATCGCGGAAAATACGCTGACTTTGAATTTTACGGGCGCGGGCGAGTACGTGCTCGAAATAAACGGCGACGTACACAACGTAATACACTTTTTCGTAAGCGAATACGGCAGCGGAGAAATTTCCGAGTACGAGGGATACGAAAACGTAATGGTTTTCGAGGCGGGACTGCATACCGCCGACAACGACGGCAGAATTTCCAAGAACGGAAACAGAATCGCGCTTAAAAGCAACACGCTCGTCTATCTCGCCGACGGCGCGGTAGTGAGGGGTTGTTTCCACGAGAGCAACTTGAACAACGTTGCGATAGTCGGACGCGGCATAATAGACGGAAGCGCGTTCGAACGAAGCGTGTCGCGCGGCAAAGTAACCGTTCCTATCGAATTCAATTATTGCACTAATCTTTTATTAAAAGACTTTTTCATTTTAGACCCCGCGGGTTGGGCGATTACCAACTATTTTTGCAACGGTTCGAGAATAGAAAATCTCAAAATAATTTCATCGCGCTCCAACGGCGACGGAATTTCCTTACAGTCCTGCAAGAACGTGCAGGCGGACGGCTGTTTCGTGCGCACGTGGGACGATTCGCTCGTAGTGAAAAATTATCCGAGATGGGAAAACAGAAATATTCACGGCGAAACTGAACAAATTACTTTTAAGAACTGCACGCTGTGGACGGATTTGGCGCAGAGTATGGAAATCGGCTACGAAACCGTGGGCGTTCCTATGGAAAATATAACGTTTGAAAATATAACCGTTCTTCACGCGCTCCACAATGCGGCAATATCAATTCACAACGCAAACAACGCGGAAATTAAAAACGTTACTTTTAAAAACATTACAGTCGAGGACGGAAAGAACGCCGCGGACGGCGTGGGACTCATAGATTTGAGGGTGCTGTTCAGCAGTAACTGGTCTAACCAACATACGGCGCCTACCGCGCTCGGCAACGTGGACGGCGTGTTAATAGAAAACCTCAACGTTATTTCGGCAAAACGCATAACTGCGATAATGGGCGGTTGCAAGGATACCCGCGTAGGGTTCGAAAGCGAACACTTTGTGGACAACGTAACTTTGAAAAACGTTGCGCTTGCAGGTTCGAGACCCGAAAAAAGCGAGTGCAAACTGTCGGCAACCGATTCCAAATATCTCAGAAATTTCAGCTTCGTTCAGGAAAAGGAAGTACCCGTCACGGGCGCGGCATTCCTGTTCACGCAGACGGAAGAAGAACTTGCGACTTATAACGGCGGTTGTACAGTGCAAGTTAAATAATTAGAAAGGTGGAAATATGAAGTTTAAAAAAGTAATCGCTTGTCTTGTAAGCGCGGCAATCGTGTGCACTTCGGCAGTCTTTACGGCTTGCGTAGAGAAAGACCCTCCCGAACCCGACGTACCTACCGGCGACGCGCCTGCCGTTGAACAACCCGACAGGGAAGTTACGGCGAGCAAACTCACCGTATACGAAGGACCTTCGCTTATGGAAAGTTCTTCCAAAGTCAAAGCATTTGTCGAGGACGAGGAACTGTTTGTCTACGACACGCGCGTAAACCACAACAGAAGTTTCAGCTTTTCATACTCGCGCGACGAAGGGCAGGTAGTGAACTTCGATTTCGAAGGTACGGTGCATATGCGTGTCGAAATAAACGGCGCTTCCGCATTAACGGACGTTGTCGTGCGCCCTCTTTCCTACGGGGTGCAACCCGAAGTAAACGGCAATACGGTTGAATTCGATTTGAAATATTCCGCAAACTATACGTTGGAGTACAACGACGGCAAGGTGACGGACGCGGCTGACAACGCCCTGCACATTTTTGCGAACCCCATTGAAACAAATCCCGTTTCCGAAGAAAACGTTCCCGAAAACACCGTCTATATCGGACCGGGCGTATATGCGGCGGGCGCAATTCCCGTTAAGAGCAATCAGACGGTTTACCTTGCGGGCGGCGCGTACGTGTACGGGCAGATAAGGGCGGAAAACCTTGAAAACGTGACTATCCGCGGCAGGGGAATTTTCAGCGGAGAAATTTACGAACGCAGAGCGGACGCGGAATATACTCTGCCTATCGAGCTCAGGTTCTGCAAGAACGTTACAATCGAGGGCATATCCATTCTCGACCCCGCAGGTTGGGCGATTACCCTTTATCACAGCGAAGGCATAAATATCGACAACGTAAAAATAATAACCGCGCGCGGCAACGGCGACGGCATTTCGGTTCAGTCCTGCAAGGACGTCAAAGTTACGGGCGGATTCGTAAGAACGTGGGACGATTCCCTCGTAGTTAAGAACAACGACAGGGGCGACACAAAAAACATAACTTTCGATAACGTAGTAGTCTGGACGGACTTGGCGCAGAGTATGGAAGTCGGCTACGAGTGCAACGGCAAGATTATGGACAGCATAACGTTCAAGAATATCACGGTTTTGCACAACTACCATAAAGCGGCAATGTCCGTTCACAATGCGGACGACGCGGCGATTACCAACGTAGTGTACGAAAGCATCACTATCGAGGACGCGCAAATGCTCGGCGACAACCGCGGCGACGGCGCGGAAGATTTCCTTATAGATATGTTTATCGACTTCAACCAAGCGTGGTCTAAGTCGGATGAGCGCGGAACGGTTAACGGCGTGAGAATAGAGAACGTAAAAGTGCTTGAAATGGCGGATACGATAGTAAGCCGCATCAACGGTTTCGGTTCCGACAACAAAATACAGAACGTGTTAATCAGAGGAATAGAGGTAGAGGGGCAGTCGCTCGACACGGCGGAAAAACTCAAACTTTCAGCCAATTCGTATACGGGCGGTATTACCGTCGGCAAAGCCGGTTACGAAGTGTTCGGCGCGGGCGTCAAACTCCCTTATATCCTCAAACTTTCCGACTCTTCCGTAACCAAGACGGTTAAAACGACAAAAGTACAGAGCGGACTCGAAGTTCCCGACTTTGCAATTCTCGACGTACAGGAAACGTATATGGGCGTTGCGCGCGATATGTCAACGGTGAACGCGAAAGTAACGCACGGCAAGGGCACGACGGCGAAAGCGGAGTACGACGACGGAACGGGCGCGTTCGACAGCACGGCAAACCCCATAGCAAACGCGCTCGACGGAAATAGGGAAACTTCTTTCGAAGCAAAGGAATGGAAGAACGAGGACGACGAGTTCGCGGCGGTCACGCTCGATTTCGGCGGCAAACTCCCCGCAGGCAGCGTCAGCGTCGTCCGCGTTTATCTCGCGGAAGACAGCGCATATGTCTACGACTTCAATATAAGCGTATTTAACAGAAAGGAAGTCGGCGGCAACTTTGCCCGCACGCTTTCGACGCAGACTTACACGGCGACTCCCGCCAAGGGCAACTACTTCGATATTAAACTTTCGGCTACTTTGGAAAGCAGCGCGCTTCAACTCCGCTTCTTCCGTACTGACGGAATGACGGGGCAAAAGACTCTGAAAATAGCGGAAATAGAAATCTATCCTTGCTCGCTCACCACAACCAAGCCGATTATCGACTCGACGCCGTACTTCGACGTGTACGGACCTAACAACCTTGTGGACGGCAACGAGGCGACTTATTGGGAAACCGCTCCCGCGGACTGCAACGGCGCAACTTTCACGGTTGATTTGGGCGGACAGTACAACCTCAGATATATCGTAATGCACCTGCCGCCCGTACTCACGTGGGAAGCGAGAGTGCAGAAAATAGAAATTCTCGTAAGTTTAAACGGCACCGACTGGACTTCCGCCGTTCAAAGCACGGAATACGAATTCGACCCTATGACGGGCAACGTTAACACCGTAGAACTCACGACTCCCGTACCTGCAAAATTCATAAAACTCGTATGGTCTGCAAACAGTTCTTCTCGCTACGGCGCGCAGCTCTCCGAGCTTTACGTTTACGGCGACTAAATAAAAATTTTATAAAGGGGAAGGCTTAATATGAAAAAAGGCAAAAAGATTCTTTTAACAGCTCTTTCTGCAACGCTTACAGCGTCATTGACTTCGGGTTTGGCATTGGCGGCGTTTGCTGATACGGCAACGAAAGACCACGAATTCGACGCTAAAAACGACGTCGTTTACGAGGACTTTGACAGGGCGGATATAACCGACACGGTCACTACGCAAGGAACGGGCGTAAACACGGGCGAAAAACCCTATATGCGCGTTACGTATACCGCGGGTACGAGTACGACTCCCGGCGACGCGATTTACAAGCAGGGTTCGGGTTCGCTTGCGGAAGTTAAAAACGGCGGAACGATTAAATTTAAAATGCGCGCTCCCGAAAGCGACGTCGATTTATCCGAAATAAACTTCGGCGTAAGGGGCGTGGATAACGACAAGGCGGTATTCGCAAAGACTCTCGACGAGCTTACCGACGCCGACGGCGAACCTTTGCCCGCTCTCAGTACCGAGTGGCAGGATTATGAAATAAGTTTTGCTACGAGCTACGAAGATACCGATATGTATCCCGCAACCGAAAACACGACGGCGGCGCCCGTAACAGGCGCGAACAGCATTCCCCTTGTAGGTATTCACCTCTACGCGGCTACCGAAGAGGACGAGGGGACGCTTGAAATAGCTTCCGTGGAATATTCCACTACCGGAAGCGCTTATCTCAACGATTTCAGGGGCGGCTTGACTCCCGCCGACACGGCTTCCGTCGCGGACAGCGGCACGTGGTGGGCAGGTTCTTCCACGGGTTATATAGTTAAGCGCACCGTGAATTTGACGGGCGGCAGTTTCACGGTTACAAAGGAAACGCCCGTCGGCAATTACAAATATGCCGTAATAGAGGCGGACGGAGATGTCGCAAACCTCAAAGTGGCTACTACGGTTGACGGTTCGGCTTACGGCGCTCCGCAGGCGTTCGACGGCTATTCGGTAGTTTTGAACGGCAATGAAAAAGGCTTTAAATTCATATACGAGGGAAGCGAGGAAGGCGGAGTTACCGTAAGGCGTATATATCTTACCAATCTCGAAGTGAAAACTCCCGCACTCGCTATGCCCGTCATCGACGCGAGCACGGCGGAAATTCTTGAAGACTTCTCGGTTGCGCAGAAAGGTTTCAACGGCAATTACGACGAAATGCACGCCGCGCCCGAAATGGAGAAAGCGGGACTCGAATACCGTTTATCCTACAATAACGGCGATAAAGTCGAAGTCAGGGACGGCAATCTCGTATTCGACGGAACGGGACTCGGAGCGGACGACTATATCAACTTCAAGTTCTATTCAAAAACTCTTTCGTCGGGCAAATACGCGGTTCTCAAAGTAAAAGCGGAAGACGGCGCTTCCCTCAGCGGTATGCGTTTCACTCTCAGCGGAAGCGTGGATTCGGCTTTGTCGAGAAACCCCGTTTATTCGAGCGCGTGGAAGGCGGGCGTGGAATATCCCTCCGCGCTTCTCACGGAAAGCAACCCCTACAAGACGGCTGACGGTTGGTATTACGTTGTAATCGATACCGAAGAGAGCGGACTCGGCTACGACGAAGCGGGTTACGGCGGACTTGATATGTATTACAGCGGTTCGGGCAAACTTTATGTGGACAGCATCTTCTTCTGCAACGGCATAGAAGTCAACTTGCCCGACGTTGAAAGGACGATAGAGCTTCCCGATTCCAAAGTCGAATTTGCGGGAAGCGAAGCTGAATATAGCTACGCGGGATATATGTACGTTCCCAACGAAGGTTACGGCAAGATAATCGGAATGGATATAACTCCTTCGGGCGATAACTTTGATATATCTTCTTTGAGAATCGAATTCGAAGGCGCGGGAACTTATTGGGCGTCCGAAAATGCGGCGGGAACGCTTAAAACTACGGACGGCAAAAAGCTCGATGAACTCACTTATACAAAAGACGTTGCTACGCACGTGGAAATCGATTTGGAAAAGAGCGGCATAACGGGCGAATTTATGCACACGCACACTCACGTAGGCGCAATGGGCGGATTTAAAATCGATAACGTTTCGATTAAAACTTCCACTCCCGTAAACGTTATAAAGGAACTCGATACGGAGAATAAAATCGTAGTCAAGGAAGATAACGGTACGGACAATAAAGTCGTAAATATTCAACCCGTAAACGGATACTTGCACGCAGGTTATATAGGCGGTCTCAGCGGAAACGACGGCGTTCTTTCAATGGATATTACAGTCGGCGAAAACACGGACTTTTCGAATTTACGTTTTGAGTTTACATCGGGCGGCACGCTTTGGGCGAGCGAAAACGACGGCGGCAGTCTCTATACCGCGGACGGCAAACTTCTTTCCGAAGTGGAATTTACGGCGGGCGAAAAGAAGAACGTTGTATTGGATTTGGCAAAGAGCGGCGTTACTGTAAGCGATTTCCACATTCATATCAATGATTTAAAGGAAGGTTATATCAAACTCGAAAACATAACTCTCACCCCTTACGTGGATTATCTCGGCGAGGCTATCGAGGAAAATTACGTTCCCAAGTATGCGGAACAGCTCGGACTTCTTCCCCTGTATCTCGACACGGTAGACCCCACCGTTTCCATAACGACGGGAACCACGGCGAAAGCGGGCGACGAAATTACGGTAGCTTACACCGCTTCCGACGATACGAGCGCAACAGATGATTTGAGCATAACCGTCACGGTAACGAAAGACGGCAGCGCAGTAACTCTTACAAACAATAAATTTACTGCGGAAAAGGGCGTTTACACCGTTACCGTAACCGTGCGCGACCTTGCGGGCAACGAAGCGAGCGATACAATTCAAATCACGGTTGAGGGAGACGACAAAGACACCCCTCCCGTTGCGCCTCCCGCAGAATCGGGATGCGCGGGCGGATGCGGCGCGACTTCGATTGAAGGTGGTATTATGGCAGGCGGTATGGCAATACTCGGTATAGGCGTATTGCTTATCGTAAATAAAGTAGTTCGCAGAAAAAGAAGCAACTGATTAGAATAACAAATCTCCGCCGTCTTTTTCGGACGGCGGAGAATTTTTTAAACCGCGGTGCGCTTGTAAATAACGCGCCGCTGTGGTATAATCAAAACGGAGCAGACAATGTATAAATTATTGATAGTAGACGACGAATATCTGGTACGCGAGGGACTGCGCACCACTTTGGATTGGCAATCGCTCGGCGTCGAAGTTATAGCAACGGCTGAAAACGGCGCGGCGGGACTTGCCAAGGCGCGGGAGTTGAAACCCGACCTGATAATCGCCGACGTGCGTATGCCCGTTATGGACGGACTCGAAATGGCTAAAATTCTGTTCGACGAACGGGCCGATACCGCCGTGATAATTTGCAGCGGCTACAAAGATTTCGAAAACGCGCGCCGCGCGCTGGATAGCGGCGTTGCGGGTTTTCTGTTAAAACCCGTAGAAAATTCGGAGCTTATTTCAAAGGTAAAGGAAACCTTAAATTCGCTCGCGGAGAACCGCCGCAAGGTGCGTATGCTCGGACAGTTTATAAACAGTCTGCCAATGGTGAGAAAAGAACAGTTTGCCCTGCTTTTGGGCGGCGGAGAAAAGTCGGAAGCTGCCGCCGAGCAGCTTTTGCTGCTCGGCGTGTGCCCGCCGCAGGCGGGCACGTTAGTATACGTACGCTCCGAAAGTCCTCAATTAAAAACATTTATAAGTTCAATCGAAAGTTCGCTTTCGGACTGTAATTGCGTGAGCGAGGTATTTTCGGGTTTTGCCGTAGTTTTATGTTCCGCGGACGAATGCGTTGCGGAAAAACGCCTTGCCGCGCTTCTGGACGGCAACTTAAAGAGTTCGGACGCACGCTATACGGTTGCGCTTTCCGCTTATGACGGGGATATTCCGTCGGCTTTCAAAAAGGCTAAGACGCTCGGAGAAAACGCGCTTTTCACGGCGATTAACGCGGTTATAAGCGGAGCGGGCGGAAATAAATACAAAAAAATAGTGCGCGACGCGCTCAACATTATCGAGCGCGACTACAATAAAAAAATATCCATAAAGACGGTTGCGGACGCGCTGTATTCTTCCGAAAGCCATATAATGCACGAGTTTAAAAGCCAAACCGGAAAAACCTTCAACGAATGCCTTACGGACTACCGTATGTTAAAGGCGGAGGAGCTTTTGACGAAAGGCGAACTCAGGGTTAGCGAAGTCGCTTATGCCGTAGGGTACAGTGACGTGAGATATTTCGGGCAGATTTTCAAAGAGTACTACGGCTGTACGCCGAGCGAGTATGCGGAAAGAAAGAAATGAGACAAAAGCGGATTTCCTCAAAATTCATATTTGTATACGTAGCGGTTTTAGCCGCCGTATTTCTTGTGCTTATAGGCGCGTTCGAACTGAGTTTTCGTTTGTCTATGCACGATTATATCCGTAAGAATTCTTATGCCGCACAGCAGGAGCTGGACGCGGGCGTTACCGACGTTATCAACGAGAGCGCGTATCTTTACGGACGAATTATGAACAGCGGAAACGTCGCGCTTTTAAACGGCGTTTCCAACGAGTCGCTTACGGACGGAGAGAGGAAAACGCATTTCAATTCGCTTACCTCGCGCATAGGTATCAACGACGAATACTTCAACGACCTCATATTCATTCTCGGCGAAAAGCGTTTCTCGCTCGGCAATAGTTCGCTTCCGAACGTTGACTTTCAGGAAAGTTTGAACGCGAAGAAAAACGAAATGCTTCTTGTCGGCAACGTGGGCGGAAGCGTAGTTATGGGCATTTCCTCGGGCGGGGGAATTTCCGACTTCAACGGTATTATCCTGTTTTATATGAACGAGGATAAAATCCGCGAAATGTGCAACCCCGTGAGCGGAGAAGAGGGTTATTCCTTTATTATGCGTTCGGACGGCTACATCGTCTCGCACATAGACCCCGCGCTTGTGGGTAAAGTAATAGTTTACAGCGACGTTTACGACCCCGCGGCTTCGCCCGAATATAAGTCGGAAATGCTCGACGGGGCGCGCCGCATTATAGTTACGAGCAAACCTCAGCTTTTAAACTCGCGTTACAGCTTTGACTGCAATATAGTAAGCGTGCTCGACTACGGTTACTACTTCGGCAAAACCGACCTTATGTTCAGAATAGTTATGGGCGTTTCCGTCGCCGCGCTCATAGCCGCGGCAGTAATGGCAGTATGGCGCGCGCGCAAAATTTCCAAGCCGCTTACTCTTTTAAGCGACAGCATAAACGCGACGGCGGAACCCGTCAAAGACCACGTATCGGTATTGCGCGAGGGGGACGAACTCGTTCAGTTGGAGCGCAACTATGACGCGCTTATGGACAGAATATTCGACCTTGTGGAAAAGAACAAGGAGGATATGACGCGTCAGCGCAAACTCGAACTCGAAAGCCTGCAAATGCAAATTAACCCGCACTTTCTCTATAACACTCTGGACGCCATATCATGGATGGCGAGGATAAAAAAACAGCCTGAAATAGACAGACTTGTTATGAACCTTGCAAAATTCTTCCGCCTGTTTTTGCACGGCGGGGATAAATTCGTAAAAGTGTCCGAAGAAATCGAAATGGTTTTAAGCTATCTCGAAATAGATAAAATACGTTTCCCCGACAGAGTATGCGTGCATACAGAAGTGCAGGGCGAAGCGGCGGACTGTATGACGCTTAAACTCATTTTACAACCCGTCATAGAGAACAGCTTGAAGTATGCCTTTATAGAAAAAAGCGGAGAGCTTTATATAAGGGCGTTTACCGAGGGCGAGTGCGTCATTTTCGAGGTTGAGGACAACGGTTGCGGGTTTGACGTTCCAGAAGATTTACTGACGCGACAGCCGCAGAAGTTGGGCGGTTACGGACTTAAAAACGTAAACGAACGGATAATACTGCAATACGGAAGCGGTTACGGGCTGACTGTTTCCTCCGAAAAGGGCGTGGGAACGAAAGTAAGAATAAAGATTAAAAAGCAAGAAAAAACGGCGGAGTGAAAACTCCGCCGTAATTTTATTTAAGGCAATTTCTGTTTATCCATTTTCTCGGAGAGAGCTTCGAGCCTTTTCGTAAAGTTTTTCGCAATCAGCTTGGCGACGAAATTCACGCCCGTCAAAAGCAGTGCGGAAGCGATAACCATTATAACGGAAATCAAAGCCGTCCGCGCCTCGTACCCGCTCGTGCTGTCGAACACGGTGAGGGTAAATCTTCCGTCGTCGGACTCTGCGGAATACTCGAAGTAACCTTTGTGTTTTCCGCTCAACAAGTCGGCGCGGTTGCCGTTGCCGGTATACTCGAAATAAAAATCGTCCGTTTTTATGAAAGTTACCGCGTTTTTAAACTGTCCGCCAGAAGAAATAAGCTCGTAAAGGTTGGAGGGGAGTACGTCGGTGAAAATCCAACCGACGGTTTTTCCGTCGCGGTAAACTTTACGGCAACAGGTTATAACGCCCATATTGTCAGGGTAAGCTACGTTATTGTATATGTCGGCTATACCCGTTGTCCTCAGTGAAATCGCTTCGCTTTCGCTTCCCTCTATGAACGCCTTTATTTCGGGCGTTTTTTTGAGTTGTTCGAGCGAGGGAACTTGCGCCACTTCCGAAGAGGTGTATACCGCGCCGCTTTTCGCGTATACGCATACGGCGTTTATTTTAAGGGAATAATTGCAGGTGCTGTCAAGTTTGTTTACAAGCGTTTTTCCCGACGGCGCGGAAAGTTCTCCTATAACCTCTTCGTCGAGCGAAAGATTGTAAGTGGACGCGGCTACGGAGCTGATATAAAGCTGACAGGAATCGAGCGCGCGCGTAATTCTTTTCTGCCCGTTGCTTGCGTAAGCCTCACTCATTGTATCGGTTAACATAATTATTGAGAAAACGTCGATAAACAGTATTAAAATCACCGCGAGAATAACTATCGGCAGATATACGTTCAGAAACAGTTTTTTAAACATAATAGAATTATATCACAAAATTTGTTCGATTGCAACAGTTGAACAGTTTTGTCTACGTTTTTGCTGTTTTACCCTATTTATAAAAAAGGCGTTTTAATTTATAATATTAGTAAATAAACTCAGGTATTTTAGGAGGAAATTTATGAGAAAGTTACTGTGCGCGGCGGCGGCAACGCTAATAGGCGCGGCTTCGCTCTTTTCTTTCGCGGGTTGCGGTAAAGGCAACGGTAAAATCAGGGTCAGCATAGGTATGTGGCCCGACAGTTCGTTAAAACAGGATATAGCAATGTTCGAACAGTGGGAAAAGCAGTTCGAGGAGCAATATCCCCAATACGACATAGTCGGCGATAAATACGATTACAGCGCGGATACAATCGCCGCAAAAGCAACGGCAAAGCAGTTGCCCACCGTTTTCCAAACGTATTTCACCGAACCGCAGAAACTTATCGAACGTAAATGGATAGCCGATATTACCGACGAAATAACCGAGCTCGGCTGGCTCGACAATATGGACGCGGACATGCGCGAGGCGGTTTCCAAGGACGGCAGGTGCTACGGTGTGCCGCGTGACGGCTACGGTATGGGAATGTTCTTGAACCTTGCTATGCTTTACGACGTCGGCGTTATAGAAAAGAATGAGGACGGCAGTTACAAACTGCACGACGAAGGGGGCGAACCGCTCTATCCCACAACCTTTGACGAAGTGCGCGAGGTGTCCGAACTCATAGTAGAAAGCTATGAAAACACTTACGGACTCGTTGTGCTGTCCGCAAATATGAACGGAGGATGGCAGTTCTCGAATATGGCGTGGAACTTCGGTTGCGAAGCGTTGCAGGTGGAAGCAGGCGGCAAAGTTACCGCCAATCTCAACGACCCCGCGGCGGTAAAGGCGCTCGAATGGATTCAGGAAATGGCAAACAACGGATTGATTTATCCCGACGCTTCGCTTTCCTATTCTGACTGGTACGCAAAAATAGGCTCCGGGAACGTGGCAATGGCGTTCTGCGGAAGCGACGCATTGATGCTTCCCGTAACAAATTTCAACTTCAATAAGGACGATATAGCTTTCGTTCCGATGCCTACGGGCGACGGAGTAAGCCGCCGTTCTCTCTACGGCGGAACGCCTTACGTATTTGCGGGTAACGCGACGAAAGAGCAAATCAAAGGCGCGCTGTTATTCCTCAAATATATGGGACGCTCGCCCGAAACGGACGAAATTTCTGTAAACGCAATAGAGCTCGGGCACAAAACGGCGCAGGCGAAAGCTATGCCCATAATTCAGACGATAAAGCCGTGGGTAAACGAGGATTATCTTGCAAAGACGCAGGAACTCGAAGAAAGGTATATAAACGTCAACACTTATTACTATCAGGACTTCTTCGACACTATCGAAGAGTTCAAACGCGCGGAAGAACCCTACTACTGTCAGGATATGTATAAACTTTTAGACAACGCGTTGCAGAACGTGATTTCCAATCCCGGACTTGCAAACTGTAAATCACTGCTCGATACGGCTAACAGCCAGTTCCAGACAAACTATCTCAATAAATTATAATTTCGGTGTAACTCTATGAAAAATAATTTACCGGAAGAGCGTTCTTCGCTTTCATACAAAGCTAAGAGGCTTTTTAAGCGTAATTGGAGCGGTTGGCTTTTGATGCTGCCCGGACTGCTGCTTTTCGTATTCTTCGTATGGGCGCCGCTTGCGCAGAACGTAATTCTCTCGTTCAGCGAAACAAACGGCTTCGAAGCGGCGGGATTCAATAATTTTGAAAATTATATAAGGGTGTTTGAAGACCCTATGTTCACAAAGGCGCTTGCAAACACGTTCAAGTACATTTTCTGGTCTATAATAATAGGCTTTCTCGTACCCGTGTTTCTCGGACTTTTACTCAGCGAAGTAGTGCATTTCAAATCTTTTTTCAGATTGGGCATATATTTCCCCGCGATTGTTTCGGGAATAGCCGTCGTCATAATGTGGTCCTATCTTTTCGACCCTAACCCGGGCGCGGTTTTAAATCAGATATTATCGGCGATGGGAATTCCCGCGTCGCAGTTCCTTTCAAACCCAAAACTCACCATTCCGCTTATAGTCGTAACTATGACGTGGAGGGGAGCGGGCGGCACGGTGCTTGTATATCTTTCGGCGCTGCAAAACATCGATAACTCGCAGTATGAGGCGGCGAGAATGGACGGCGCGGGCGTATGTTCGAGAATTTGGCACGTAACGCTTCCACATATCAAACCCACTATAAGAATGTTGTTCATATTGCAGATTATATCCGTATTTCAGGTTTTCTACGAACCGCTCGTAATGACTTCTGGCGGTCCCGACGGCGCAAGCGTATCATTGCTTCTTTTGAGCTACCAATATGCTTTCCAGTCGTTCGACGCGGGCGCAAGCGCGGCGGTGGGCGTAATTCTCGCGCTCATAATAATCGCGCTCACCGTTGTATATCTGCGCCTTTCTACCCCTAAAAAGGACAAAATATCGAGGAGGTGGAAAAAGTATGCTGAAAAGACTTCAAAGTAAGAGCGGGGGCATACTCACCGCCGCCGACTATAAAAAGCGTGGGTTCAGAGCAGTATACGTTCTGATACTTTTCATTCTGTTCGTCGCGGTGCTGACTGCGCTGATTCCCGTACTGTGGCTGTTCCTTTCGTCGTTTAAGGAAGCGGGCGAACTTACTTCTACGCCGTATCATCTTTTCCCCAAGGCGTTCGATATTAAAAAGCTCGTCGAAGTTTGGAATATGCTCAACTTCTGGCAGTACTTTTTAAACACGATAATCGTAGTAATCGGCGCGGTAATATGTTCGGTTCTCTTCAACGGACTGCTTGCTTATACTTTCGCGATAGTAAAGCCCAAGGGATATAAAATTTTCTTCGCGCTCGTTATGGCAAGCTATATGATACCCGCTATAACTTCCATAGTGCCGCTCTACAACCAAATCGTAAATATGCAACTCATAAATTCGTATATTCCGCTTTGGTTTATGTTCGGCGCAAACGCGTATTATCTCATTATGTTCAAAAACTATTTCGAGTCGCTTCCCAAAGCGTTGTTCGAAGCGGCTGAAATGGATAAATGCGGAAAGTTCAAAACTTTCTTCAAAATAGTTGTTCCAATGTCGCGCCCCATAATAGGCGTCGTGGCTATATTCACAATGACTGCGGCTTGGTCCGATTTCCTCTTGCCCTACCTCATTTTGCAGGATGAGAGTATGATGACGGTAATGGTTAAAATCTATAACCTTCAATCGACTATGGGCAGTGTTCAGGGTTTCGGGCCCGACAAACTTTTAATGATACTTACAATTTCCATTTTACCGCAGATACTTATATTTGCGATATTCCAGAAGCAGATTACGGGAAGTTCGGCGGCGGGCGCCGTAAAGGAGTAAATATGGCTAAACACGCTGAAAAATATATCGAAACGGACGGATGGAGCATAACGGAAAAGGGTTTTCATAAACAGAAAAACGCCGTTTCCGAATCGCTGTTCTCGCTCGGCAACGAGTATTGCGGACTTCGCGGCTATGCAGAAGAAGGGGTTTCCGCGCCGTCTTTGCAAGGCTGTTACTTCAACGGAATTTACGAATACGCGAGAGAAACACACGAAACCGCTTACAAGGGAATAGTCAAGCGCGGACACTATATGGTGAACGCGGTTAATCCGTTGAAAACGCATATATTAATCGACGGCAGAAAGCTCGACACGGGCAAATGCGCGCTCGAAGATTACGAGCGCAGACTCGACTTCAAGTCGGGACTGTACACCCGTTCTTTTAAAATCAAAACGCGCAAGGGTAAAATAAGTTTCGTTTTCTCCCGCTTTTTGAGTATGACGGATTTCAGAAACCTTTATCAGCGCATTGAAATAAATTCGGATTTTCCCGCCGATATAGAAATTTACGCGGGATTGGATTTCGGAACAAAGCACGGCGGAAAGGCGGGCAGATGGACTAAGATAGCCTCTGCGGCGGACGGGGCGGACTGTTCCGTACTCGGCAGAACTCAGTCTACAAATCAGTACATAGCGTGCTTTCAGCGCGTGCAGTGCGACTGCGGCGAAAAGGAAGCGGTTGAAAGCAAGTTCGGCGCAGGCGTTAAAATCAGCGCGAAGGCGGTTAAGAGCTTACAAATTACCAAATGCGTTTCGAGTTTTGCGGACAAAACGGGCGAATTCGGCGAAAGACTTTTAAAAGACGGTAAACCCGCGGATATTTCATACGAAGACGCGTTAAAAGAAAACAAACGTTACTACTGCGACTTCTGGCAAAAAAGCGATATAGAAATCGACGGCGACGAGGAAAATCAGCAAGGCATAAGGTTCTGCATTTTCCAGCTTCAACAGACGTATCACGGCATCGCGCCGACGGACAACATAGGCGCAAAGGGACTCACGGGCGAAGCGTATAGCGGGCACGCCTTTTGGGATACGGAAACATACTGTCTGCCCTATTTCCTTTTCAATAACTTAGCGGCGGCAAAGGACTTGCTGTTATTCCGTTACAGTACGTTGGACAGAGCAAAGGAGAGGGCGAAGGAACTCGACTGCAAGGGCGCCTGCTATCCCATAGCAACGCTCAACGGCGGGGAAGCGTGCGATTTATGGCAACACGCAAGTTTGCAGTTTCAACCGTCCACGGGCGTTGCGTACGGCATAATGCACTACGTGAACGTGTCGGGCGACGTTGAATTTCTTACTGAATGCGGTATGGAAATGTTGCTTGAAATAAGCAGGTTTCTGCTTTCCCGCGGGGATTACGGCGCGGACGGTAAATTCGGCTTTTTCTGCGTAATGGGACCCGACGAGTTTCAGATGATGGTTAACCATAACTGCTATACCAACTATATGGCTAAGAAGACTTTCGAGTACACTGTGAGCTGTTTTGAAAAGTACGGCGAATGGGAAAGCGTAAAAAGGCTCGGCGTTACGCAGACGGAACTTGAATCTTTTTCCGAATGCGCAAAGAAGATGTATATACCGTACGACGAAAAGACGAAGCTGTTCGAACAGCACGACGGATATTTCCGTCTGCCGCATATTGAGGTAAAGGATATTCCCGTTGAGGAGTTCCCCCTATACTATCATTGGAGTTACGACAGGATTTACCGCAACGATATGCTCAAACAACCCGACGTGCTTATGCTTATGCTCTTATACGGCGGAGACTTTACTTTCGAACAGAAGAAAGCCAACTACGAGTTCTACGAGCCGCGGTGCATTCACGAATCTTCGCTCTCGCCTTCCGTGCATTCCGTTCTTGCAAGCGAACTTAAAAAGCACGAAGAAGCGCTCTCTTTCTTCGGCTTCGCGTCCCGTCTCGATTTGGACGATTACAACCGCAACACGTGCGAGGGTTTGCACACCACTTCTATTGCGGCGGCGTGGCTCAATATAGTTTACGGTTTCGGCGGAGTGCGAAGCGACGGCGAGAAACTCGTAATTAATCCGTCGATACCCGATATTTGGCGGAGTTATTCTTTCAGATTAAATTACAGGGGAAGTACTCTTACGGTAGAGGTGCGTAAGGGAGTTGCGGCTATAACCGTTTCGGACGGCGAAGTTTGCGCGGTTGTCTGCGGCAGGGAAACCCGTCTTTCGGGAACAAAAGAATTTGCCATATGAAAACGCTCAGACAAAGCGGCTTCAACGCCGCGGATATCGTTTCGGACGGGAATAAATTTCTTACAGGCAACGGCTGGCTGGGTTATCGCGGAACGCTTGACGAGTACGGCGCAAAGGAATGCGTCGCACTGAATATTGCGGGCGTATACGACGGGGTTAAGGGCAAATGGCGCGAAACGGTTAACGCGTTCAATCCGTTTTTTGCAGTCGTCTATTCGGGGAAAACTCCGCTTGACGCGCGTGGAGAAAACGTATGCTCGCACGAAATTTCTCTCGAAATTTCCAACGGTACGTTTTCGCGTAAAACGGTATTTTCCGTTGACGGAGCCAAAGTCACGCTATGCGCGGAGAGATTCGTCAACGCCGCGCGGAAGAACGGACTTTGTTCGAGAATTACGCTTACTTCCGATAAGGACTTAACGCTCGTAATAAAAGTCGGCGTCGATACTGATATTTGGGATTTGAACGGTCCGCACTTTAAAGAAGTGCATACTTCGCAATGCGGTAACGTTATCGAAGCGAGCGGTGTAACGCAGGAACTCGGTTATTCTATAAGAACGGTTTGCGGCTACTCGTTGCCGCCCGAAAATTTTTGCAACGGTTTCGGAACGGTAGAAGCTAACCTGAAAAAAGGGAAACCGTTCGTTCTCGACAGGGTTGCTGAAGTGCTTTGCGGCGGAGAAAACTATTCGGGCATAAGTTACGATGCGGCGCGCGCAGAACACTTGAAGGAGTGGAAACGGCTTTGGAAGTTGAGCCGCATAGAAATCTCAGACGACGAAAGAGCGCAGTTCGCGCTCGATTACAGTATTTATCATTTACTCATTCTCGCGCCCAAGGGAGAGTACTCGATAGCGGCGCGCGGACTGTCGGGACAGACTTATAAGGGCGCGGTTTTCTGGGATACGGAAATTTTTATGTTACCGTTCTTCCTGCATTCCCTGCCCGAATGCGCGAAAAATCTTGTCAGGTACAGAATCAACACTTTGCCCGAGGCAAGGAAGAAAGCAAAATATTACGGTTACGGCGGGGCGTTCTATGCTTGGGAAAGTCAGGACGGCTTCGACGCGTGTTCGGATTTCAACGTGCAGGACGTGTTTACCCACAGACCCGTCCGAACATATTTCAAGGATAAACAGATACATATCTCCGCCGACGTAGCGTATGCGGTACTCTCATATTACGAACATACGGGAGACGACGGATTGATGCTCGGCGGCGGACTCGAAACAGTACTCGAATGCGCAGAGTTTGCGCGCACATACAGTTATTACAACCATATCAAGGGAAGATACGAGCTTTTGGACGTAATAGGACCCGACGAATATCACGAAAGGGTTAACAACAACGCGTTCACTAACTATATGTTTCGTGAAATAACCGTGCGCGGCATAAAACTTGCAGAAAAGTTGCAAAAGAAATATCCGACTGAAACGGAAGAGGTTTTAAAAAAACTTCCCGACGGTATAATTTCAAAACTTAAAGAATGGGCAAACAAACTGTATTTGCCGCAACCCGACGGCATGGGAATAATCGAACAGTTCGACGGCTATTTCAAAGCCGAGGACGTAAACGTGGAAGAGGTGCGCTCCCGCCTTAAACACCCCAACGAATATTGGGGCGGTTCGGGAGGAGTGGCTACGGCGACGCGGGTGATAAAGCAGGCGGACGTAATAATGCTTTTCAATCTTTTCCCCGAACTGTTTTCAAAAGAAATACAGAAAGCCAACTATGATTTTTATTTGCCTTATACCGAACACGGTTCCTCGCTTTCGCACTGCGCATATGCTTTGACGGCTTGCAGAATCGGCAACGCGGAGGGCGCATACAAGGCGTTTTTGGACAGCGCGGAAATCGATTTGAGAGGCGGCGGAAAGCAGTGGGCGGGCGAAATATACATAGGCGGAACGCATCCCGCGGCAAGCGGAGGGGCGTGGATGACAGCCGTATACGGCTTCGGCTATAAACGTAAGGAGAACTGAAATTGAAATACAAAGCGGTAATTTTCGATTTGGACGGAGTAATCTGTTCCACTGACGAGTATCATTATCTTGCGTGGAAAGCGCTTGCGGAGATGCTCGGAATAGACGGTTTTACGAGAGAGGACAATAAGTTACAGCGCGGAGTTTCGCGTATGGAAAGTCTTGAAGTAGTCCTTAGAAAGACGCGGACGGTTTATACAGAGGAACAGAAAACCGCGCTTGCGGAAACCAAAAACGAAATATATAAAAATATGCTTTCGGGTATGTCCGAAAAAGATTTGTCGGAAGAAGTAAGCACAACTCTTTATAAACTGCGTGAAAAAGGCTTGAAACTTGCCATCGGTTCTTCGAGCAAGAACACGCCGTTTATTCTCGAAAGACTCGGACTCGGCGCGTATTTCGACGCCGTTGCGGACGGAAACTGCGTTACCCGCAGTAAACCCGACCCCGAAGTTTTTTTAAAAGCGGCTGAAATGCTCGGCTTTAAGCCTTCGGAGTGCCTTGTGGTTGAGGACGCCGCGGCAGGCGCCAAAGCGGGCGTTGACGGCGGTTTCGACGTCGCGGGCTTAGGCGAAGCGGGGGACTACGGTAAAACGGCTTACAGATTGAAAGCCTTTTCCGATATTGCAAAAATTTGCGAATGCGATTAAAAGAACGCGGACGGTTCACCGTCCGCGTTTTCGGTTGTTTAAAATTTAATTTACGGTATTGCAATATAAAAAAAAGCGTGCTATAATGTACTCGCAAAATTTCAGGAGGTTCGAAATGAACGAACAACAGTTAATCGAAAAAATCAAACAGACTAAAATCGTACCCGTAGTAGTGCTCAATTCCATTGAAGAAACGTTGCCTAAAATGCAGGCTCTCGTAAACGGCGGACTGCCCTGCGCGGAAATTACTTTCCGTACGCCCTGCGCGGCGGAAGCTATTGCGCTTACCGTTAAAACTTTCCCCGATATGCTTGTGGGCGCAGGTACGGTAATTAACCGCGAACAGTGCGAAAAAGCAATTAAAGCGGGTTCTAAATTTATTGTTTCCCCCGGGTTTTCGGAAGAAGTCGCGGACTGCTGTAAGGAACACGGTATGCTTTATCTGCCCGGCATAGTTACCCCTACCGAGGCTATGGCGGCGATTGCAAATGGACTTACTACGCTTAAATTCTTCCCCGCGTCGAACTACGGCGGACTTAAAACCATTAAAGCTATATGCGCGGCTTTCCCCTATCTTAAAATTATGCCCACGGGCGGTATTTCCGCGGACAATATCCTCGAATATCTCGCATACGATAAAATCCTCGCTTGCGGCGGCAGTTGGATGATGTCGGGAACGCCCGAAGAAATAGAGGCTAAGACAAGACAGGCAGTCGAACTCGTAAAATAATTTTTTTAAACATATGAAAACCGCCGAGCGGGCAATTTAAATGCACGCTCGGCGGTAAATTTTCATTTAAAACTTTATAGCGTTTCGCGGAAGCCTTTTCCGACAATTTCGTTAGTGTCGGTAAGTATTACGAACGCAGACGCGTCGGCGGCGTGAATGCGCATTTTCAGTTTCAATGCTTCGCCGCGTTTGCATACGGTTATTATAATCGTCTTTTCTTCGCCCGTGTATCCGCCTTCGGCTTTGTAGGAAGTGTAGCCGCGGTGTATGCCTTCCAATATGAACTCGGTGATGAGTTCGGGCGAAGTCGTGATAATAGTAACGAATTTATTTTTGCCTATATTTTCAATAACGCCGTCCACGAGGAACGCCTTTGCAAACAAACCGAGTATGGAGTAGAGTCCCGTGCGCGTTCCGAATATGAAGAACGTTGACGCGGCAATGAAAAAGTCGGTTATAAGAAGCGCCGTTCCTACGTTTTTGACGCGCGTGAATTTTTTAATAATGAGCGCTATTATATCCGTTCCGCCCGAAGACGCTTTGCAGTTGAAAATAATCGCGCTTCCCGCCGCGGTTATCAGCATTGCAAGCACGAATTCAAGGAATATATCGCCCGTAATCGTCGTGCCTGCGGGAATGGGGCAGAGGAGTTTCATCAACTGCATTTCGCCCGTGTAGACGAGCGAACAATACGCCGTTTTGAATCCGCACCCGCCGCCGAGGAAAATAAAGCCGATAATGAGCAGCAGTACGTTGATAATGGACATAATCTCCGTCTGCCCGAGCCAGCTAATATCCGTCGTGAATTTAGCGAGAATTATAGAAAGTCCGCTAACGCCGCCCGTCGCAAAATTATTCGGAGCTTTAAAAAAGTATACGCCCGCCGCAAGAATGAGCGTACCGAAGTTAAGCACTATCCAATATAAAACGTCCGCGCGCGTTATTTTACGTTTCCGAACAACCATAAATATCCTCGGGTTATATCGTCCCGCCGAAGCCTTTTCCCAAAATTTCGTTTGCGTCGGTTATAATTACGAAAGCCGCGGAATCGAGTTCTTTGACTTTCGTTTTCAGTTTCAAAGCCTCGCCGCGTTTGCATACGGTAACGAGAACGTGTTTCTTTTCGTGCGTGTACCCGCCTTCCGCATCGTACTTGGTGTAGCCGTGGTTTATAACGTCTAAGATGTACGCTCCGATTTCTTCGGGTTTATTTGTTATAATTGTAATATACTTGGTTTTGCCTATGCTTTCTATTACGCCGTCAAGCAGGAAAGATTTGGCAAACAGTCCCATAAACGAATAGAGAGCGGTAGCGGGGTCCTTGAACGCGGTAATGGAAACGCATACGACGATTAAATCGATAATCATAAGCGCCATACCGACGTTTATTTTGGTGAACTTTTTCAAAATGAGCGCAATAATATCCGTTCCGCCCGAAGACGCCCCGCAGTTAAATACGAGCGCGCCGCCCACGCCGAAAAGAAGAATGGCGTAAACCATTTCAAGGAAAGGCTGGTCCGTAAGGGGCGCCGCAACGCCGCCCGTGGGCGTAGGCACTCCCGTAATGTGTCCCAAAAGGTCCGTAAATTCGCAAAGCCAGATAATGCCCGTGTAAAACAACGAGCAGTATATGGTTAAAAAGGTGCATTGTTTACCTAAAATTACCAGTCCCAAAATCAGCAAAAACACGTTGATAATCGCCATTATCACAGCTTGCGAGAAGAACTCAACGTTTATAAGTTTTGAAAGAAGAATGGCAATACCCGCGACTCCGCCCAACGTAAAGTTGTTCGGCGTCTGGAAAAAGTAAACGCTTGCGGACATCATAATAATGCCTAAATTAAGAAGAACCCACTTAATTACGGTGCGTTTGCGCTTCTGCGCCTTGGTAAGAACCTTATCGCCGCCCTGTTTCTTTTCGCCGCCCGCGTTTTTCGCGGTTTCGGCAACGATTTTTCCGGCTTCTTCAAGCGCGTTCTGTTCAGCGGTTTCAGCCGTTAAAACGGGCGTTTCTTCTTCCGTCTGAACGTCGTTTTTTTCAATTTCGTTATTCATAAATTCCTTTTGTTACAATATATTTCTGAAAGCTAATAAATGATAACATACGCCGAAAATAAAGTCAATAATAAACCGTAAAATAAAGCGCCGCTCATACGCTTTTTTGCAATGCTTTCGGCTTTAATTCAAACGGAAATTAAGGCGTATGCGGTTCAAGCGGAACGCTTACCGTTTTATTTATATTTTTAAACGTTATTGACTTTGAGCTTTTCGTATGTTAAACTGAATATCGGTAATAATTTTGCCTAAGTTGACTTTAAAGGATTTGCTATGATAAACAGAAGGGCTTTATTTGCCGACGAAACCCGAAGTTATAAAACCCCTTACGAACCGAAGGCGGGAGAACAGGTTACTCTCAGACTCCGCACATTGAAAAACGACGTTTTAAAGGCTTACGCCGTAATTAACGGAATAAGAAGAGTAATGAAAAAAATCACGCCCGAGCGCGATACGGGGACTTTCGATTTTTACTCCGTATCTTTCGGCTGTACTGAAAGAGCGGTAAGCTATCGCTTCGAAGTTTTCGACGGGGACGATATGGCGGTTTACAACCGTTTGGGTTGCGTTGAAAACGTTCAGGAAGAATACGATTTTTCGTTTTTGCCGGGGTACCGCGTCCCCGATTGGGCGAAGGGCGTAGTGTTCTATCAGATTTTTACGGACCGTTTCTGCGACGGGGATAAGACGAATAACGTTCAGGACAACGAATATTTCTACACGGGCGGGCATTCGAAAAATATCACGCAGTGGGATAAATTCCCCGATGAATTGGACGTGCGCTGTTTCTACGGCGGAGACTTGCAGGGCGTAAGGCAAAAACTCGACTATTTGCAGGATTTGGGAGTGGAAGCTATTTATTTCAACCCCCTATTCGTTTCGCCTTCCAACCATAAATACGACACGCAGGACTATGACCACATAGACCCGCATATAGCCGTTATCGAAGAAGATTTGGAACACCGCATGCAGCATTGGGAGCATAACAACGGCTATGCCCCTAAATATATCAAACGCGTAATTTCGCAAAAAAACCTTGAAAAGAGCAATGAGTATTTCGCAGATTTGGTAAAAGAAATACACGCCCGCGGAATGAAAGTCGTAATAGACGGCGTATTCAATCACTGCGGTTCGTTCAATAAATGGCTCGACAGAGAGGGGATATATCTCAATAAAGAGGGTTACGAGGAGAAGGGCGCGTATCAGGACGCGGCAAGTCCTTACAGAAGTTATTTCAAATTCGACAAACCACGCGAGGCGAAGAGCGAGTACGAGGGTTGGTGGGGTTTCCCTACTCTGCCCAAGCTCAATTACGAGCACAGTCCCGAGCTCGAAGAATATATCCTTTCCACGGGTGAAAAATGGGTTTCCGCGCCGTTCGGCGTGGACGGTTGGCGGCTCGACGTAGCCGCCGATTTGGGGCATTCCTCGAAGTATAACCACAAGTTCTGGAAGATGTTCCGCGAACGGGTGAGAAAAGCAAATCCCGAAGCGTTCATATTCGCAGAGCATTACGGAGACCCCTCGGCATGGTTCAACGGGCGCGAGTGGGACTCGGTAATGAATTACGACGCGTTTATGGAACCCGTCACGTGGTTTCTGACGGGAATGGAAAAGCACAGCGAGGGGTTTGACGGCGGCAAACTTTGGGACGGAAAACATTTCTTTGAAAGTATGTTCAAAAATATGAGCAAGTTCCCAAGACCCGCGCTCGACTCCGCGCTGAACCAGCTTTCGAATCATGACCATTCCCGCTTTCTCACGAGGACGAACGGAGTAGTCGGAACAATCAAGACAAAGGGACCGCATGCGGCGGGATACGACGTGGACGTTCGGCTGTTCGCCTTGGGAGTGCTCATTCAGATGACGTGGCCCGGTTCGCCCGGAATTTACTATGCGGACGAGGCGGGGCAAGTCGGTTGGACTGACCCCGATTGCCGCAGAACTTATCCTTGGGGACACGAAAACAAGGAACTTATAGAATACCACAAACAAATAATAGCTTTGCGCAAGCGGATACGCTGTCTTAAAATGGGCAGCGTGAAAAAGCTCGACGCGGGCAACGGCTATATTTCATACGGCAGATTCGACGACGAGGATTGCGCGGCGGTGATAATTAATTGCTCCGACTCGGAAATAAATCTGGGGGTTCCCGTATGGGAACTCGGCGTTCCTACGGGCGCGGTTATGACGCGTAAATTCTTTTGCGCGAATTACGACTTCAACTGCGAAGAAACGGAAAGCGAAGTAAAGCACGGCAGACTGTTTCTCACGCTTCCGCCCAAATCGGGGTGCGTTTACGTTTACAATTTCGGGCGCGAATAAATTTTTCGCCCGTCAAACTTTGAGGAGGTTAAAATGCAAAACAAATTTTTCGGCGAACTCGACACATACCTTTTTCATCACGGCACTCACTACGAGCTGTATGAAAAAATGGGCGCGCACCTGCGCGAAATAGACGGCGTAAGCGGCGTGCATTTCGTGCTTTGGGCGCCTAACGCCCGCGCAGTCTGCGTCATTTCGGACGGCAACGGCTGGACGCCGTGGCAGGACGTAATGGAAAAAACCGACGACTGCATTTGGGAGCTTTTCGTTCCCGGTATGTGCGAGGGCGTAAGGTACAAGTACCGCATTGTCCGCGCCGACGGTTCGGAAGTCGATAAAATAGACCCATATGCTTTCCGCGCCGAACTGCGCCCCGCAAACGCTTCGATAGTAGTAAACCTCGAAGGCTACGGTTGGGGCGACGAAGAGTGGCGCAAAGAGAAAAAGGACGAAAACTTCCTCGAAAAGCCGATGGCGGTTTACGAAGTTCACCTCGGCAGTTGGAAGAAAGATTTGTCGAAGTGGGACGAGGACCAATATTTCGATTACCGCCGTTTGGCGCACGAACTCGCCGAATACGTAAAATGGATGGGATATACCCATATAGAGCTTATCGGCATATGCGAATATCCTTTCGACCCGTCGTGGGGTTATCAGGTTACGGGTTACTTTTCGCCCACTTCGCGCTACGGCTCGCCGCAGGATTTTATGTATTTTGTGGACCATATGCACAAAAACGGAATAGGCGTAATTTTGGACTGGGTTCCCGCGCATTTCCCAAAGGACGAATTCGGACTTGCGAATTTCGACGGAACGCCGCTGTACGAATACGCCGATTCATTGCGCGCCGAGTATCCCGAATGGGGTACAAAGGCTTTTGACCTCGGCAAAAAAGAGGTTTCCAACTTCCTTATCGCTTCCGCGTTTTTCTGGGTGAACAAATACCATATAGACGCGCTCCGCGTGGACGCGGTTGCGGCAATGCTGTATAACAGTTTCGGCAGGGGCGAATGGCGTCCCAATCAATACGGCGGGAACGAAAATCTGGAAAGTTTCGAATTTTTCCGTCACCTCAACAGTATTTTAAGACAGCGCAGCGACGCTTTTCTGATTGCGGAAGATTCCTCCATAATAGAGGGAATTACCAAACCCGCTAAAAAGGGCGGTTTCGGGTTCGGTTTGAAGTGGAATATGGGTTGGATGAACGACACCATAAAATACTACAATACCGACCCCATATTCAGACCATATCACCACGGATTGATTACGCACCTTTTCGAATACGCTTTCAACGAAAACTATATGCTCGTTCTCTCCCACGACGAAGTTGTGCACGGCAAGGGCAGTATGGTGAACAAGTTCATAGGCAATAAGCAGGATAAGCTCGGCAGTCTTAAAACGTGTTACACTATGATGTTCGGACACCCCGGCAAAAAACTTCTATTTATGGGACAGGATTTCGCGCAGGAGCGGGAGTGGAACTTTAAGACGGGACTCGATTGGCACCTCTGCGACGACGAAGGACACCGCGACGTGTTAAACTGTTTCCGCGCGCTTTTGCATCTGTATAAAAGCAGTCCCGTACTCTATAACGACTGCGGCGGAAGCGGCACTTTCGAATGGATAAACAGCGGCGATTATAACCGCAACATATTCACGTTTATAAGGCGCAACCCGTGGAATTACAACAACGCGCTCATCTTCGTTTGCAACTTTGCGCCCGTGGAAAGATACGATATGGGCGTCGGCGCGCCCGTGGACGGCGTATATAAACGCGCTTTCTCTACTTATCCCGACGGTTCTCCTTTTGAAATTAAGGCTAAGGAAGAGCTGTGCGACGGCAGAAAGTATAAACTCACTTTCAATCTCCGCGCTTACGAATCGGTGATTTTCGAAGTGCCTTACCACGAAAGTTCGCCCGAAGAGGAAAAGAAAGAAAAGAGCGTTAAAAGCGCGATTAAGCGCGCGCACAGGGAAGTGAAGAGCGACTCCTCCCACGTTCCCGAAGTGCCGCCTATGGACGGCGCGGAAACGGCGCCCAAAAAGACGGTAAAAAGAAGAACGGTTAAAAAATAATTACGCGTATGAATTTACTCTTAAAAAAACGGTGGTTTATTGCCGCCGTTTTGCTTTCGTTCATAACTTTAATATGTGTTTTTTTGTCGGGCGGAAGCGGCGCGGCGGAGGCGGCGAGCGTGGACGAAAATTATTACTTCAACCGCATTTCGGTTGAAGTCGCCGTCAACCGCGATAAGACTTACGAAATTACCGAAACGCTTAAAACGCAGTTCCGCGAAAGCGGCGTCAATACGGGGATTATCCGCGATATTCAGCGGGTGAGCCGCACCACGCGCGTTATAGACGGCAAGAAAATTCGCGGGAAAAGCTATATTGCCAAGCTCGATAACGTTTCTGTGACGCTTGACGGCGAACCCGCCAAAGTAACGCGCAGTCTTTACGGACAGTTTCATTCGGTTAAAATGCAAAAGTCCGACGGCGGTTATCTCGGCGCGGGCGAGCATACCTTCGTTTTGAAATATTTGTACGACGCGGGCGACGACAGCGTTTCGGGGTTCGACGATTTCACACTCGACGTTCTCGGTTACGCAATGGCTTACACCGAGGAATTTTATGCCGAAATAATTTTCCCCGACGCAGTTGAAGCGTCGCGCGTTTCGTTTAGAACCAACCAAAAAACCGATTGGTACCCGAACGCGGGAAATTCCGAGTACGTTAAAACAGAGGGAAATAAAATCTCCATGTTCGCGCTCCCGCAGGAAGCCTCCAAAGGCTATACGGTGCAGGTTATTCTGCCTGAGGACTATTTCTCTCAAAAGCTCACTTTTTATTGGTATTACGTTATTTTCGCCGCGCTTGCGTTAATTTCCGTTATCGCCTGCGTATGGATTTTTATTGTAAGCACGTTCAACCGTAAAGTCTTTGCGCCCGTAGAATATCTTCCTCCCAAAGATATGACTGTAATGCGCATATCGGCGGTATGGCGCCGCGGCGCGCGGTACAGGGACGTGGGCGCGCTCATATTGCAGTGGGCGTCAAAGGGACTTATTAAAATTTCGCGCGACGGAAAACGGCATCTGATACTTATGCCCGACGAGCGCCTCGGCGATTTAATGCAATTCAAGGAATTGACGGCGGGAATGAACGGCGCGGAAACCGATATGTTCAGGGCGCTGTTTTTCAACGCGGGTTCGCCGACTGCGTTTTCGACAAGACAGTTCAAAAAGCGTTTGTACTCTTCCAAACGCTACGTGTACAAGTGCAGTGAAAAACTTGTGGAGCAGGGAAATAAACCAAAACCCGTGAAAGTTTCGGGCAATGTAATTTCGGTTTTACTGCCGTTCCTGTCACTTGTTCCTACGTTTGCGGTTTTAACGTATTTCAGCATTTTGTCTAATTTATACGTATACCTGCTCCTTATAATATTTATGGCGGCGGGCACGGGCGTAGGGTGCTTTTTCAATAAAGCGTTGCATCCTCTGTTGCTTATATTTCCGATTGCGTTCTACGGAATGCCCTATTTTGCCTTAACGCAAGCGGCTGTGTCTGTTTACGATTACGCCTGTATGCTTTACGTCGCCCCGCTGTGGTGGGCGGTGTGCATGTTCGCGCTTCCGCATTTCGTAAAAGGCATACTTAACGAAAGCGCGAAAAAGGAGTACGCGAAACTGTACGGTTTCAAGGATTTTCTGCTTCTTACAGAGCTTGAACGCATTAAACTCGTGTTCGACGAAAATCCCGATTACTTTAAAGAAATTCTCCCGTACTGCTATGTAATGGGCATAAGCAAAAAGGTTGAAAAGAGGTTTGCGCCTCTCGATTTTACCGTTCCCGAATTTTTTGCGGAAGGATTGTCCGTTTCAAGCGTATGCGGAGCCGTTTCGCATAGCTGTTTCCCCTCGGCAAGCTCGTTTTCGGGCGGAAGAGGTGGCGGCGGTTCCGGCAA
>CAMXOH010000008.1 GCA_947245485.1 uncultured Clostridia bacterium | reverse complement strand
AAACCGTAGGCGGACTCAATCTTTACGCATACTGCGGCAATAACCCCGTAATGAATGTTGACTATAACGGACATTTTGCAATAAGTATAGGTGTGGCGTTTGGATTGGCGGGATTAGCATTAATAGCGTTAATAGAGGCAACGTTACATCCGATACAGAACGCAGCAGAAACAATAGGCGACGCGGTTGCCGAATTGGTTGATAATATTCAAATAGATAATTTTGCTAAAAATAATGAACTTTATAACAATTATTATTATGCTAAAAAAAGAAAACCGAAATATACCCCAAAACAACGAGGAGTAAGAGTAAGAGGTAAATCCAAGAAAGATGCTTATGAGAAAGCAAAGAAACGAGGAGGAGGTAAAGAACCCATATTTCATAAAGGAAAATATAGCAAATACGGAAAATGGATTGGACGACATTTTCATCCGGGTGTGCCTGAAAATCATCCTTATTTTCACGACCATTATTTTTATTTGTTGTTATTTTTATTAGGGATTGAGTTTGAAGAATAAGTTAAAGATATGGACAAAATAGCAGAACAAAAAATAGTTAGCAAATTTATTGTAAGAGAAAAGAGAAAACGAATCTTATATGAATTATTTAATCCAAAAAAGCGAGAACAAGTTATCCATTCGCTAATAAACTATCTGGATGAGCGTTATGTTGTTTTAAATGATTTGAAAATAAGTGAAGAAGAATTTCTAAAACAGGCGAATATGTATGTCGATAGAAAAACAGAGTGTTACGTAATAGCCGATAGTTGTCATGACGGGAAGATTATGTCGTTAAAAACAGCTATAAAGAATATGTTTGAAAGTTGTACGGATTATTTAATTTTTTGCAATGAAAGTGTTTTACTAATAAAAGAAGAATTTGTTTTTAAAGGTACGGCAAAGATGATTCTCGTTAACAGTAATTAAATCAAGTAACTTTTTAAATGTGAATGCCGCCCGCTGAATTTTGCGGGCGGCATTGATTCATCTGTATATTGACAGCAACGGTACGGAAGTGGTAGAATATGAATACGACGCGTGGGGCAACCATAGTGTAAGCGGAAGCAATACAGACCTTGGAAAATTAAACCCGTTCAGATACCGCAGTTACTTCTACGATACGGAAACAGGATTATATTTCCTCAAATCCCGTTATTATGACCCGTATATCGGCAGATTCCTTAATATGGACAGCGTAAGCTGTGCAGAACCTACTGCAATAAACGGCTTAAACCTCTACGCATACTGCGGCAATAACCCCGTAATGAACGTTGACCCCGAGGGCGATTCGTTTACAGTGTTTCTTGTTGTCGCTTTGGTAGGGTTTTCTGTTTCTTTTGCAACTTCCGCATTAACGCAGGCAATGTTAAATGAGGGGCAAGTAAATTGGGGAACTGCAACGGTTGACGGTTTGTTTGCGGCAGTTTCAAGTGTCTTATGGATGATACCCGGACTTGGAGCGGTTGCAACCGGAATTATTAATACGGGATTAACTGCTATTAACAACACTATTACAATCGGAATGGAAAATAATTGGCAGTATAGTTTACAAGACGGTATAGTTATATTTGCTTCATCCATACTATCTGGTATAACCAGCGGCGTTACAAGAAAACAGTTTTTAAGTAATAATGGTCAGGAAATTTTAACAAGAACGCATAAACTTGTCGGAACTATTGAAAGAAGAATGGTTAAGGGAATATATAATAATAGCGAAAATGTTTTTTCAAAATCGTTTAGAAGTGCAGCGGGGCAAATGTTCAAAAGTATTGCAAATTTAAATTTCGGTAAAGGATTTTATAAGGATTGGTTGATTACCGGAATGCAAGCGGTATTTTCAACTGCATTATTAAGGGGGCTTAGTTTTATATAATGGTGGAAAGCGGGAAAAAGTTATGGGCGCATTATGAGCAGTTAAGTTCAATAATAGGGATATTTATTAGCTTATTCTTTCTTTTACCGATGTGTGTAATATGTTTTAGTATTTTGTTCAGCGGAGCATTGGAAGCCGGAGATAACGGCGCAGTAAAAAGCGCAATAATAGAAGGTATAAAATGGAGCGCGGTAATTAATTCAATAATAACAGCGCTCACGGTTGTGAGGATAATATGGTATTCGGATAGAGTTGAATTAAATGATAATTCAATCAAATATTACAGGACTATATTTTCAAAAGAACCTAAACGTATTATTTCATTTAATGAAATTACTGAATGTGTTTATAACGACGGTCTTTGGCGGCACAAAGGAAGGTATAATCGAGGAAGGAAAATAATTATTTATAATAAAAATGAAATTTTAATAGAGATTGGTTTGAATAATAAATTATGTTTATTGATTATTTCAAAGTTAAGTTCTCAGAAAGTTCGACTTGTAGATGAAAATCTCAATCTTAAAACATTAAGTAATTATTTTAAAGTAGATTTTATGAATTTAAAAGAAGAAGAACAACTGAAACTATTAAAATATTATTGCAAGATAACGCGCACAAAACACAAAACCGCAGAAGAACTATTATATAAAAAGTAATAGAACCAAAAATTGTACTCTCCCGGATTTAATCTGCGGAGAGTATTTTTTTGACAAATTAAAGTCAATCTTGACAGCAACGGTACGGAAGTGGTAAAATATGTGTACGACGCGTGGGGCAACCATAGTGTAAGCGGAAGCAAGGCGGGCACGCTCGGCGCAATAAATCCGTTCAGATACCGCAGTTACTTCTACGATACGGAAACAGGCTTATACTTTCTTAAATCCCGTTACTATGACCCGTATATCGGCAGATTCCTTAATATGGACAGCGTAGACTACGCCGAACCCGAAACCATAAACGGACTCAATCTCTACGCTTATTGCGGCAATAACCCCGTAATGAACGTAGATGTGAACGGTAAAAGCTGGAATAGTTTTTGGAATAATATTGGTAATTGGTTTAAAGATTTAGGGAACGAGATAGATAATGCATTAAGTTCGGTAAAATACTTTATCGATTGCGTAATGGATAGTTTTTATTGTGAAGTAGGAATAGGAGTAGGTTTCGGTGGTGAAGTTAAATTATTTAATAAAATTGATTTGAGTGCAATAGTTGCTTTTGGTTTAGGTTTGAATATTTTACCTGAACAAAATATTGGCGAATTTTCACGAGTATTAATTGGTGCGAATATTTTTAACTTTAATTTATCTGCGGGAGAGAATCAGTTTATTCCGTTTAATAGCGAATATGAAAAAAAGCCAGAGATACAAGATTTTACTCTTGGAATAGGGGTGTCGGGATTTTTTATATTAGGTGTTTATGCTGATTTTGGGTTTAATATTTCAAAATTTTTAAGATTATTAAATTAAAGGGCGAATATAAAATGATAAAGCATAAAATTTTGTTGGCTATCGGATTGGTTTTATTGGTTGCGACTTCTATATTTTTGTTGATTTGGCTAATTCCCGTTGCGTTAAAAAAAGAAGAAATTAACGGAATGTATTATTGCTTGACAGGAATATTTGGTGCGATTTCATATGGATTTATATTAGTAGCTTTACAAAAAACAAAAGCAGTAAAAATGATTTTCACCTTTTTAATTATTATAGGTATTGTAAATGCAGTTATAGGAATTTTATACTGGGTGGGAATAATTTGAACAAATAAGTAGTAGGGTATTTAATTGAAATAAAAAAAGGCGGACGATTGTCCGCCTTTTTAACATTTTGCCATATTGACAGTAACGGTATGTAAGTGTTAAAATATATATGCAATGCACAGGCACAATAGTGCAAGTCCGTTAAATGTTTATGTTTGTTGGAGAATATATATGTAAAAAATATTGAATGAAATGAAAAATACGCAAGAGCTGTGCGAGATATATAACGACAGCGAAGATATTGAATCTTTTTATGTAGGTTATATCGTAGCTGTTGACGAGCAATCGGTTATTTTCGAAAGCATCTCGAAATTAGGTAGACAAGATGGATTTTACTGTATTCCTATTGAAAGCATTTTTGCGTTGAATTACAAAACGAAGTATTTAAACAATATGCGGAAATTGGTTGAGTCGAATGCTTTTGTGCGTCGAAGTATAGATTTCAAAGAAAAGCTGTTCGAATCCATACTTGAATACATTAAATCCGAAAGGCAACTGTGTTGTATAGAAGGAATGAACGGAACTCGCTTAATCGGATTTATCTCCTCGTTGGAAGACGAGTGCGTAATTTTAAATCAAGTTGATGCAGACGGGGAGAAAGATGGAATTTGTATAATAAAACAAGAAGATGTTTTTGAAGTTTCGTTTGATACAGAATATTGGTTGAAATTAAAAGTTTTATTGGTATAATGAAAAGGCGGACTGTTCTAAATTTTAATATCTTCATAAGTTACCGTAATAAAAATACGCCGCCCGCGGAATTTCCGCGGGCGGCTTTACTAATTATTTAATTTAAAATTTGCAACTAAGCTGTTTCTTACTTGCAGTTGTTTTTAAGCGTAGTAAGGCAATCCCAAAGTTCCTGAGGAATTCTCGACTTGATTGTACCGTTGTAGTAACCTTCAATTTCTTCGGCTTCTTTCGACCATTTAGCTTTGTCTACCGCAAGAATTTCTTTCAATGCTTCCAAATCGAACTTCTTGTCTTTGGAAATTTCATAGTCAAGCTCGCTTATATCGATATCTTCCGCCTTGGGAATATAGCCGATAGCGGTTTCTTCCGCGTCTACGGGATTTTCGCCGCAACGTTTTAATATCCATTCGAGAACGCGCATATTGTCGCCGAATCCGGGCCACATAAAGTTGCCGTCCTTATCCTGTCTGAACCAGTTAACGTTGAAAATTTTAGGGGGATTGGCAACCTTTTTGCCCATATCAATCCAGTGCGCGAAGTAGTCGCCCATATGATAACCCGCAAAAGGTTTCATTGCCATAGGGTCATGGCGCAGAACGCCCGTCGCTCCCGTCGCCGCCGCCGTAGTTTCGGACGACATAGCCGAGCCGATGAATACGCCGTGGTTCCAATCTCTCGACTGGTATACGAGAGGGGTAGTGGAAGCTCTTCTTCCGCCGAAGATAATCGCGGAAAGAGGTACGCCCTCTTTGGAATTAAAGTCGGGCGAAACGCACGGGCAGTTGGTAGCGGGTGCGGTAAAACGCGAGTTGGGATGGGCGGAGCAAGTGGATTTGTCCTTTTTATCGAACTTTTCGGGGTTCCAAGGTTTGCCCGTCCAGTCTATGCAGTGCTCGGGCAATTCTTTGGTAAGTCCTTCCCACCACACCGTCATATCGTCGGTATTGAGCGCTACGTTCGTGAATATGGTGCCGCGCTTAGTCGATTCGAGCGCGTTCTTGTTGCTGTGTTCGTTTGTGCCGGGAGCAACGCCGAAGAAGCCGTTTTCGGGGTTAACCGCCCAAAGTCTGCCGTCTTTGCCTACTCTTATCCAAGCGATATCGTCGCCGACGCATTCTATTTTATATCCCTTATCCAAGTAATGTTTGGGGGGAATAAGCATTGCAAGGTTGGTTTTGCCGCAAGCGGAGGGGAAAGCCGCTGCAACGTACTTCTTTTCGCCGTCGGGATAGGTGACGCCGAGTATAAGCATATGTTCCGCCATCCAACCCTCGTTCTTGCCGAGGTAGGAAGCTATACGAAGAGCAAAGCATTTTTTACCGAGCAGAACGTTTCCGCCGTAAGCCGAATTCACGGAAATAATCGTGTTGTCTTCGGGGAAGTGCATAATATATCTCTTCTCCGCATCGACGTCGCACTTAGCGTGGAAGCCTTTGATAAAGTCTCCGTCTTTGCCGAGCGCGTCAAGGCACTGTTTGCCTACGCGCGTCATAATGTTCATATTGAGAACGACGTAAATCGAGTCGGTGACTTCGATACCGATTTTTGCGAAACTGCTGCCGACGACGCCCATCGAATAGGGAATTACGTACATAGTTCTGCCTTTCATAGAACCGCGCGCGATTTCGTTTGCGAGTTCGTAAGCCTGTCTGGGGTCCATCCAATAGTTAATGGGACCTGCGTCCTCTTTGTTTTTAGTACAAATAAACGTTCTGTCCTCAACGCGCGCGACGTCGTTGACTTTCGTGCGGTGAAGGTAGCAGTCGGGTAAAAGGTTTTCGTTAAGTTTGATAAGCTCGCCCGATTTAACCGCTTCTGCTTTGAGCTGTTTAATCTGGTTTTCGCTTCCGTCAATCCAGACTATTCTGTCGGGTTGGGCGAGAGCGGCGCTTTCTGCGACGAAGTCGAGAACCTGTTTGTTTTTAGTCAATGCCATTTGTTTTATCTCCTAAAATAGAACAATTTTTTTCCGTATACCATTATAATTAAAATATGCCGTAAAAGCAAATAAATAACCGTCATTTCGTAATTGAAAATTTGGTGTGAAAATATAGTGCAAAAATATATGAGATTTTACATATTTCGCGGTTTTTTTCACGCAAGGTAGTTAGTATAATATTATAAACGGTGCGGCGCCGCCGCGCGTTATTTAAGCGAGCGCAGGTATTTCCGCCTCGGCGCGGGATATGCGGGGGATTGTTTATGGCATATACTAAAAATTTAGCGGTAATACGAGGACTGAAAAGCGGCTTTTCCGCGGACGGCGGAGCGTTGTCTGGTATTATAAAAGCCGAAAAATACGGCTCGTCGTTAAGGGCGGAAGCGTCGCTTATCAACTTCGCGCCGCTCACGGAAGGCAAGTACGTGTGCGCCCTGTCGGACGGTAAAAATCTTTGCGTGCTTGACGGAACGCTGTTCGAGGGCGCGTCGGCTGTGGATACCGGCGCGGGGTTCGCCGCGCTCGTCTGCTTTGTCAACGGTGGTGTAACGCCCATCGCCTCGGCGGTATGCGGACCTTTTCAGTCTGCGGTTTTGGGAATTAAAGAACAGCTTGAACAGCTTGAAAACACAGTCGTGCAGAAAATAAAATCGGAGCCGGCGTACGAGGACGAGGCGCTTGCGCAGGAGAATTATTATGAATACGAACAAACTTCTCAAAACGGTGAGCCTGTACGCGAAAATCCGCAGGAAGAAAAAGACGGGAGTATCGCATGCGAAAATGCGCAGACTTCTGGCTCTGTCGAAAAAGAGGGAAGCGGAGAACTCGCGGGCGGACTTGCGCACGGTTCGGGATTCTATCCCCGAATGAAAGATGAAATAGAAAAGGTTCTTTCAAGCTATCCCGAGGAGAGCGCGCTTGTCGGTATGGTTGAAAATTCGCGCTGGGTAAGAATAACTTACGGCGACGGAAAGTTCTACGTGTTCGGCGTAATATACGGCGCGGAAAAGCCGCAGTATATCTGTTACGGCGTGCCTTCGGACGACAGCCGCCGCCCGCCGGAAAGTCTTTCGGGACTCGCGTCTTTCATACCTTCGTCGCCCGACAAGCCTGCTTCGGGATACTGGATAATGTATCAGGACGCGGACACGGGAGCAAGCATAAAAATAACCGCTCACTGACTTTAAAAATTTGCACCCCGACGCTTGCCGCGTCGGGGTGCGCTTAGTATATATGGGGTTCATTTTAAACCTTTGAAGGGTTTGAAAACTATGAGGCTGTAAACCGTAAAAAGCGCCGCAACGGCGTTAATCGCAAGAAAACTGCGGTATACCGTTTGGCTGCCGAAACTTAAAAATAAAAGAGGATTAAACCCGGTAAAAGCGAATACACCCCCGCATATGGCGGAGACAACGAGCAAAGACACGCACATGTAACAAGTAAATTTCATATTACAAGTATGCGGAAACGAATTAAAAATAACCGCCGAAATTTAAATTGATGCGGGAATATGCTTTATTTAAAGTAAATTTTCGAGAACAAGCCTGTCAAATTCCACGGGTTCGGCAAAATCGCGTGGAATAAAACGCACGGTACTGAATTTCGCATAGTTGAAAATATGCGTTTTCAGCAGCACGGGAGTGGCAATATCGAGTCCCTCGCATATATCCGCGAGGTAATTGAAAAATTGCGAGTAAGTGAACTTGTCCTCGCGCTCGTAAGTGATTTGTTTTATTATTTTACCGTCTTTGAATATTTTCGCCCATATTTTAAACATAATCGGATTATACCCGAAAATTTGCAAAAAGTAAAGCATTGACAGCTCGTTCAAAAAAAGATATAATAAACTAAGTCGCTTCCTCTGAACGGCGCATAACTTCGTTGAACTGCGCTTTTCTCGGGTTGCGTACGTCTGTGTACGCGCTCCTTCGAAAATGCCCGTTCGCCTTGTTCTGCTTGTTCATAGAAACCGACTTGAACTTCTTACGTTAAATAAATTGCCGCTTCCTCTGAACGGCGCATAACTTCGTTGAACTGCGCTTTACTCGGGTTGCGTACGTCTGTGTACGTACACTTTCAAAACGACATCGGAACGGCAATAGAACAATTAAAACTTTTTTACGGGGGCAATATGGACAGCATTCAAAAGGACATACTCGCGCTTATTTCGGAAGATTCCCGTCTTGGCGCCAAGAAAATTTCCGCAATGCTCGGCATTGACGAAAAGACGGTTTCTGAAAAAATAGCCGCGCTCGAATCTTCGGGCGCAATAGTTAAGTATACCGCGATTATTAACCACGACGTCGTGGACGACGATTGGGTAGAAGCGCTTATCGAAGTTAAGGTTACGCCTCAGCGCGGACACGGCTTCGACAGAATCGCGGGTGAAATCGCGGCGCACGAAGAGGTTAAAAATCTCTATCTTATGAGCGGCGCGTACGACCTTGCCGTTATAATACGCGGCAAATCCTTGCGTAGCGTGTCGCGTTTCGTATCGGAAAAAATTTCCACGTACGACACGGTGATTTCTACGGCGACGCATTTCATTCTTAAAAAATACAAAGTAGAAGGCGCGGTTATGCATAAGAGCGGCGTACCCGACAGAGTAATTATACAGCCGTAAAAATTATGAGAAAGTTTGTAAACGAAAGGGCGGCTTCATTGCAACCCAGCGGTATAAGAAAATTTTTCGATATAGTCAGCAAAATGGAGGGCGCGGTTTCGCTCGGCGTGGGCGAACCCGATTTTATAACTCCGTGGAGCATACGCGAGTCGGCGATTCGTTCTCTCCGCGCAGGCTATACCCAATATACGGGCAACCGCGGACTGGCCGAACTGCGCGAGTTTATTTCGCGCTATATTTCCGAGCGGTTTAACGTAAACTATCCTCCCGAACGGACGATAGTAACCGTCGGAGCGAGCGAGGCGATAGACTTGGCTCTCCGCGCGGTTTGCGACGTCGGCGACGAAATACTCGTTCCCGAGCCGTCGTACGTTTCATACGCGCCCGCCGTAATACTTGCGGGCGGCAAACCCGTGCCCGTAAAATGTTCGCATACGGATGAATTTATTCTGACTCCCGAAATACTGGAAGAGGTCATAACGCCTAAGACAAAGGCGGTAATAGTGGCTTATCCCAACAACCCTACGGGCGCGGTTATGACGAGGGAACAGCTCGAAGCGCTTGTGCCCGTAATAGAAAAACACGATTTACTTGTAATCTCTGACGAAATTTATGCCGAGCTTACCTACGCGGGCAAGCACGCTTCGATAGCTTCCATAGGGAATATGCGTGAGCGAACAGTCTATATAAACGGTTTTTCAAAGGCGTTTGCAATGACGGGTTGGCGCGTCGGGTTCGTCTGCGCGCCCGAAGAAGTGGACGCGGCTATGTTCAGGATACACCAGTACACCATACTGTGCGCGCCGCAAGTCAGTCAGCGCGCGGCGCTGTGCGCGCTCAAAGACGGATTTTCGGACGGGTTTTCGGCAGTGGAAGAGATGCGCGCGGAGTACTGCCGTCGCGGCAGGTTTCTCGTCAATTCTTTCAATGCTTTGGGACTCAAATGCTTCGAGCCTAAGGGCGCGTTTTACGTTTTCCCCTCGGTGAAAACCACGGGACTCGACGGCGAGGAATTCGCCAACGCCCTTCTAAAAGAAAAGAAAGTAGCAGTCGTTCCCGGTTCGGCTTTCGGCGCGGCGGGCGCAAGCCACGTGCGCTGTTCTTACGCAACTTCGATGGAACAGCTTACCGTCGCAATCGACAGAATTACCGATTTTATCGAAGGATTAAACAGTTGACAAAAAAAACGGGTTTATTTATAATAGATTGGAAGCGTTGCTTCGGTTGGAGTAATGCCGACGGCATAATGCGTGGTTCCTGAAAAAAGGAATCACGTTTGTTTATCGTAACAGCAAACAATTAAAAAGAGGTCTAAATAATGGCAGAACAATTTGTAATGACGCAAAAGAATTACGAAAAACTCAAAGAAGAACTTGAACATCTCGTAAAAGTCAAACGCCCCGAAATTATCGAGCGGATAGCGGAAGCCCGCAGTCACGGCGACTTGTCGGAGAATGCGGAGTATGACGCGGCGAGAGAGGAGCAGCGTTCCAACGAGGGCAAAATAGCCGAAATAGAGTACAAAATCAAAAATGCCGACGTCAGAGAAGAAGTAACCGATACAAGCTACGTTCACTTAAACAGCGTCGTCACCGTTTACGACGACGATATGGAAGAGCAGTCCGTCTATACCGTAACTTCCGTCACGGACGTGGACGTAATGAACGGCAAAATTTCAATCGACTCTCCCGTGGGCAGCGCGCTTCTGCGTAAAAAAGTGGGCGACGTGGTTACGGTGTCTTGCCCCGACGGCTCGTCTTACAGCCTTAAAATTTTAAAAATATCATAAAAATTACGCGCCGCCGCGACGCGGCGTTTTCCGTAAATTACAGGAGTTAAACTATGAACGAAGAAATCACGACAGCCGAACCTACCGAGGAAGAGCTTGCCGAACAGGCGAGAATTCGCCGCGAAAAACTTCAAAAACTTATTTCCGAGGGCAATAACCCCTTTGCGAAAGTCAAGTACGACGCGTCCGCCGATTCGTCGTATATAAAGAACAACTTCGAAATTCTCGAAGGCAAGGAAGTGAGCATTGCGGGCAGGCTTATGTCCCGCCGCATAATGGGCAAAGCGTCCTTCTCGCATATTTCCGACAGGGACGGACTCATTCAAATCTATGTTCGCCGCGACGACGTGGGCGAAGAGGATTACGCTTCCTTTAAAAAAGATTACGATTTGGGCGATATCGTCGGCGTTAAGGGTTACGTATTCAAGACGCAGACGGGCGAAATTTCCGTACACTGCACACATATCGAAATGCTTACCAAGTGCCTTCGCCCCCTTCCCGAAAAACAGCACGGTTTGACCAACGCAGATATAAGATACCGCCAGAGGGATTTGGATTTGATAGTAAATCCCGAAGTGAAGAAAGCATTCGTCACCCGTTCGCTCATATTCAGGGAAATCCGCGCCTTTCTCGACGCGCGCGGCTTCCTCGAAGTGGATACGCCCGTTTTGACAACGCTTGAAATAGGCGCGGCGGCAAGACCGTTCAAAACGCGTCACAACGCGCTCGATATAGATATGTATCTGCGCATAGAAACGGAACTTTATCTTAAAAGGCTTATAGTCGGCGGACTCGAAAAAGTTTACGAAGTAGGCAGAATTTTCCGTAACGAAGGTATGGACGCTTTCCATAACCCCGAATTTACCACGGTAGAACTCTATCAGGCGTATTGCGATTACTTCGCTTTAATGGATTTGGTTGAAGAAATGTATAAGACCATAACCCAAAACGTTTGCGGAACTACCGAGATAAGCTATCAGGGCACGAAACTCGAACTCGGCAAGCCTTGGGCGAGAATGACTATGAAGCAGGCTGTAAAGAAGTACAGCGGCGCAGATTACGACGAATGGAAGTCGGACGAGGACGCGCGCGCTTGCGCCGCAAAACTCGGCGTGGAAGTACCCGAAGGCGAAAAGGCGACAAAAGGACACGTGCTTATTGCGCTTTTCGACGAGTTCTGCGAAAAACAGCTTATCCAACCCACGTTTATTTACGACTACCCCGTAGAAAATTCCCCCCTTGCAAAACGCAAAGAGGACGAACCCGCGTTCACGCAGAGATTCGAATACTTTATTTGCGCGCATGAATTCGGGAACGCGTTCTCCGAACTCAACGACCCCATCGACCAAAAACAGCGTTTCGTAAAGCAGGTTGAAGAAAAGCGCGCGCAGGAAAAAGATTGCAACGCGCAAATCGACGAAGATTTCATCACCGCGCTCGAATACGGCTTGCCCCCCACGGGCGGTTTGGGTTTCGGCGTCGACCGTCTTGTTATGCTTCTCACTGACAGCGCGACTATAAGGGACGTGTTGTTGTTCCCCACAATGAAGCCTAAAAAGTAATTACGGCTTTGTATATATGCGGCGCAATACTGCGTTGAACTGCGTTTTTCTCGGGTTGCGTACCTCTGTGTACGCGCCCTTTCGAAAAGCTCGTTCGCCTTGTCTTGCTTGCATCTCCAAAGCCTTTTTGGGTTGTGCGGCGCAATACCGCGTTGAACTGCGTTTTTTACGTGATATTTGCGGCGCAATAAAAAAAATTCATAATTCTAAATTGGTTAAAATGTACGAGTATCATATTTATTCACAGATAAAGAAATATTCAAAATCGAATAAAGCGTTTCATATGCCCGGGCATAAGGCGCGCGGAGAATTTAAATCCAAATTCCGCGACGCCGCTTTGGACGTGACCGAGCTTACCTATTCGGATAATCTGCACTGTCCCGAGAGCGTGATAAAAAAGGCGCAAAAGGATATTGCGGAAATTCTCGGCGCGGAAGCGAGTTTTATAACCACGGACGGTTCGACGAGCGGAATTTACGCAATGGTTTACTGCGCGTCCAAGCGCGGGAACAAACTCATCGTTTTCCGCAACTCGCACCAGAGCGTTTGGAACGCCTGCCGTCTTTTCGGTATAGAACCGCTCATTGTTCAAGGCGCGGAACGCGAGGGCGTCTTACAGCCGCCCGACGGCGATATTATCGAAAAACTTTTATCCAACGACGCTAACATTTCTGGCATTCTCGCAACTTCGCCAGACTATTACGGTAACGTCGCTCCGCTTGCGCGCTATCGCGACATAGTGAAAAAATACAACCGCATTCTTTTGGTTGACGGGGCGCACGGCGCGCACCTTGCGTTCGGCGATAAAAAAGGATATGCGGGCGTATACGCCGATATGTGGGTTGACGGGGCGCACAAAACCCTGCCTTCGTTGACGCAGGGTGCGATAGTCAACGTAAATAACGCTGATATTCTTGTAAACGCGGAAGACGCGCTTGGGTTATTCAGAACCACTTCGCCGAGCTTTCCGATTATGGCTTCGGTTGAATACGGCGTCAAGTATATTGCAAACAATACGAAAATTCTTTACCGTGCCAAAACGGCTGTGGAACAGTTTAAAAGCGCAAACGGCAAATACACGGTATATCCGTCCGACGATTGGACAAAACTTTTAATAGACTTCAAACCTCTCGGCGTTTCTGCGGATTTGGTTGCGGCTAAACTCGAAAAGAAGGGTATATATCCCGAGTTTTCGGACGGCAGATATATTTTATTCTACCTTTCGCCGTTGACGGAACCTTCCGATTTGAGTTCGCTTGAAAAGAAGCTCGATTCCGTGCTTGCGAACAAAAGGCTTAAAGGTTCTTACAGGGAAAAACCTCCCGTCCCCGAGGGCGACCGTTCATACAGCTTCCAGTACGCATTGCGCAAAAACAGCGAATGGGTAGAACCCGACCAGGCTGTGGGCAGAATGTGCGCGAAGAACGCGGGCATCGCTCCGCCCTGTATTCCCGTAATAGTGACGGGGGAAATGATTACGCTTGCCGCGGTAAAGGCGCTTACGCAGGCGCGGCATACGTTCGGTATGAAAGACGGAAAAATCTGCGTGGTAAAGAAATGGTAAAGGGTAAGTTCATAACTTTCGAAGGCTGTGAAGGTTCGGGCAAAAGTACGCAAATCAGGTTGCTGTCCGAATACCTCGATAAAGCGGGTATTCCCTATATAGTAACGCGCGAACCGGGCGGAAGTCCCATTGCCGAGCAACTGCGCAAAATAATTCTCGACGGAAAAAATATGGAGATGTGCGACGAATGCGAGGCGCTCTTGTACGCGGCGGCAAGGTTTCAGCATCTCAAAGATATAGTAGTGCCCGCGCTTGAAGACGGAAAGCTCGTCATATGCGACAGGTATGTGGATTCTTCGCTTGCCTATCAGGGCGTGGCAAGGGGATTGGGAACGGACTTTGTGGAGAGCATTAATTCGCGCGCTCTCGAAGAGTTTCAACCCGATTTGACAGTATTTTTGAATATTCCGCCGGACGCGGCTTTCAACCGCAAGCACGGCGCCGATAAAAACGACAGAATGGAAAAACAGGGTTTGGATTTCCATATGCGCGTATATGAAGGCTATTTAAGTCTTTTACCCAAATACCCCCGAATATGCGCCGTCGAATGCGGCGGAAGCAAGTACGAAACGTCTGAAAAAATCATTTCGCTTTTGAAAAGTAAAGGTATAATAGTTTAAAATTGAAAAAACTTATCTGTGGAACAACCGCATATTCAACATTTTCAAACGACGCTTCGCGGGGAAAACTTTCGCACGCGTATATGTTGCATTTAAACGACGTTAAAAACCTGCGCGCCGCGCTTAAAATCTTTGCTCTGCGCTTTTTCGGCGAAGACGAAAACTCTGTCTGCGGCAAAAGAATTTCAGCGGAAATTTTCACAGACTGCCTGATATATCCAGCCGAAGGAAAAAAATTGACGGCGGACGCGCTGTCGGAACTCATAAACGAAAGCGCGATGCGCCCCGTTGAACGCGATAAAAAACTTTTTATAATCAGCGGGTTGGAGCAGGCTTCCGCGCTTCTGCAAAATAAACTTTTAAAAACTTTGGAAGAACCGCCCCAAGGCGTTTATTTTCTCTTGGGCGCGTGTTCGCTCGCTCCCGTTCTTGATACGGTTAAGTCGCGCGTTAAAACGCTGACTATACCGCCCTTTACGGAGAAGGAGATATTCGAAGCGCTCGAAAGAGAGGGAAAAAATCCGCTCAATGCGGAGGCGGCTAAAAGTTGCGGCGGCATATTCGGCGTCGCCGAAAATATGGTTGGCGGCGGTTGGTTCAACGAAATACGGCAGGCGGCGCGGGAAATCTGCACTGCAACCGACGCGGGCGCGGCGGGACTCGCCGCAATCAAGTACGGCGAAAGCAAACTGAAAAACGAACTTTTAAGCGAGATGGCTGTCCTGTACAGGGCGGCTCTCGGCGAAAGGGCGGGCGGCGGACAGCTCGGCGAAGTGGCGCGGCGTTGGCAGACGGGAACTTTGCTCTATGCGCTTGAAAGCATTGTGCAGGCTACCGCCGACGTAAAGTTCAACGCGTTCTTTCAGGGACTTTTATACGACTTTATGCTTCGTATAATCGAGGAGAATAACAAATGGTTAAAATTACAGGCGTAACTTTCAAAAACGGCGGAAAAGTCTATTACTTTTCCCCCGGCAAAGACAGATACGAAAAAGGCATGGGCGTCATAGTCGAAACGGCGAGGGGCAACGAATACGCCACAGTCACTATTCCGTACGCGGAGGTTGACGACGGCAAGATAATTTCGCCCTTGAAACCGGTCGTCAGAATTGCCACTGCGCGCGACAGGGAAACCGTCAAACGCAATTTGGAGCGCAAGCCGGAAGCCATGCGCATAACGCAGGAAAAAATAGACAAGCACAACCTCGATATGAAACTTATCGACTGCGAGTTCGCCTTCGACGGCAGTAAAGTCGTGTTCTATTATTCCGCGCCCTCTCGCGTGGACTTCCGCGAACTCGTAAAAGATTTGTCGTCCGCGTTCAAAATGAGAATAGAGTTAAGACAAATCGGCATACGCGACGAAATTAAAATGATAGGCGGCATAGGCGCGTGCGGCAGGGAATGCTGTTGCGCGACTTGTATGCCCGACTTGAAAAAAGTGACAATCAAAATGGCGAAAACGCAGGGACTTTCGCTCAATCCCAGTAAAATTTCGGGACTGTGCGGCAGGCTGATGTGCTGTCTTTCATACGAAAACGGATACTATACTGAAGCGGGAAAGAGCGTGCCCAAAATAGGAAGCGAGGTGGGAACGCCCGACGGCAAAGGTACGGTAGTCAACGTGAACATGCTTAAAATGCAGGTTCGAGTAAGAATAGAGGACAAGCAGAAAGATTTGGTAACGTACCACGACTTCCCCGTAGAGCAAATAAAATTCAAGCGCGCCGCCCCCAAGGAGCGCGAATCGGACGACGACGTTCCCGAAGATTTAAAAGAACTTCTCGAATAATTTTTAAAAAAACTATTTACAGTGAAAAAAAAGTGTGATATAATCCAAAGAGAGCAGAAAATGCTCTCCTATAAAAACCTATAAAATGGAGGAATAAAAATGGCACATATTATTACCGACGAGTGCGTAAGCTGCGGCGCTTGCGCAGGAACCTGTCCCGTAGAGGCGATTTCGGAAGGACCCGACAAATACGTCGTTAACCCCGATATCTGCATTGATTGCGGCGCTTGCGAGGACGTTTGCCCCACCGGCGCAATTAAAGCCGAGTAAGTTAAAACAAAACAATAAAAAAGGGGCGGAAAGTACCGCCCCTTTTTTAAACGGCGGCTTATGCTTAAAGACGGAGAAGTACTCGAAGAATTTTTCGGGGATAAAAAAATAATTCAGAACGTGAATTTATACCGCTTCACTTCGGACAGTATTCTGCTGTCCCGCTTTGCGCGCGCCAAATTCAAAGACGAAGTCGCGGACTTCTGCGCAGGCAGCGGCGTGGTAGGGTTTCACTTTCTCTGTCTTAATCCGCATATAGCGGGACTGACTCTCTTCGAAATGCAGTCCGCCCTTGCCGATATGGCGCGGCGCACCGCCGAAATGAACGGTTTCCACTGCAAGGTAGAGCAATGCAAAATACAGGAAATAAGCCGCGAATACGACGAACGGTTTTCGCTTATACTCTGCAATCCACCGTACGAAAAATCGGGGTTTGAAAACGCGAGTTACGAAAAGGCGGTATGTCGCAAGGAGCTTACGCTCAATCTTTCCGAAATCGCGTCGGCGGCTTTCCGCAAGCTCAAATTCGGCGGAAGGCTTGCTATTCTGAACCGCGCAGACCGTACGGCGGAACTTATTTATACGCTCAAATCAAACCGACTCGAACCCAAGCGAATGCAATTCGTAAGCGGCGCGGCGGGCGCGAAGCCTTACCTTGTTATGGTTGAGGCAGTCAAAGGCGGCAAAGAAGGCATAGACGTTATGCAAACTATTATAAATTAAAAATATGCCGCCCTCTTATTCGGACGGAAAGAGAAAAATTATGGTTTATTTCGTTGCAACCCCGATTGGTAATTTAAAGGATATTTCCCTGCGCGCGCTCGAAGTTCTGCGCGCGGCGGACGTTATATTCTGCGAGGATACAAGGCATTCTATTAAACTTCTGAACGCATACGAAATTAAAAAACCGCTTAAAGCCTGTCATAAATTCAACGAGGCGGAAGCGGCGCAGAAAATTTTGGAAGAGGCTTCGGCGGGGCGCGAGGTTGCGATTATATCCGATGCGGGTATGCCCGTAATTTCGGACCCCGGCAATACGGTGTGCGCAAAATTGAAACAGGCGGGCGTAAACTATACCGTGATACCGGGCGCAAACGCGTTTTTGTCCGCGCTCGTCCTCTCTGCAATGCCGTCGGAAAGATTTGCTTTCATAGGTTTTCTTCCCGACAAGGCGGGCGCAAAGAAAGCGCTGTTGGAAAATTATAAAAATCTCGACATTACGCTGTGTTTCCACGTTGCCCCGCAGGACGTTGAACGCGATATATGCGCTATGTATTCGGTTTTCGGCGACAGAAAAGCCTGCGCGGTGAGGGAGATTACCAAAATCCACGAGGAGGCTGTGCCGTTCACTCTTGCGGAAGGACTCGCGGGTGAAAAGCGCGGCGAATACGTGATACTCGTAGAGGGCGCAAAGGAGTGCAGAAACCCGTTGAATTCCCTTACGGAAGAGGAGCATATACTGCAATATATGCGCGGGGGAATGGATAAAAAAGACGCGGTAAGACAAGCCGCGAAAGACAGGGGAATCCCCAAGTCAGAAATGTATAAATTCTCCGTCGGGTTACAGACGGAGAATAAGAGGTAAATTATGAAAAAGCAAAAAAATACCGAAGAAAATTCGGAAAAGCTGACCATATACGACTATGAACAGCGGTACGTAAAGAGGGAAAACGCGCGCGCGGCAAAAATATTTTTAAGATTAATCGCCGCCGCAATAGGCGTGTTTCTGTTCTTTTGCATGTTCTCCGTCACTATGCGCATATTCGATATAAATATGTATGCGGGCATAGGCGCGGCGGCGGTATGCGTGGTTTTGTACATAGTCCTGTTTATAGTGCCAGTGGTAAAAATTTTCAAGAGCGATTACTTCATCGTGAACGTAAACGCAAACACGGCGCGCGCGGCGCAGTCGCACAATAAAAAAGTGAGAAGGGAAGTCGCGGGCAAAATAATCGATTTGACTGCAAAAGTCGAGGGAGTGGGTTGGTACGATTCCGCGGAAGTCGGCAGGCTTGCAATCGCCGTAAAGACGAACGACGACAAGGCGTTGATGAAGTCGCTCACCGCGCTGTACGGCGGAAGCGTAAAAAAATCCGCAAACGAACTTATCTTCAAAACGGCGTTGAAGTCGGGAATGTATTCGGCGATTTCCCAGACAAACAAAGTAGACGCTATGCTCGTTTCTTTCCTCAACTTACAGCTTGTAAAAGATTTGGTTTTCCTGTACGGTTTCCGCCCGTCGGACGCAAAGCTCGCGCGCATATTCGGCAGGGTTCTTCAAAACTCGCTTGTGGCGTACGGACTCGGCGGACTTAAAATAGGCAACGGCGTGGTGCAGACAATGGGCAACGCGGTAAAGGGCATTCCCCTTCTCGGCTCGGCTATTTCCGCAATAGTGGACTCGTCCGTTCAGGGACTTACCAACGGAGTGCTCACCACGGTAATGGGTTTCCAGACAATCAAGTATCTCAATAACGAGTACCGCTTGCAGGAAATTCTCGACGGCATAGAAATCGAAGAGAGTCAGGAAGAGTTCGAGGAAGCGTGCGGCAAGCTCGAACGCGAACTCAAAAGCGGCAAAAAGTACCCGCAGGCGAGCTGAAAATAAATTCATAACAGATAAAGAGGTGAATATATGACGGATTTACAGTTAATAGAAAAACTTTGCGAGGCGCGCGGCGCTTCGGGGTTCGAGGACGAAGTGCTTGAAATCGCGCGCGAATACTGTAAGGACTTTGCCAAGTTCGAAGAGGACAGTATGCGCAACTTATATATCGTTCCCGAATATAATAAGGGCGGACGCCCGCTCGTTATGCTTGACGCGCACTCGGACGAAGTGGGATTTATGGTACAGGCGATTAAGCCTGACGGTACGCTTAGGTTTATTCCGATTGGCGGCTGGAACGAAAAGTGCCTGCCGTCTTCCAAAGTACAGGTATATACGCGTTCGGGATATATAAGCGGGGTAATCGCGGCAATGCCGCCCCATCTTATGACGGCGGAACAGCGCAACGCTCCCGTAAGCTATTCGACGCTCGCTATCGACGTCGGCGCGACGAGCGACAAAGAGGCGGAACGGTTCGGCATAGAAATAGGCGCGCCCGTAGTGCCGCTTTCGCCGTTTGAATACGACAAAAAGCACGGCATACTCCACGGCAAAGCGTTCGACGACAGGTTGGGCGTCGCGGCAATGCTTATGTGTCTTAAAAAGATGAAAGACTGCGATTCGGCGGTGGATGTTTTCGGGGTAATCTCCTCGCAGGAAGAAGTTGGGGAGCGCGGAATAACGGCGGCAATGCACAGGGTTAAACCCGACTGCGCTATTTGTTTCGAAGGCTGTCCTGCGGACGATACTTCCGCGCCGTCGTATATGATACAGGACGCGTTAAAAGGCGGCGTAATGCTACGCCATATGGACGCGACTGTCATCTGCACTCCACGCTTTACTTCTTTTGCCTGTCAGACGGCAAAGACTCACGGCATAAAAGTTCAGCTTGCCGTGCGTTCGGGCGGGGGCAATAACGGAGCTTATATAATTTCCGCAAACGGCGGAACGCCCGTAATAGTCGCGGGCATACCCGTAAGATATATTCATACCTTCAACGGCATTGCGGCAATGCAGGACGTTGAAAGCAACGTCGAACTCGGCGTCGCGCTCTTAAAAGAACTTACGGGCGAAATAATAAAAGGATTTTAATAATGCGTAAAAATAAAAAGTCGGGGCGGCTCGGAACTTTTCTGAAAGGCAGTATACCCGACTTTGCGGCGGCAATCGCCGCAAACACGGTGTGCGTACTGTGCACTACGGTACTGCCGTTGCTCATAAGTTTCGCCATTGACAGCGTCCTCGGCGACAAACCCGTATCAAAAGGGTTTAAGCTCTTTTCGGACGCGCTCGGCGGTATAAGTTTTATAAAAGACAACATTTGGGTAATAGCCGCGGCAATCGCGGTTATTGCGTTTATAAACGCGCTTTTCACTTTTATAAACAATTACTATAACAGCAACGGCAACCAAAAAATGGTTTTAAGAATGCGCAATTCGCTGTTCACGCACGTGCAAAGACTTCCGCTTTCGCGGCACAGCGAAAACAGCACGGGCGATATAATTCAGCGCTGTACTTCGGATATATGGAACCTTTCAAACTTCATTTCAAACCAAATGCTCCAACTGTTCCGTATAATAATTACGATAGTAATTTCCGTTGTTTTTATGTTTCTTATGAACCCCGCGCTCGCCGCGATTTCGTCCGCGCTCATAGTGGTTATAACGGGCATATCTATGGCTTTCCGCATAGTGATGCACAAAAGGTTCAGAATGTGCGACGAACAGGAGGGCGTCCTGTCCGCCTGCGCGCAGGAAAACATTACGGGCGTAAGGGTTGTGCGCGCGTTCGGCAGGGAGAGATACGAGAGAGAACGATTCGAAAAACAGAACGAATACTATACGGGACTTTGGGTCAAGACTGGCAAAGTAACCGCGCTGTATTGGTCGAGCACCGAATTTATGAACACGCTTCAAATGCTCATACTGCTCGTTGCGGGAACGGTTATGTGCATAAACGGCACGCTCACCTCGGGCGGGTTCGTGGCGTTTCTTTCCTATAACGCGCTGTTAATCGCGCCCTTGCGGGAGCTGGGCAGAATTATTTCGCATATGTCGCGCGCGGGCGTTGCGCTCGGCAGAATAGACGAAGTTTTGACGCAGGAAGCCGAGGATTGCGGCGCATACGAAGGCAAACTTTCGGGCGACGTGGTTTTCGAAAACGTAAGCTTCGGATATGAAGCCGGCAAACCCGTGCTTGAAAATATCAACTTAACCGTGAAAGAGGGCGAAGTTCTCGGCGTGCTCGGCGGAACGGGCAGCGGCAAATCCACGCTCGCTTATCTTCTTTCAAGGCTTTACGAGCCGGTTTCGGGTAATATTTACATAGGCGGAAAGAATATAAAAGAAATTCCCCTCGCTACGCTCAGGGGCAATATAGGTCTTGTATTGCAGGACGGCTACGTGTATTCCCGCAGCGTCGGGGAAAATATTGCGCTTGCCGCGGACGGCGCTTCGCAGGCGGATATAGAAAGCGCGGCAAAGACGGCTTGCGTGCACGACAGCATAGAGGGGTTTGTGAACGGTTACGGCACGGTCGTGGGCGAGCGGGGTGTCACTCTTTCGGGCGGACAGAAACAGCGCGTCGCGCTTTCGAGGACGCTTTTGAGAAACACGCCTTACTTTGTTCTGGACGATTCGCTGTCGGCTGTCGATACCGAAACGGACACCGCTATACGAGCCAATCTCAAAAACAAGTTCGGCAATTCCACCGTCATAATAATTTCGCACAGGGTGACAACCGTTATGGACGCGGACAATATAATCGTTCTCGACGGCGGCAAAATCGCCGAAAGCGGAACGAGCGAACAGCTGTTGGCAAGGGGCGGAATATATTCGCGCATTTACGAATTGCAGGCGGCTCTGCCCGAAGAGCTGAAAGGGGGCGGGGTATGAATACGGTAAATACGCGCGCTTCTTTCGCCACGCTCGGAAGATTTTTGAAAGTGCATAAAAAACTTTGGATTATAATGCTTATTTGCGAACTCGGCATTAGCGCGCTCAGCATCATCGCGCCGCTTTTCCAAAGGTACGCAATCGATAATTTTATAGCAGGGAACACGCTTTCGGGGCTGGCGCCCTTCATTGCCGCTTACTGTGCTTTGATAGTAGCTTCCTCGGCGTTTCAATACATAGAAACGCGCGGGGGAATGAACCTTGAAATGTTCCTGTTGCGCGATATGCGCCGCGCGGCGTTCAACCATATACAGACTCTGTCGGTATCGTTTTTCAACGTGACTTCCGTCGGCACGATACACGCGCGGGTAATGAGCGACACCGAGAAAATCGGCGGTATAGTGGTATGGGACGGCAACCACGGAATAAGACACCTTGTTTACGTTATAGGCGCCATTGCGGTTATGTTCGTGCAGAACGCCCTGCTTGCGCTCTGCGTACTCGGCATAGTTCCCGTCATAGCCGTTGCTACCGTGCTGTTCCAGAAAAAACTTACAAAGCTCAACCGCAGGGAAAGGGAGATTAACGCCAAAATCACGGCGGGATTCAACGAAGGAATTACCGGCGCGCCGACTACGAAATCGCTGTCGGTAGAAAACAAGCTCGACGCCGATTTCTTTGCCGATACAGCGGAAATGAAAAGACAGAGTATGAAGCTCGTCTTTTACCGCTCGCTGTTCTTTTCGATTATAACGTTCGTGTCTTCGGCGGCGCTTGCGGCGGTGCTTTGGTACGGCGGCAAAATAACCGCCGAACAAGTAATAGGCATAGGCACGCTCAGCGTGTTTATGACTTACGCGCAGGGACTCGTCGCGCCCGTTACCTGGGCGGTCGGAGCCATTGCCGATATTATAGGCGTTAAGGTAAATCTCGAAAGGCTCACCGCGCTTTTAAATACGGAGAGCGACGTGAAAGATTCGCCCGAAGTTATCGAAAAATACGGCGACAGTTTCAACCATAAGCGTGAAAATTGGGAGAAAATTCAAGGCGATATAGAATTTAAAAACGTAAGTTTCAAATATCCCGACGGCGAAGAATACGTGCTCGAAAATTTCAATCTTAAAGTTCCCAAAGGCACGAACGTAGCTATTGTAGGCGAAACGGGCGCGGGAAAATCCACGCTCGTCAACCTCGTTTGCAGGTTTTACGAACCGACTTCGGGTGCGATTACAATAGACGGAAAGGACGTGCGGGAGCGTTCCGTCGGCTGGCTTCACGCCAATATCGGTTACGTTCTTCAAACGCCGCACCTTTTTTCGGGTACGGTGCGGGAAAATCTTCTGTACGGAAAACCCGACGCCACGGACGCGGAACTTGACGCCGCGGTTAAAAAAGTCAACGCCGAACAAATCATCGCCCGTATGGGAGGATACGACAGCGAACTCGGCGAGGGCGGAAACAACCTCTCCGCGGGCGAAAAACAGCTTTTGTCGTTTGCAAGGGCTATACTCGCCGAACCCGCTATTTTCGTGCTCGACGAAGCTACTGCGTCGATTGACACTCTCACCGAAAAGCTCGTACAGGACGCCGTTGAAAAACTGATGGAGGGCAGAACGAGTTTTATTATCGCCCACAGACTTTCAACCGTAAAAAATGCCGACGTGATTTTGGTGGTGGACGGCGGAAAGATAATCGAGCGCGGCACTCACGCCGAGCTTCTCGCAAAGCGCGGACATTATTATGAACTTTATCTCAAACAGTTCCGCGAGGAACAGTGCGGCGCGCTTAAATGAAAGAACTAATAAATTAAAGCGGCGGGGATGCTTGGCATCCCCGCCGCGTAATCTTTAAATTTAAACTGTGTAATCAGAGAGGTTTGATAGTAAGATTCGTGTAACTTACGGACGCGCCGTCGCTGTACAGTCCGAAAGTTCCGCAAGGTATTGCAAACGCAATGCTGAACGTATACATTTCGTAATCGTTTATGTAAACGGAAATAACGTTGCCTTTAATTACGGCTTTAAGGTTGAACCGTTCTACCAAGTTTAGTCCGTGAAGAGAGCTTTGAAGCAAAGGCGGCGTGTAATTATAATTACAGCGTTTAACGAATACCGAATTGCTGTTAACCCCAACGTAGTAACCCTGTAAAGAGTTTTCGTTGTCGTGTACGGTGTCGGCGAAATTACCCGCGCGCAAGACAATGCCCGCGCTCTTGCCGTTCATTGTTTTCGTCTTAATATCCACGCTGATTTCCGCGTCGCCGTAAATTCCGCCGAAGTAGGCGAGCATTCTGCGGTTGGGCGAGCTCGTGTGCCCGTCGTCGGAAATCGCATAATCGGTAGCGTAATCCGCGCTTTCGGCGGCGGAAATAAGTGTTTCTTCTACAATTCCTTCCGTAATTTTCTTTGCGGTAAACGAGATGAATCCTACGTCGTTTTTCGCGGCGTGGAAAGAAATCAAATTGGCGCCCTTTTTAACCTCGAACCGCGCGACAACCGTTTTTACGAGTTCGCCGTCGGATGTTTCGACTTCGGGAAGAGTAACACTTTTTACTTCGTCCAGATTGATTTGAACGCCGAGCTTTTTCCCGCCGTATTTTATGTTGTAAGTCATTGATAAAACGTACGTGCCGCTTTCGCGGAAATACACGGGGTATCTTACGAAATCGCCCTCTTCCGTCAGTTTAAGTTCGAGCGCGCCGTTGTAAGCCTTGTCGTCGTTCCCGAACGCATCGAATTCGGAAAGGGCAGAGCCGCCCGTAAGTTTATGGGAGTTAAGATTTTCGTACTCTCCGTCGGGAAGGTATGTGGAAGAGCCTATTTCCGCGCCGGACTGTTTTAATTCCTTTTTGTCCGAATAGCCTTTCGCCGTATCGGAGAATGCCACGTATGACATATCTCCGCCCTCGTGCCCTATTTTGCCTGCGGAAATTTCTATTTCCGCGTTGCGGAGCTTGCACATATTGTCAAAATATACGTCGGCTTTGCCGTCCGCGTACGCTACCCGCACCGTGTGCAGAGCGTCGGGAGAGAAATCGTTTTTGAGTTTTCCTTCGGCAACTTTGCTTTCCTTTCCGTTCTTTACCGAATAGAGCGTTATGCTGTGATTTTCGTAATCGGCTTGAACGTACGCGTAATCGTTAACGCCGTTATAACCGACAATGCACTTCGCGTTGCCCGTGTAATTAAATTCCGCCGTGAACACTTTTTTAGAAGAAGAGGAGGAAATGCGCATTCCGTTCTCGTCTTTGAAGTTATCGCCCGCGGTGCCGTCGGAATAAAATTCGGGCAACCTCGGCGCAACCGAGGCCGAAGCCGAGCCGTCAACCGACATCTGCGTGCCGTTGAAAATAAGTCTGTCTATATTCATACTGCGCCACGGGCCGTGCCCTGTCAGTTCGTGCAGACTGTGGTAAACTATGTAGTGGCTGTCCATATCGGGACCGAGCACGGTTGAACTGTGTCCGAGTCCGTTAAAATCTTGAACGGTAGACTGTAAAATCGGATTTTCCGTGCCGAGCGAGAATGCGTCGGGGGAATTGATTTTGTTTCCGTCGAGTTCGGTGCTGTAAGCGATTTTGTATCCCGGACTTATTACGTGAACGCCCGTATAGGTGAGATAGTAAATGCCGTCGCGCTTTATTAGCATCGGACCTTCCGTCCAACCCATTTTTGTGTTTTTAAGCACGGTTGCGTTCCCCGGTATGCTTTCGAGAGACTCCATTGTGCGTATTTCGATTCCCTCTCCGCTCGCGTTCAGAAAGTACATACTTTCGTCATCGTCAATGAATACCGAGCCGTCGATTGACATTCCGAAATTTTGCGTTGCTTGGATGAAAGGACCTTCGGGACTGTCGGCGGTTAAAATATAGTGTCCTCTGCCGTCGGGACTCGTGTACATATAGAATTTACCGTTGAAGTAAAACACTTCGGGGGCGTAAGCCGTTTCCGTTATGCTTTCGTTACAGACGTAACCCTCTTCGAGTCCCTCGCCGCGGCAGGGCGTCCAGTTTATAAGGTTACGGCTCTTCCATGCCCGTATTCCGCGCATATGGTCTCTTGTGGAAACGTAAAGATAATACGTTCCGTCGTGTCGGAATATATAAGGGTCTCCCGCGCCGTATTCTTCCCACTGCGCGGGCAGGTTCTCGCACTCGACAGTGCCGTCTTCGGAATAGTCGCTGAAAGCTGTATTGTCGTAAGTTTTACAGTTGAACTCGGGCATCGTTTCAGTCGCCGTAATAGGCGGAGTATCTTTATCTGGCGTTTTGTCCTTGCAAGCGGAAAGGGCGGCTGTTCCCGCGCCCACTGAGAGTGCAAGTAATAGTGCCGTTAATTTTTTTATGTTCATAATTTCCTCCTTCTTTATAAAAAACCGTTTTTTTGCGGCGCGCCGCTTAATAAATTACGCTGTCGATAACCGCGCCGCCGAGGCAGGCGGTTTCGTCGTAGAACACCGCGTATTGCCCTTCCGTAACGGCGCGTTGCGGCTGTTCGAATTCGATTAAAACTCCGTCTTTGTCAAGAGTGACTTTGACTTTCTGTTCTGGTTGGCGGTATCTGAATTTTGCCGTGCATTCAAAGGAATGCGGCGGGTTAAAGCAAATCCAGTTGGGATTTAATGCTCTGCAAGCCTTCGAATAGAGCGGACTTTCGTCCCCGTGCGAAACGTACAGAATATTATTTTTCAAGTCTTTTTTCACTACGAACCATCTGCCTTCTTCGCCTTGCCGTCCGCCTAAATCGAGCCCCTTGCGTTGCCCTATGGTGTAGTACATAAGTCCGATATGCTCGCCCGCGGGTTTTCCGTCGAGGGTAAGTATCTTTCCGGGTTGAGCGGGAAGATAGCTTTGTAAAAATTTGCGGAAGTTGCGTTCGCCGATAAAGCAAATTCCCGTGGAATCTTTCTTTTTCGCCGTGGCAAGTCCTGCGTCTTCGGCTATTTTTCTTACTTCGGTTTTAGTCAATCCCGACAGGGGGAAGAGTACGTTTGCAAGCTGTTCTTCGCGCACCTGATTTAAAAAGTAAGTCTGGTCCTTGTTTTCGTCAACTGCTTTCAAAAGACTGTGTCCGCCGTCGGGCGTGTGTTCTATTCCGCAGTAATGCCCCGTTGCCACAAAGTCCGCGCCCATGCTTAGCGCGTATTCGCGGAACGGTCCGAACTTTATCTCGCGGTTGCATAAAACGTCTGGGTTCGGCGTTCTGCCCGCCCTGTATTCTTCGAGAAAATAATCGAATACTCTCTTTTGGTATTGCTTTGAAAAATTGACGCTGTAAAAGGGGATTTGCAACCAAGAGCAGACGCGCTGTACGTCAGCATAATCGGCGTCGGCGGAACAGACTCCGCGTTCGTCCTCTTCTTCCCAGTTAAGCATATAAAGTCCTATTACGTTGTAGCCTTGCTCTTTGAGCAAAAGCGCCGCCGCGGCGGAATCTACGCCGCCGCTCATTCCGACTACTGCCGTCTTATTCATAATTTCAGTTCCCCGTGTAATTTCATTTGGCTTGAAATAGCTTTAATTTCTGCATTGTTCGTTAAAAAAACGGTTCAAATTCTTTTTCAACGATATTATAACACGGCATTAGAATAATTTGCAAATAAAAAAAAATATGTTATAATTGTTTTATGTATTTGCCTGACGACGCCTGCATATTGCTTTCGATAATAAATACCAAGTTGAGGGATAATTATTGCTCACTTTCGGAACTGTGCGAAGAAGAGGGAGTAGAAGAAGACGAAATCATAAACCGTCTTTCCACGCTCGGCTATTATTACGACGGCGAACAGAACGCGTTTAAATTGCATTGATAAAATTATGTGCCCGTGGTGGAATTGGATACCATAAAGGCCTCCGACGCCTTCGGTTCGGGTTCGAACCCCGACGGACACACCACAAACAGGCGCCCGCTAAAAGCGGGCGCCTGTTTGTGTATGCCGTCAATGGACGAGAAGCCACTGTTCGCGCGAGGCAAAGTATTGCCGACGCTTTGCGCACCTCAATATAAAAGTTTAGAATTTGTGTGATATTAATAAAATTGACTAAGTTTAGGCTGCGGATAATTTGTTTTAAATAAAATTAAAAAATTTTTTCCAGTGACATAAAAGAAATATTTTGGTATAATAAAAATTGTCAGAACAATTTAATATTTTTTCGCTAATGGGCATATTTTAGGTAGGACTGTACCTAGTTACTGTTTACAAATCCTATCAGCGAAATTGTAATTAGTCTGACAACTCGGTAATAAACGGTATGTTCTGAGGCGTCGTTTCCGCAGGAAACGGCATCTTTTTATTTACTTCGTGCCGAACAGTCTGTCGCCCGCGTCGCCGAGTCCGGGGAGAATGTATCCGTGTTCGTTCAGTTCCCTGTCAAGAGTTGAGATATATACGGGAATATCGGGGTGCGCTTCGGCAACTTTTTCAATGCCTTCGGGCGCGGCGATTATCGCCATAAATTTAATCTTTTTGCAACCGCGTTTTTTAAGCGCGTCGAGCGCGTCGCAAGCCGAGCCGCCCGTTGCAAGCATAGGGTCTACGAGGAATACTGTCTTTTTCTCTATTCCGTCGGGCAGTTTGCAGTAGTACTCCTGCGGTTCGAGCGTTTCTTCGTTGCGGTACATTCCTATATGCCCTACGCGCGCTGTGGGGAAAACTTTGTGTACGCCGTTCACCATTCCGAGTCCCGCGCGGAGAATGGGAACAATCGCAACGCTCTCTTCGGGTACTCTGTACTGGGTGGTAACTTCGAGCGGCGTTTCCACTTTAACTGGAACAAGCTCGACGTCGCGCATACTTTCGTAAGTCATCATAGTGGTGATTTCTTCAACGAGTTCCCTGAACTCCTTCATACCCGTTTTCTTGTCGCGTAAAATCGCGACTTTGTGCTTGATGAGGGGGTGGTCGAAAACAAATACGTTTTTATAATTTTTCATTATTATTCTCCTCAGCGTTTTCCGCCGTTTCTTCCTTTGTTTCGCATTTTGAAAGTTCTTCTATGGGTAATGCGATTTGTTCGGGTTCGGAATTTTTTCTGATTTTAATTCTGACAAGCAAATTTGTGAGTATGCCGAGTATGAGCGCGCACGCAACTTCGGTTATTGTCACCGCACCGAAGCTGAGCGCCATTCCGCCGACGCCTGCGATGAGAATTACCGAGACGACAAACAGATTTCTGTTATCGCCCAAGTCTACGTTCTGAACCATTTTAAGTCCCGATACCGCGATAAATCCGTAGAGCGCGATGCAGACGCCGCCCATAACGCAACTGGGAATCGTCGCAAGGAAAGTGATGAACGGAGCTATGAACGAAACGATAATTGCAAGCGCCGCCGTAGCTAAAATGGTAACAATGGAAGCGTTTCCCGAAATTGCCACGCAACCGACGGACTCTCCGTAAGTCGTGTTGGGGCATCCGCCGAAGAACGCGCCCGCCATAGAACCGATACCGTCGCCGAGCAATGTTCTCGTGAGCCCGGGGTCTTTGAGTAAATCGGTTTCTATTATCGAGGAAATGTTTTTATGGTCTGCGATATGTTCCGCGAATACAACGAACGCGACGGGAATATACGCCACTGCGATTGTACCTATATACGCTCCGATTGAACCCGCATCGCCTGCGGTGTAACCGCCTTTGAACGCCGTAAGGAATGCAAAGTCGGGATACCACTGCATATTTTTGAACTTGCTGAAATCTATTATCTTCATCGCGTCGACGTTTGCCGCGTGTCCTATTCCCGTAAGCGTTGCCGCAAGCGCATAACCCGAAAGAATGCCTATGATAAAGGGAATCATTTTCATTAGTTTCTTTCCGTATACCGAACAGACTATCGTTACGCCGAGGGTGACAAGTCCGCAAAGCAATGCAAGATAGGGCGAGCAAAGCATCTTTTTGGAGGGAACGAGAAGCGTAACGTTTCCGTCTACCGTTTCTACAACCTGTTCTATAATCACGTCTACCGAAACATTGCCCGACGTTATATCGCCTATGGCGTTGCCCGCAAGCGAAAGTCCTATAATCGCTACCGTAGGTCCTATGACTACGGCGGGCATAATTTTATCTATCCAGCCAACGCCCGCGAACTTAACCGCAACCGCGATTGCGACGTATACGAGTCCCGCAAGCGCCGCGCCGATTATGAGTCCGAGATAGCCGAGCGACATCGAAACCCCGCCCGCGAACGCCGCCGACATAGAGCCGAGAAAGGCGAACGAACTTCCGAGAAAGACGGGACTTTTGAATTTCGTAAAAAGCAAATACACGATTGTGCCGACGCCCGCGCCGAAAAGCGCGGCGGAAATGGACATATCGTGTCCGATAATCATCGGAACGGCGATAGTCGCCGCAAGTATGGCGAGCAACTGTTGCAAGGCGAACAGAGTAAGCTGTAACGGCTTAGGTCTGTCCTTTATGCCGTAAGTCATCTTCATTTGAGAACCTCTCTTTGGTTTATTTCTTTAATTATTATACATTGTTTTTCTTTTATAATCAAGCGCGGGAGGGTTAATCTCTTTAAAGTTCTTGACGAAAACGCGCGCGGCGTTTAAAATATAGGGTATGGAAAACGAAATACACGCAGCAGAAATCGCCGAAACCGCGGAACGCGCGGAGAAAAGCATAAGAAAAAAATTTCATAAAAAACTTTTCTCGCGCTTCACCAAAGCGATTGTGGAATACGAGCTAATTCAGCCGAACGATAAAATTGCAGTCTGCATTTCGGGAGGAAAGGATTCGTTCGTAATGGCGAAGCTGTTTCAGGAATTGAAGCGGCACAATAAAGTTCCGTTCGAGCTTGTCTTTCTCGTAATGGACCCCGGTTACAGCGCGGAGAACCGTCGGGTAATAGAGGAGAATGCGCGGCTTTTGAATATACCGCTTACGGTATTCGAAACGGATATTTTCGACAGCGTGTTCAATATGGAAAATTCTCCGTGCTACATTTGCGCGCGCATGCGCAGGGGACATCTGTATCACAGGGCGCAGGATTTGGGTTGTAACAAAATCGCGCTCGGGCACCATTACGACGACGTAATCGAAACCATTTTAATGGGTATGCTGTACGGCGGACAGGTTCAGACGATGATGCCGAAATTGAAGAGCGCGAATTTCGAAGGAATGCAACTTATAAGACCTATGTATCTGATACGCGAAGATACGATTAAGGCGTGGCGCGATTACAACGGACTTAAATTCATTCAATGCGCGTGCAAGTTCACAGAAAACGGCGCGGCGAGTCCCGAGGACGGGGGGAAAAGGCTTAAAGTCAAACAGCTTATAAGAAAACTCGAATCCGAGGATTCGGGTATCGAGCAGAATATTTTCCGCAGTGTGGAAAACGTGAGTTTAAAAACACTGATAGCTTATAAAGACAAAAGCGGAGTAAAGCACCGCTTTACGGAAGATTATTGAATTAAACAACCGCGCGAGTGTTTCACGCGCGGTTGTTTGCATTTAACTTTTGCAAAAGGGCGGCGGGTACGGAAACACTGCGTCCGCGTATGGCATAAAATAGTATAAACACATTTATTTTGCAATTTTTGGGGGTTGACCGCGTCGAAATTTTGTGATATAATGCAATCTGAATAAAGTTCGCGCAAATTATTTTCCGTTACGGTAAATAATTTGCCTTGATTTAAATGCTTTGTCCGAAAAAACGAAAGGAGAATTTATTATGTTTTATGCGCTGAATATCTCATCGACGGTAATTACGGTGCTCGCAGTGTGCGCGGCTGTCGGTGTTCTTGCTTTAACGGGCATAATCGTTTGCATTGTCAAAATTGCCAAACACAAAAAGGAAAATAAACAAGTTTGCGTTTCGGAAGCTCAGGCGGCGCCCGCTCAGCAGTCGCTGTCTATGCCCGTCCGTCCACAGCTCCCCGCGCCGACGGATGAGAATACGGCAACCGACGACCCCGTAACTGACTCTTCGGAAGCGGCGGAAGAGGTAGCGGAGCAAACCGAGGAACCCGTCGAAGAACAGCCTGTCGAGGAAGTGGCGGAAGAGGTTGAAGAACCCGCCGCAGAACAAACGGCGGAAGAGGTAGCGGAGCAAACCGAGGAACCTGTCGAGGAACAGCCTGCCGAAGAAATCGCGGAAAAGGTTGAAGAACCCGCCGCGGAGCAAACGGCGGAAGAGGTAGTCGAGCAAACCGAAG